>JANWHA010000100.1 GCA_025450635.1 Croceibacterium sp. | reverse complement strand
TTGAGCTCGCCCGAGAGGGCGCGCCGTTGGACGTGGTCGTCAGCTTCCATGGCCTGCTCGGCACCGACCTTCCCGCCGAACCGGGCGCGATCACCGCTCGCATCCTCGTGTGCCACGGCGACGCCGACCCGGCAGTCCCACGCAGCCAGCTGATCGGCTTCTGGGAGGAAATGGATGCCGCCGGCGCTGACTGGCACTTCCATTCGTACGGCGGCGTGAAGCACGGCTTCACCAACCCGGCGCCGCCGCTCAATCCGGCGGTCGCCTACGACGCCAGCGCCGACCGCCAGAGCTGGGCGGCGATGTTCGAGCTGTTCGACGAGGTGTTCGGCCCGGCTTGAACCCTAGGCGAACATCGCCATGCCGCCGTTGACGTGCAGGGTCTGCCCGCTGACGTAGCCGGCTTCCTTGCTGGCGAGATAGACCACCGCGGCACCGATGTCGCCGCCCTCGCCCATCCGGCCCATCGGGATGCGGCTGTTGATCGCTTCCTTCTGCGCGTCGTTGAGCGCGTCGGTCATCGCCGTGCGGATGAAGCCGGGGGCGACGCAGTTGGCGGTGATGCCGCGGGTGGCGACTTCCTGGGCGAAGCTCTTGGTCATGCCGACGAGACCCGCCTTCGCCGCAGAGTAGTTCACCTGTCCGGGATTACCCGTCGCCCCGACCACGCTGGTCACGCTGACGATCCGCCCGAAGCGCGCCTTCATCATCGGCTTGGCCGCCGCCCGCATCAGTCGGAAGGCGGCCTCGAGGTTGACGCGGATCACCGCGTCCCACTCCTCGTCCTTCATCCGCATGGCGAGGTTGTCGCGGGTGATGCCGGCGTTGTTGACCAGGATGTCGAGCTGGCCGAACGTGTCGATCGCCGCCGGTACCAGTTCCTCGACTTGAGTGGTGTTGGCAAGATCGCAGGTTATCTCGATGTTATCATGACCAAACTGCTCGTTCAGTTCCTCGCGAAATGAGCGCAATTTGCTGGCGTTCGATCCCGACAGCGCCAGCCGCGCCCCTTGTCGCGCGAGGCACCGGGCGATCGACGAGCCGATCCCGCCGCTGGCGCCGGTGACGAGGGCGGTCATTCCCGAAAGGTCGAACATGTCTCAGATCTCCTTCGCGAGGGCTTCGATGTCGGCCATCGTCACCACGCTGGTCACCTTCACGTCCTCCACGGTACGCGAGACCATGGGGCCGAGGACTTTGCCGCCCAGCTCGACGAAATGGTCGACGCCGGCCGCTTTCATCGCGAGCACGCTCTCGCGCCAGCGGACGCGGCCGGTGATTTGCTCCACGAGCAGCAGTCGCTCGGCGTCGGGATCGGTGCACTCCTTGGCGGTGACGTTGGCGTAGAGCGGGAGGCGGAACGGCTGCAGGGTTACGCGCTCGAGCGCCTCGTCCATCGCCTTGGCGGCCGGCTTCATCAGCGAGCTGTGGAATGGCGCCGACACAGCCAACGGCACGGCGCGCTTGATGGCGAAGTCCTTGGCCATGGCGACCGCGCGCTCGATGGCATCCTTGCTGCCCGACAGCACGACTTGCCCCGGATCGTTGTCGTTGGCGATCTCGCACACCTCGCCATCGGCGGCCGCGGCCGCCAGCGCGGTCGCCTTGTCGATGTCCGCCCCGAGCAGCGCGCACATCGCGCCTTCACCGACCGGCACCGCCGCCTGCATGGCCAGGCCCCGCAGGCGCAGCAGTCGAGCCGTGTCGGTTAGCGTGAACCCGCCCACGGCGCACAGAGCGGTGTACTCGCCCAGGCTGTGGCCGGCGACGCAATCGCCCTTGGCGGCGAGCGACAGGCCGCCTTCCTTCCCAAGCACCCGCACCACGGCGATGGCGTTCGCCATAATCGCCGGCTGGGCGTTCTCGGTGAGCATCAGCACGTCCTCGGGTCCTTCGCGCATGATCGCCGAGAGCTTCTGGCCGAGCGCCTCGTCGACTTCCTCGAACACCTCGCGCGCAGCGGCGCTGGCCCCGGCCAGCTCGACGCCCATGCCGACCTTCTGACTGCCTTGCCCCGGGAAGATGAAGGCTCTCATCGCGAACTCCTCTTGCGCGCCGCGCCTATGGCCCAGGGCGTGATCAGGCAAGCCTGTCCTGAGCTTGGCCGAAGGGGCCGAAGGGCACGATCCGGTTGGCGGCGTCGTGGCCTATGTCGGCCCGGCCCAGGTAGGGAATGCCGGCTCGCTCGCACCAGTCGCGCACGACATCCTCCGGCTCCGTGCCGAACGGGCGATCGTTCTCGGGGATGGCGCTCAAGCGGCCGAGCCTGAGGCCGGCAATCCCGCGCAAGTGTTCGGTGACATGGAAGAACAGCCGGTCGATGGCGTAGAGATGCTCCGCTACTTCCTCGACCATGACCACGTATCCGGTCAGATCGGGCAGGAACCGCGTGCCGCACAGCATTGCCAGCGTGATCAGGTTGAAGGCGACGGTCGGGCGGCCGTCGAGGTTCGGCTCGAGTCCCTCGCGGTGCCCGGCGAACCAGCCGAGCGCGCGCCGGATTGCGTCATCGCCGCCCTCACGGCGGATATCGACCGGCATCGGGCCGTAAATCGAGCGGGCAAAGCCATGCTTGTGCGCGGCGGAGAGCAAGTAGCCGCAATCGGAATAACCCAACCACTGCTGCTTCCCCTCGCGCCCCGCCAGCGCCTCGACCACCTGCGCCACGATCCGGTTCGAGCCGTAGCCGCCCTTGGCGAACCACACCGCGTCGGCCGCCGAGTTCGCGCACGCCAGCAGCGCTCCGAGGCGCATGGCGTCCGGCCCGGCGAAATGGCCGCCGTCGGCAAAGCATTGCGGGTGAAAATCCAGCTGCAGGTCGGGGAATTCGGCTCTCGCCAGCCCCTCGACCCGCGCCGCGTCTTCACTCCGGATCGGCGTGGCGGGGGCGCAGATGGCGATGCGGAACATGGCGCGCTTCTAGCGGCCTTGTATCGCTACCGACAACCGCATACCTGCCCGCCTATGCCCGGCGTCGACGACTTCACCGCCCATCCCTGGTTCTTCTGCGGCATCGGCGGCTCCGGCATGTTGCCGCTGGCGACAATCCTCAAGGGCCTCGGCGCCGAAGTGGCCGGCTCGGACCGCAGCCGCGACCAGGGGCGTACGCCGGAAAAGTTCGCCTCGCTTGAGCGGCAGGGCTTCGCGCTCTTCCCGCAGGACGGCAGCGGCATCGTCTCGTCGCAGCAAACCTTGGTCGCTTCGGCGGCGATCGAGGACACCGTGTCAGAAGTCGTCCGCGCGAAGGAACTCGGGTGCCCGAGGATGAGCCGCGCCGAGCTGCTCGCCGCGCTGTTCAACGCCGCCGAATGCGGCATCGCCGTCGGCGGCACCAGCGGTAAGTCGACCGTGACCGGCATGCTCGGCTGGATCATGGAGCAGGCCGGGCGCGATCCGACGATCATGAACGGCGCAGTGATGAAAAACTTCGTCTCGCCCGACGCGCCGTTCGCCAGCGCCAAGGTTGGCAACGGCAGTGTGTTCGTGTCCGAAGTCGACGAAAGCGACGGCTCGATCGCGCTTTACCGGCCGCAAGTAGCCGTGCTGCTCAACGTCAGCCTGGACCACAAGAGCATGGAAGAGTTGCGCGCGCTGTTCTCCGGCTTCGTCATGACCGCCCGCCACGTGGCGGCCAACGCCGACGATGAGGAAGCGCGCTTGATCGCCACGCACGCGGGCCAGGTGATCACGTTCGGCGTTCAAGCGCCGGACGCGACACTCGGCGTGGTGGAAGGCACGATCGACGAGAGCGGCGCCGGCATCGGTGCCGTGCTGCTCGACCGGCGCGACGGCTCGACCCATCGGCTGACGCTGCAAATGCCCGGGCGGCACAACCTGTCGAACGCCCTCGCCGCGATCGCCGGCGCCGCAGCGGCCGGAGTCGACATTGCCGAAGCGGTCGCCGCGCTTGCCAGCTTCAAGGGCCTCGCCCGCCGGTTCGACGTGATCGGCACCACCCCTTCCGGCGTCACCGTCATCGACGATTTCGGCCACAACCCGGAGAAATGCCGCGCCACCTTGCGCACGCTAAAGGCACACCCTGGCCGGGTGATCGCGTTCTTCCAGCCGCACGGCTATGGCCCGCTGCGCCAGATGGGCCATGAGCTCGCGCGCACGTTTGCCGAAGAGCTGGGCCCGGAGGACCTCACGCTGATGTGCGACCCGGTCTATTTCGGCGGCACCGTCGACCGCAGCGAAGGCAGCGAGCGGATCGTCGTCATGATCGAGGAGCACGGCGGTCGCGCCGAGTACATCCCGACCCGCGACGGCTGCGGCGAACGCATTCTCGCCCACGCCCGCCCCGGCGACCGCGTCGTCGTGATGGGCGCGCGCGACGACACTCTGACGACGTTCGCGCAGGAACTCCTGGCACGCCTTGGCTAGCAAGGATGGTTAATCCAGCGCTGCCAGTACGTTAACACCTCCTAAGTAGCCCACACGGTAATCCCCCGAACCACTCTGAAGGGGGTTTCATGTTCCGCGTCTACAGCTGCATCGTTCATCAGCACGATCTGCGCCTGGTCGTGGTTGCGGCGATCATCTGCCTGCTCGCCTCACAGGTCGCGTTCGCCTATTTTGAACGCGCCCGCGGCGACGGCAGGCACAAGCCGCTGTGGATCGCCTTTGCCGCCACCGTGTCGGGGCTGGGCATCTGGGCCACTCATTTCATCGCCATGCTGGCCTATCAGTCGGACGTGCCGGTCGGTTACGACGTCGCAACCACGCTGCTTTCGGTTGCCGCCGCGGTGCTCGTCACCGGCGTCGGCTGGACCATCGCGCTGGTCAAGCGTCCGGCATTGGCGGCGATTGGCGGAGGCGTGGTCGGCGCTGGCGTGGCAGTGATGCATTACATCGGCATGGCAGCGGTCAAGATTTCGGGCTTCATGGTCTGGGACCGCTCGCTGGTGACGGGCTCGGTCGTGCTCGGCGTCGTGCTCGCCGCGGCCGCCGTGTGGGCCTCGCGCCGCGACAGCAAGGTCGGTAATCGCCTGGCGCCTTTTGTGCTGACGCTGGCGATTTGCGGCCTGCACTTCACCGCCATGGCCGCGGTATCGCTTTATCCCGGCCCTGTCGGGGTCACTCCCGCCGGTACGGTCGACAGCCATACCCTTGCCGGCGCCGTGACCGTCGTGATCTCGCTGATCCTCATTGCCAGTTGCGCTGCGCTGTGGTTCGAACGGCGGCTGACCGGCCTGCAACTCGCGGAAGCCAAGGAGCGCGCCGCGCTGGCCGAACAGATCCTCCAGGGCGCGGCGGAGCGCGACGCGCTGACCGCACAATTGCGGCGCGAAGCCGCCATCACGAGCGCCTCGCTGGAGAACATGATCCACGGCCTGTCCGTCTACGACGATGACCAGAAGCTCGTCACGTTCAACCGGGTTTACGGCGAGCTTTACGGCATCCCGGATCGCTTGCTGCACACAGGTGCGTCGTTCGGTGCAATCCGCAAGTATCTCACGGAGCACGCAACCCTGAGGGATCCGATTACCTATCATGAAGAGATCGTCGCCGCGCTCGCCGCGGGCGATGGCCGGTTCGAAGTCGCCTTGAGCGACGGCCGGATCGTCGAAGTCCGCGTTCGGGCGATGCCGGCCGGTGGATGGCTGGCGACGCACGAAGACGTGACCGAGGCCCGCCGGACCGTGAGCGAGATCGCCTATCTCGCCACCCACGACGCGCTGACCGGGCTCGCCAACCGCACGGCCTTCGCCAAACAACTCGACGACGCCCTTGCCGAAGAAGAGCAATCCGCGGGCCTCGCCGTCCTGACGATCGACCTCGACCGCTTCAAGGAGGTCAATGACACGCTCGGCCATTCTTTCGGGGATCAAATCCTCAAGGCCACGGCCGAGCGCCTGAAACGCCTTGTCGGGCTCGGCGATCTCATTACTCGCCTCGGCGGCGACGAATTCGCGGTGATCCAGCGCGAAGTCGCCGGCGAAGACGTACCGGCCGCACTGGCGGACCGGATCATCGGTTCGCTCGAAAGGCCCTTCGAGTTCGAAGGTCACACCATCGTCATCGGGGCGAGCGTCGGCATCGCGCTCACCCCGCGCGACGGCGCGAATGGCGCCGAGTTGCTCAAGAAAAGCGATCTCGCGCTCTATCGGGCCAAGGAGGAAAGCCGCGGCTCATATCGCTTTTTCGAGCCCGGCATGGATTCGCGCCTGCGCGAGCGCCGCGAGCTCGAGGCGGACTTGCGCACCGCGATCCACGAAGGCCAGTTCGAGGTTCATTATCAGCCCTTGCTCGATCTGCGCAGCGGCACGATCGCCTGCTTCGAGGCCCTGGTGCGCTGGAACCATCCCACTCGCGGGATGATCCAGCCGGACGAATTCATCTCGATCGCCGAGGACACCAGCCTGATCATTCCGATCGGCGAATGGGTCCTGCGGCAAGCCTGCAGGGAAGCCGCCCATTGGCCCGCCGATGTCAAGGTTGCGGTCAATCTCTCGCCGGCCCAGTTCAAGCGCGGCGACCTGATCGCCGTTACGGTCAACGCGCTCGCCACGGCGCAGCTGGCGCCCGAGCGGCTCGAGCTGGAAATCACCGAAACGGTGCTGCTCAACGACGAGGCCTGGGTGCGCTCGTTGCTCGATCGCCTGCACGCGCTCGGCGTGCGCATCGCGCTCGACGATTTCGGCACCGGCTATTCGAGCCTCAGCTATCTAAGGTCGTTCCCCTTCGACAAGATCAAGATCGACCGCAGCTTCGTGGCGGACGTGGCGCAAAGCGCCGACAGCCGGGCGATCGTCCAGGCGACGATCCAGCTATCGGAGAAGCTGGGGATGGAAACGACCGCGGAAGGCGTCGAAACGGCGGAGCAGTTCGACATCCTCGGCGCCGAGGGCTGCACTCATATTCAAGGATTCCACATCAGCCGCGCCGTGCCAGCCGCCGACGTCGAGACCTTGCTGCAGCAATATGGCGAGCCCGCGGCCGGCGAGAAGCGCGCGGCCGGCTAGATTCGCCGAGGATGCGACCGCAATCTCTGCCTGGCGGAGAGAACCCAGTCACTTCACCCGATAGAACCGGATCAGCACCGCCGGCCCGGCGCTCGCCGGTGCCATGCCGAGCGTGCCAACGAACGCCTGCCGGCCCAGCCATTCGTACTTGCCGAGCGGCGGCTCGAACACCGGATGCGTGCGCACCGGCGCCGGAGCACCTTTTTCACCCGGACAGATCTCGCCGGTATTGACCACGTTGATCACGGCGCCGTCATCGGTCTTGAGGAAATAATCGGCTTTGACGTCGGTGCAGCCGTCGGCGCGCGTCAGTTGCCAGTCCCAGCCGCCCGGCATGACCTCGCCCTTGATTTGCGGCCCTTCGAAATGGCCGCCGGTGATCGGGATGATCCGCCGCTCGCCGCGGATCGTCTTGCCAACCTCCACGACTTTGCCCAGCGTGACCGTTTCCGCGAACGCGAACTCGACGCCCGGTGCGGCCGAGTCCTGTGCCGCGGCGCCCGAACAGAGCGCTGCTGCGCCCATCGCGATTGCCACTTGCCCGATGTCCATACAGTCTCCCCACCAATGACCAGGGAGACGGTATGCGAGGGCTGCTTCAGGCGGTCAACGAAGGAACCGCGCTTACGACGGTTCCTCGGATATGCCGGCGTGGATGCGAAAGACCAGCTTGCCGCCCAGCCAACCGGTGTAGAGCAGCAGCAAGGTGACGGCGATCGACAGGATCAGCCCCCACGGCAGCGCGTTGGCCGCATGGTGTGGTCCGACACGAACAATCAGGCTGACGATCTCCAGCGCGACGACGGCGACATTGCCAATCATATGGTGCCAGACCGTGTTGTGCTGGCGCAGCAACCGGTCGCCGAGCACGTCGGTCAGCCCAGTGAGAGCGGCGAGCGCCGCCATCGCCAGGCCCGCGCAGATCAGGTAGAACGACATCCTCGCCCAGAACGCGTCTCCGGTCGCCGCAAGAACGATGTCGGTCGCCAGAGTGCCGACGAAGAAGGCGATCGGGAACGGGATCAGCATCGGATGAATCGGATGGCCGGCGACTTGCGCTGTCGAATGCGGATGCGGGTGCATTTGAGTGGCCATGGTGCTTCTTCATAGCCTCCCGTCTCTGGCTGAACGGACACGCGCTGCGCTTCGCTCCGAGTCGCTCCCCGTCCTTGCAATCGCGCCCGAAAGCTGTATGGGCACCGCTTCCTCGCGCGGCCCATGGCCCCGGGGCATCGCAGAAAGCCGGAGGGGCCCCTGCACCCGCAGGATCAGCCAGCGATCGGCACGGAGTGAAAGGAACGCGCGCATGCCGCTGTACGAGCATGTCTTTCTCGCGCGCCAGGACCTGAGCCAGGCTCAGGTGGACGCCCTGGCCGCAACCGCCACCGAGATCGTCGAAGCCGGCCAGGGGAAGGTCACCAAGACCGAGACCTGGGGCATCAAGAATCTGGCCTACAAGATCGACCGCAACCGCAAGGCGCACTTCGTGCTCCTCAACATCGAAGCCCCCGGCGCGGTCGTCGCCGAGCTCGAGCGGCAGAACCGGATCAACGAAGACATCATCCGCTGGCTGACCGTCAGCGTCGACGAGCACGAGACCGGCCCGTCGGCGATGATGCGCAAGAACGAGCGCGAGCGCACCCGTCGCCGCGAGCGGGGAGAAGACTGATGGCCCGCCCGTTCTTCCGCCGCCGCAAGTCGTGCCCGTTCTCGGCCAAGGACGCGCCCGCGATCGATTACAAGGACGTGCGCCTGCTGCAGGGCTTCATGTCCGAACGAGGCAAGATCGTGCCCTCGCGCATCACCGCCGTCTCGGCCAAGAAGCAGCGCGAGCTGGCCAAGGCGATCAAGCGCGCCCGCCACCTGGGCTTGCTGCCCTACATCGTGAAGTAAGGAGGGCCGCGAAATGCAAATCATCCTCCTCGAACGTATCGAGAAGCTCGGCACGATCGGCGACGTCGTCTCCGTCAAGGACGGCTACGCGCGCAACTACCTGCTGCCGCAGAAGAAGGCGCTGCGCGCCAACGACGCCAACCGCCAGGTGTTCGAAGCCAACCGCGAGCGCCTGGAGAAAGAAAACGCCGAGCGCCGCACGGAAGCCGAAGGCGAAGGCAAGAAGGTCGATGGCGCCGAGGTGGTGCTGATCCGCGCCTCGTCGAACTCCGGCCAGCTTTACGGCTCGGTCAACGTGCGCGACATCGCCCAAGCGCTGCAGGAGCAGGGCCACAAGGTCGACAAGCGCCAGGTTGTGATGGGCAGCCCGATCAAGACCATCGGCCTGCACGAGGTGATCCTCGCCCTCCACCCCGAGGTGCGAGTGACGGTCAAGGCCAACGTCGCCCGTTCGGACGACGAGGCCGAGCTCCAGCGCCGCGGCGTCGACGTGATGGCGCAGGCCGCCGAGGAGGGCCGGGCCGAGAGCGAAGGCTTCACCGAGCCGGTCGACCCCACGCTCGAGCCGGGCGAGATACCGGCCGACATGCTCGAGAACCCGGTCGAACCCGAGGCGACGGACGAAGCCTGAGGCCTGCCGACGAGACAAGAAGGGGCGCGGTCCGCAGAGGCTCGCGCCCCTTTTTTTCGCGCTCGGCATGCGTCGAATGAGTAACTGCCGCCGATGGCGCCAAAGGGAACAATTGCGCCATTGCGACATTTATTCGCAATGGCGAATGGGGCCGCCAGGCCCAGAAGGGAACAGTGTCGTGACCGATCTCATGCGTGAGCAGCGTCTGCAGATCATGCTGACGCAAGAAGAGCTGGCGGCGATCGACGACTGGCGCTTCGAATGCCGCATGCCGACCAGGGCGGCGGCCGTGCGCGAGCTTCTCAAGCGCGGCCTGGCCGCCGAAGGCTTCAACAGCGCCGGCGCCGGCGAGAGATCGCAAGACTTCGGGGTGCTGGCGGGCAGTGAGACCGATGGGTCCGGATCGGCTGCGCTGTCCTGATCCGGGAATCATTCGGATAGAAAGCGCCGGATCGCCTCGCCGAGCGCCGGCTCGGTGACAGAGCTCATGTGGGTGCCGGGCACCCGCGCCAGTTCCGCGTCCGGCAGCGCGGCGACCAACGCTTGCGGCGAGCCGTTGTCGTGATCCTTGTCCCCACACACGACAAGCGTCGGCATGGTGACCGCGGCCAGCTCGCTCGGCTCGATGTCCTCGACCGACTGCAGCAGCAGCCGCGCGGCCACTCGATCCACCTTCTGAGTTTTCATGAAGGCGACCGCGAGGAACGCGGGATCGCCGTGCTTTACCTCGTCGAACCGGTCGATAGAGTCGATGAAGAAGGCCGAACGCCGATCCCACTCGGACAGACCCTCGAGCCCCATGCCGGCGAGCACCAGGCGGCGTGGCCGCAGGCCCTCGATCGCGCTGCGGGCGGCCGTCCGCGCGCCGAGCGAGAAGCCGCCCAGGTCGTAGTCGGTCACACCGAGATGGCCGATCAGCGCCCGCAAGTCCCTCACTAGCACATCGCTCGGATAAGCGCCGGGCTCATGCGGCTTGTCGCTCTGCCCGTGAGCGCGCAAGTCTGGCATAATCGCCAGAAACCCGGCATCGGCCAGCCGCTGGGCGTGCCCGAAGCGAATCCAGTTCGTGTTCGCGTCCGAGAACAGGCCGTGCAGCAGCACTACCGGCCGCCCCGCGCCGACCCGATGGACGGCAAGCTCGACGCCGTCGAAGCTGGCGAAGCGCTCGGTGGCGACCTCGCTCACTCGGGAACCTCGCGCCCGGCCGCTTGCCACCGGCTGACAACGCTTTCCGTTTCGTCGGTCCGTTGGCGCGGCAGGGCGCTGGTGTCGATCCACGCCTCGTGCAGGCTCTCGGCCCCGGCATGAGTCGTTGGCACGAAGCGCGACGGGTCATCGAAGCTGCCGAAAGTCAGATCCATGCCCGTCCCGTCGTTGAACCTGAAGCCGAGCGGCGTCCCGCAGGCCGAGCAGAACGGCCGCACGGCGATAGGCGAGCTGGCGTACCAGTCGGGCTCGCTTTCCCAGGTTACGGCCGAGGCAGGGACCTGCACGAAGGCCGCGGCAAAGCCGCCCGTCGCGCGCTGGCACATCCGGCAGTGGCATAGATAGGCCTCGGCTCCCGAGACGTCCGCGCGGTAGCGAACCCGCCCGCACTGGCAGCCTCCACCCGGCGTTTCCTCTGTCATCGGCGGCCTCCTTCAGGGAACTCAATTGCTTAGGGCCGGTCCTATCACAAGCCTTATTGCGTTATTAAGGGAGCTTATTATATGCGCGCACGATGACTCACATCGGTTACCTCCTGGCCGACAACTCGCGCCTCGCCCGCTGGTCGTTCGACCAGCAGGTGCGCGAGATCGGCGTGACCGGACCACAGGCCCGGCTCTTGCTGACGCTCAACCGTCGCCCGGGGCAGAACCAGGGCTTCTATGCCGAACAGCTCGAAGTCGAGCCGATCACCCTGTGCCGCATGGTCGATCGGCTGGAGGAAGCCAGCATGGTGGAGCGCCGCCCCGATCCGCGGGATCGCCGCGCCTGGCAGCTCCACCTGACCGGGAAGAGCCAGAAGGTCGTCGAGAAGTTGCAACAAAGAGTCGATTCGCTGGTTGAGGACATGCTCGCCGGCTTGACTTCGGCCGAACGTTCGGAGTTTGCCCGCCTGCTCAAAGTCGTCGGCACCAACCTCTCCGCACGGCGCGAAACGGCAAGGATTTCCAATGGCTGACGCCGATCCCAAGATTGAGCCACCGGCCACGGTCCATGAACCGGGCGAGCCCGGCACGGAGACCATTATCGAGACCGAAGCCGAGCCCCGGCGGCGCTGGGGACGGCTGACCCTGATGTTCGTCGTCCCGCTGGCGATCGTGATCGGCGGGGCGATTTACTGGCTCGGCCTGCAGGGCAAGGTTTCGACCGACGATGCCTACGTCAAGCAGGACAAGGTTTCGATCAGTGCGGAGGTCGGCGGCAAGATCGATCAGGTTTACGTGAAGAATGGCGATCATGTGAAGGCCGGCGACCTGCTTTACCGGATCGATCCGCAACCGTTCAAGATCCAGCTCGATCAGGCCACCGCCGCGATAGCGGCGGCGCAAGCCAACGTCACCGCGCTCGCCAACGCCGCCCCGCTTTCCGGGGCGGACATCGCCAAGTCGCGCGAGGACATCGCTTTCGCGCAAAGCAATTTCCAGCGTCAGCAGGAATTGTGGAAGCAGGGCTTCACGACCAAGGCGGCTTACGACGCAGCCCGGCATGCGGTCGAGCAGGGCGAAGCCGAGCTCAAGGCGGCCCAGGCAAGCGAGGCGGAAGCGCGGGCGAAGCTGGCGCACGGCGCCGCCATTCCCGGCGAGAACCCGGAGATCGCCGCCGCCCAGGCGCAAGCAGAGGCCGCGAAGCTCAACCTCAGCCGGACCGTGGTCCGCGCACCCATGGCCGGCGAGGTTGCCGGGGCCGAGCGTCTCCTGCCCGGTCAGCTGGTGGTGCAAAACGTGCCGATGCTCACCCTCGTGGGTATTAGCGGGGCCTACGTCGAGGCCAACTACAAGGAAACCCAGCTGGCCGACATGCGCGTCGGGCAACCGGCCGAGATCAAGTTCGACGCGTACCCCGGCATGAAGCTCAGGGGCCATGTCGCGGCGATCGGCGCCGGCACCGGCTCGGAATTCTCGGTGCTGCCGGCGCAGAACGCCACCGGCAACTGGGTCAAGGTGACCCAGCGCGTGCCGGTGCGCATCGCCATCGATTCGAAATCTGACCGCAAGCTGATCGCCGGGCTGACCACGCACGTCACCGTCTTCACCGACGGCAAGAAACACTAGTCATGGCTACTGCCGCACCCCAGGCGGGGCGGCGCGAATCTCGCCGCTCCGCGCCCGCGGAACTCGAGGACGTCGCCCAACTCCACGTTCCCAACCGCTGGCTGTTCATGATCGGCGTCATGGCGGCCTCGCTGCTGCAGGTGCTCGACACCACCATCGCCAACGTGGCGATCCCGCACATGCAGGCTTCGCTCAGCGCGACGCCCGACACGATTAGCTGGGTGCTGACCAGCTACATCGTCGCCTCGGCGGTGGCGATGCCGATCACCGGCTGGCTGGCGGACCGGATTGGCATGCGCCGCCTGTTCCTCTGGGCCGTCACCGGCTTCATCATCTCCTCGGCGCTATGCGGCATCGCGCAGAACCTCAGCGAAATGGTGCTGTTCCGCGCATTACAGGGCGTCTCGGGCGCCTTCATCGCCCCGCTCAGCCAGACGGCGATGCTCGACACGACCAGGCCGAGCCGGCAGCCGCAGATCATCGCCGTGTGGGGCCTGGGCATCATGATCGGGCCGATCCTCGGGCCGCTGATCGGCGGCTGGCTGACCGAGAACTGGAACTGGCGCTGGTGCTTCTACGTCAACCTGCCGGTCGGCATTGCCGCGCTGACCATCCTGCTCGCGCAAATGCCGACACGCGAAACCCGCAAGCGCCGCTTCGACTTGTTCGGCTTCGCGATGCTCGCGCTCGCGCTCAGCTCGATGCAGCTGTTCCTCGACCGCGGCAACCAGGCCGACTGGTTCAATTCGGTCGAAATCTGGATCGAGCTGGCGGTCGCGCTGTCGGCCGCGTGGATCGCCGCCATTCACCTCGCCACGTCGAAGACCCCGCTGTTCCACCGGGCGCTGTTCGCCGACATGAACTTCATCATCGCGCTGCTGTTCATGATCGTCATCGGGGTGGTGATGTTCGGCACCATGGCGCTGCTGCCGCTGATGCTGCAGCAGCTGCTCGGCTACGACGTGATCGGCACGGGCATGATCCTGATGCCGCGCGGCGTCGGCATCCTCATCAGCATGCAACTGTCGAGTTACCTGATGCGCAAGGGCTTCGATGCGCGCTGGATCGTCGCTATCGGCTTCCTGATCGGTGCGTGGTCGATGGACTGGATGGCTCACTGGTCGCTCGCGGTCGACCAGTACGGCATCACCATGTCGGGCATGGTCCAGGGCCTTGGCATCGGCCTGGTGTTCATCCCGCTCAACGCGACCGCATTCGCGACGCTGCCGCCGACCCTGCGCACCGACGGATCGAGCCTGCTCAACCTCACGCGCAACATCGGCTCATCGGTCGGCATTTCGGTGGCGATGACGCTGCTCGCCCGCAACACCCAGAAGGTTCACAGCACGCTGGCCGAGCACATCACGCCATGGGCCAGCTCGCTGTTCGACGTGACCTCGATCAGCCAGTTCGCCGGCTATGGCGATGCCGCGACCGCGATGGTCAACGCCGAGGTCACTCGCCAGGCGGCGATGGTCGCCTATATCGACGATTTCTACCTGATGATGTGGCTCAGCCTGCTGTCGGTGCCGCTCGTCTTCTTCATGCGCAAGAACACGATCCACTCGCGCCGCTGAGCCGTTCGATTGACTCGCATCGGTGAAGCTGCCAGCCCCGTGACCGGGGAGTGGGCGGATGGACGCGGGGCAAGACCAGGCGTTTGAGCGGGCGACCTTCGGCAGGATCACCTGGCGGCTGATCCCGCTGCTGTTCGCGGGCTACCTCGCCGCGTTCCTCGACCGGGTCAACGTCGGCTTCGCCAAGCTGCAAATGGCCGGCGAGCTGCATTTCAGCGACGCGGTCTACGGCTTCGGCGCGGGGATTTTCTTCCTCGGCTATTTCATCCTCGAAGTGCCAAGCAACCTCGCGCTGAACAAGGTCGGCGCGCGGCTGTGGATGGCCCGGATCATGTTCACCTGGGGGCTGGTTTCGGCCGCGTTCGTGTTCGTCGGCGCGATGCGCTGGGGGCCGATCGCCACCGCTTTCGGATGCAGCGACGCGCAATTCACGTTCTACGTCCTGCGCTTCCTCCTCGGCGCGGCCGAGGCCGGCTTCTATCCCGGGGTTATCCTCTATCTCACGTTCTGGTTCCCGGCCGATTATCGCGCGCGGATGATCGCCTTGTTCATGAGCGGGATTGCCGTCTCGAACCTCATCGGCTCGCCGCTGTCGGGCGCGATCCTGCAATTCGCCGACGGGGCGTTCGGCCTGAGCGGGTGGCAGTGGCTGTTCCTGCTCGAGGCGGTTCCGGCGCTCGTCCTGGCGCTGCTGTTCCTCCTCCTGTTGCCGGATGGGCCGCGGACCGCGCGTTGGCTGAGCGACAAGGAACGTGTCGTGGTGCTCGCCCGGCTCGAGCGCGACGAAGCGGCCAGGCACAGCTCGGCCGCCCGGCGCGCTGCCGCCGTTTTCGTCGATCCGCGCATCTGGGGTTTCGCCACGGTCTATTTCTGCGGTCTGGTCTGCTTTTATGGGGTCAATTTCTGGATGCCGACGATCATCCAGGAGCTCGGCATCCCCAAGGGCGATTACTTGCGGGTCGGTCTCGTCAGCATGATCCCGTGGGGCTCGATGATCGTCGCGCAATTGGCCTGGGCGCATCATTCGGACCGCGGCGGAGAGCGGCGCTGGCACTCGGCCACGGGATTGTTCGTGGCGCTCGGCGGTCTCCTGCTGCTGGCGGCGGTCGGCCACTCGCCTATTCTGTCGCTCGTGGGATTGACCCTGATCACGGTCGGCAACGGCTGCTGGGTGGTGACGTTCTGGTCGTTGCCGACGGCGCTCCTCGGCGGCACCGCGGCGGCGGCGGGAATTGCCTGGATCAACTCGGTGGGCAATCTCGGCGGGCAGTTCGGCCCGGACATCATCGGCCGCGTGCGCGACGCCAACGGCGGCAGCGACACGGCTGCGTTCCTGGTGTTGGCAGCGTTCTCGCTGGCTGGCGCCGTGCTCCTCCTGGCGTTACCGGACGGCCGCACCGTCCGACTGGCGACGCAGGCGACCTAGCCCTTCTTCAGGTGCTGGCGGCCGAGAAGCTCGGCGATCTGCACTGCGTTGAGGGCGGCGCCCTTGCGCAGGTTGTCGGACACGCACCACAGGGTGAGGCCATTCTCGACGGTCGGGTCCTCGCGAACCCGCGAGACGTAGGTCGCCCCGTCGCCGACACATTCGATCGGGGTGACGTAGCCGCCGTCCTCGCGCTTATCGACCAGCATCACGCCCGGCGCCTCGCGGAGGATGTCCTGCGCCTGGCTCGCGGAGATCTCGTTTTCGAATTCGATATTGATCGCCTCGGAGTGGCCGACGAACACCGGCACGCGCACGCACGTCGCGTTCACCTTGATCTTCGGATCGAGGATCTTCTTGGTCTCGACCACCATCTTCCACTCTTCCTTGGTCGAGCCGTCGTCCATGAACACGTCGATGTGCGGGATGACGTTGAACGCGATCTGCTTGGTGAACTTTCGCGCCTCGACCGGATCGCCGACGAAGATCGCGCGGCTTTCCTCGAACAGCTCGTCCATTCCCGCCTTCCCGGCGCCGGAGACCGATTGGTACGTGCTCACCACCACGCGCCGGATCGTCGCCGCGTCGTGCAGGGGCTTCAGCGCGACGACCATCTGCGCGGTCGAGCAGTTCGGGTTGGCGATGATGTTCTTGCGCTTGTAGCCGTCGATCGCGTCCGGGTTCACCTCCGGCACGACGAGCGGCACGTCGGGGTCCATGCGCCAGAACGACGAGTTGTCGATCACCACGCAGCCCGCCGCGGCGGCCCTGGGTGCATAGTCCTTCGCCGGGCCGGAGCCGGCCGAAAACAAGGCGATGTCGTAGCCGGCGAAGTCGAAGTGCTTGATGTTCTTGCACTTCAGAAGCTTGCCGGTATCGCCGAAGTCGATTTCGGTGCCTGTCGAGCGCGGGCTGGCCACCGCCGCGACTTCGTCGAGCGGGAATTCGCGCTCGGCGAGCGTCGCGAGCATCTCGCGCCCGACGTTCCCTGTCGCTCCGACAACCGCTACCCGATAACCCATTGCTTGCTCCGCTGCGCCAGACTTGCCGCCGCCCTACCCTGCCGCGGGCGCGCTGCAATGCACAAAAGCGTGCGCTGCGGCAAGCGCCGCTTTGCTACTTGGGCGGCGTCACTCCATGCCGGGCAAGGAACGCGAAGATCGTATCGTAGAGATGCGTGCGGAGTTGCTGCCCGGCGATGGCGTGAGTGGCGCCCGGGTAGAGCATCATCTCGAAGGGCACTTCGTCGTGCTGCAGCTTGGCGATGATCTCGGTGCTGTTGGTGAACACCACGTTGTCGTCCGACATCCCGTGAATCAGCAGCAACGGGTCGGCGATCTTCGCGGCATCGGGCAGCGTCGACGATTTCTCGTAGGCAGCCGCGTCGGTCTGCGGCTGACCCATGTACCTTTCGGTGTAGAAGGTGTCATAGAGCTGCCAGCGACTGACCGGCGCAACGGCGATGCCGGCGGCGTATTCGCCCGGATCCGCCTCCATCTGCTTGAGCGTCATATACCCGCCGTAGGACCAGCCGAAGAGCGCGATCTTGTGCGGATCGACGAACGGCAGCGTCTTGAGGTATTCGGCCCCCGCTTTCTGGTCCGCCACCTCCGGCCCGCCCATGTCGCGGTAAATCGCCTTTTCGAATTCGACCCCGCGGTTCGAGCTGCCGCGGTTGTCGATCTCGAAATAGATGTAGCCCTTGTCGACGATCGCCTGGACCAGCGCCCCGCCCCACCCCTTCGTCACTTCCTGCGAGTGCGGTCCGCCATAGTGATCGAAGAACACCGGGTAGCGCTTGCCCGGCTCGAGCGGCGGGGTGATCATCAGCCAGTGCAGCGTCGTGCCGTCCGGCCCCTTGACGGTGCCGAACTGCGGCAGGCGGTGGCTGGCAAGGTACGGCGTGTAGGGATGGCTGGCGTCGAGCTTGTTCTCTTCGACCCACGCGAGACGCTTGCCAGTCTGATCGGCGAGGTAAGTCTGCGGCGGCTGGCTCGGCGACGATCGGCCGACGAGCAGCGTCTTGCCGTGCTTGTCCATCGAAGCGTGGTTGGCGAACGCCAGGTCTGTCAGCCGCGCCGGCTCACCCGGCTTGAGATAGTCGAGCGAATAGACCTGCGGCGCCAGCAGGTCGTCTTTCGTCGCCGTGAAGAACAGCCGGTGGCTCGCCTGGTCGACCCCGGCGAGCTTCTCCACCACCCACGGACCCTTGGTCAGCTGGCGCCACTTGCCGTCGGCGAAGCGATAAAGATGGCCAAAACCATCGCGTTCGGACCACCAGATCACGCTGCCGTCATCGAGGAAGCGATAACTGTCGGACAGGTTGATCCAGTGCCGCGGTGCGGCCTTCTCGCTGAACAGCACCGTGCTGGCGCCGGTCGCCGGATCGACCTTGAGCATGTCGAGCGTGGTTTGCCCGCGATCCACGCGCTGCACGTAAAGGGCCTTGCCATCCGGCGCCCAGTCGACGCGCGTGAGATAGATATCGGGATTGGACCCCAGATCGACCTTGACCGGGTTGCCGCCATCCGGGTCGATCACGAACAGGGAGACAGCGACGTTGGCGGTGCCGGCGGCGGGATAGCGCTGCTCGAAAGTCTTGGTGCCGCTCGCCCCGATCGCCGCGCGGGTGATGATGCCCACGGGCGCCTCGTCGAACCGCTCGACCGCGATCCGGGCGTCGGTGGGCGACCACCAGTAGCCGGTGTAACGCGCCATTTCCTCCTGCGCGACGAACTCCGCCTCGCCCCAGTGGACAGTGTCGGCGGCCTCGTGCGGGGTGACGGGCTTGGCCTCGCTGCCGACAAGCCCGGTCCACAACCGGCGGTCGCGCACGAACGAGACATACTTGCCGGTTTCGCTCAGCACCGGATTGAGCTCGCCTTCCGGGCTGTTGGTCAGGCGCGTCACCCTGCCATCGAGGCCCGCGAGGTAGAGATCGCCTTCGATGGGAACCAGGATCGACTTGCCGTCGGCCGACCAGTCGTATGTGACGATACCTTTCAGGCCGGCGATGCGCTGCCGTTCGCGCTGCATCTTCTCGGTTTCGCTGAGCTCGCGCCCGCTGCCGAGTTTCTCCGAATCGACCACCATGCGCCACTGGCCGTCCTGCCGGTCGTAAGCCCAGAGGTCGTAGCGTTCGCGGTCGCTGTCGCGCGCGCGCAGCACCGCGAGATAGCGCCCATCGGGCGAAAGCTTGGGCAGGCGCGGCGTGCGACCATCGAGCGAGGGGCTGGCGAACACCCGCGCGATGGTCAGCGTCTGGTGCTGCTTGTCGGGCATGGCCTTGGTCTCCTGCGCGGGAGCGATAGCGGGTTGCGCCAGCACGGCAAGCGCGCTCGCCAGTGCGATAAGTCTCAAGGCTTTAATGGGTGCGACCCCGGCAGAAACGAAAAAGGGCACCCGTGAGGCGCCCTAAATCGTTACGATTGAAATCGCCTGAAGGAAACCCTCAGCTTTCCTTCTGCACCTCGCGCCGCTCGGCGATACGGGCGCGCTTGCCGGTGCGGCCGCGCAGGTAATAGAGCTTGGCCCGCCGGACCACGCCCTTGCGGACCACGGTGATGCTCTCGACGTTCGGCGAATAGAGCGGGAAGACGCGCTCGACGCCTTCGCCGAAGCTCATCTTGCGAACGGTGAAATTGCTGTTGATGCCGCGGTTCGAGCGGGCGATGCACACGCCTTCGAAGTTCTGCACGCGGGTGCGCTCACCCTCGACCACCCGGACGCCGACGCGCAGCGTGTCGCCGGCGCGGAATTCGGGGATTTCCTTGACTTGCGAAAGCGCTCCGATGGCCTCGGCCTCGAGCTCTTGGATCAGACCCATTGCGGGCTCCTATTCGTCGTGCTGCGCATCAGAGGCAGACTGGCCCCGAGCGCCCCTGTGGCGCTCCCAAAGGTCCGGCCTGCGTGACCGTGTGTCAGATTCGCTCATGGCCTTGCGCCATGCGGCGATCTTCGCATGATCCCCCGATCGCAGCACTTCAGGGATCGTGCGCCCTTCCCATTCCTGAGGTCGGGTATAGTGCGGATACTCGAGCAGCCCTTCCTCGAAGGATTCCTCGGCCCCGCTTGAAGGCGCGCCCATTACGCCGGGAAGCAGGCGAATGCAAGCGTCGAGGATCGCCAGCGCGGCAGGCTCTCCCCCAGACAAAACGATGTCTCCCAGCGAGGCTTCCTCGACCGGCCGGGCTTCGAAGATCCGCTCGTCGAAACCCTCGAAGCGGCCGCACAACAGCGTCACGCCGGGACCCGCCGCCAGCTCGCGAATCCGCGCTTGCGCAATCGGCTTGCCCCGCGGCGTCATCGCCAACACCGGACAATCCGGATGCGCCGCCAGCGCATGGTCGACCGCCGCCGCCAGCACGTCGACCTTGAGCACCATTCCGGCGCCGCCACCTGCGGGCGTGTCGTCGACCGTGTGGTGCCTGTCGGCCGCGAAGTCGCGTATTTGCACGGTATCCAGCGACCACACCCCCTCCTCCAGCGCGCGCCCGGCAAGGGAAGCGCCCAGTGAGCCCGGAAACATCTCCGGGTAAAGCGTCAGTATTGTCGCGACGAAAGTCACTCGGCCGCCCAGTTTTCGACCTTCAAGCCCGGCGTGTCGGCGAAATCGGCTTCGTTGTTCGTGATCACCGTCGCTCCAATGCTGAGCGCATGCGCGGCGAGCAGGCGATCAAATCGAGCGCGTCGAAATGGCAACTCGGCATACTTGCGAGCAGCGGCTTCGTCGAAAGGTAATATCGGAATAGTCGCGACGAAGGCCTCAAGCGCTTCGACCGTCGGTGGCCGACCGATGTGCGAGCCGAGGGCGATTTCGGCGAAACTGATTGCCGAGATCGCTATGTCGCCCGGCTCGGTGGCCTCGAACCTGGCCCTCATGAGAGGAAACACTCCCGATAGCGCGTATATCGCACTGTTGGCATCGAGCAGATAGCGGCTCACGCCTTTGTCTTCGGCTTTTCGGCGTTTCGGGCAGCGACGGTGCTCGGCCGCTCCTCGAACTCCCTCAGTTCGGGGGGCAGCGGCTTCAGCCAAGGCGCTTTGCCCCAGAAGCCGCTAACATCGAGCTTCTTGGCCGGCGCGACCTCGGGCTCGATACGATAGCCGCTTTGGTCTTCCCGCAGCAGCATCGTCGAACCTTCCTTCAATCCGAGTTCCTTAGGCAGCCTCAGGGCGAGCGAATTGCCGGATTTGAAGACCTTGGCCTTGTATTCCTTGCCCATGCCGCGCTCCGTATATACATCGCGTATATACATACCGCACGGGCGCCATACAACGGCTACAACGGCGGCTCCCAGACCTCCGGTGGCAGGAAATCGCGGTCGGCGGCAAGCTCCGCGTGGATCCACTCGCGGAAACGCTCGATCTTGCGTATGCCGACGCGGGCGGCCGGATGGACCAGCCATTGCGCGTTGCCGGGAAAGTAGAGGGTCGGAAACGGCTGCACCAGCCGGCCACTTTCCAGGTCGGGCTTCCAGAACAACGGTGTCATCATGGCAATGCCAAAGCCGCCCTGCATCGCCGTGGCCTCCTGCAATTGGCTGTCGAGCACAACACCCCGGCGCGGCGGCGGTGTGCCGATGCCGATGCGGGCGAACCAGCCTGTCCACAACGCATCGTTGGGGCCGAGGCGTTCGACCTGCAGCAGGTCCTCAGGCTTCGATATGTCATTATTCTCGACAAACGCCGGCGAGCAAATCGGAGCATAGTGCTGGGAAAACAGGAAATCGCTCCGCAGCCCGTCCCACTCCCCGAGGCCTGCCCGGATCGCCGCATCGACCCCCCCTAGTCCGAAATCGATCACGTCGTTGGTCAGCGAGATCTTCACTGCCAGGTCGGGGTGGCGCACCTGGAAGCGGCCGACGCGCGCGCTCAGCCAGGTCGCGCCCATCGACACCGAGGTGTCGATCGACAGGACGTCCTCGTCTTCCTCGCGCAAGCCATCGAAGGCATCGGCGATTCCGGCAAAGCCGCTGCTCACCGCGGGCAGCAAGCGGCGGCCGCTGTCGGACAACCGCACGCGGCCCTTCTCGCGCACGAACAGGGGCTTGCCGACGCGGTCCTCGAGCTGCCTGATTTGATAGCTGATCGCCGCCTGGGTCATCCCGAGCTCCTCGGCGGCACGGGAGAAATTCTCGTGGCGGCCGGCGGCCTCGAACGCTCGGACGGCGGAGAGAGGGGGCAGGCGGGGCACCTCTAATCTATAAATGTAGCTTATGCTATTCCTCAAGCCTTTTGTTGGCCCCGGCTGTTTTTGAGGCGCATCTGGACGTCACCACTCGAAAGGATAATGCGATGACCGACGAACACCTGATGCGCCAGTGGGCGATCGCACACAGCGATTTCTCGAGCGATCTCGACCGTGGCCTGTTGCGGCTCGGCGGCTTCCTGAGCCGCCGGCTGCAGCGCCTGCAAACAATTGACCTGCCTTATGACCAAACCACCTGCGTCGCGGCGGAATCCGAGGCTCCGATGAGCGCGACCGCGCGGGCGGCGCTGGCCGGCGTCATGGCCTGCGTCGCAACTTCGGCGCTGCTCGTGACCGTGGCGGCGCTTGCGTCCGCCGGCGCCGGCCATGCGGCGGTGATCCACCACACAATGGCGGCCGGCCCGGCGATCGTCCCCCACGCGTACCTCGCCTGAGCCCGCCGCAGGGGCCGAAGCTTTCTCGCCCCTCCCCCCCGTCCCGCGGGATAGCTTCGGCCCCTCTAGCGTTGCCTGTCGGAATGGACGACTGCATCATCATCGGCGCCGGCCCGGCAGGGCTGACCGCGGCGATCTATCTCGCCCGCTATCACCTTTCGATCCGCCTGTTCGACAGCGGCGACAGCCGCGCGGCGCTGATCCCGTGCACGCACAACCACGCCGGCTTCCCTGGCGGCATCTCGGGCAAGGAACTGCTCGAGCGGATGCGCGAGCAGGCGCGCGAGTTCGGCGCGATCCGCGAGGACAAGCGGGTCGAGCACCTCGCGCGGGTCGCCGAGGGATTCACCGTCGGCACCGAGAGCGGCACTTATCGCGCGAGGACCGTGCTGGTCGCCACCGGGGCGGTGAACCTGCATCCGCCGGGAATGGACGAGGCGCTGCAAAGCGAAGCGCTCGCCCGCGGGCTGCTGCGCTATTGCCCGGTGTGCGACGGCTACGAAGTGACCGACAAGCGCGTCGCGGTGATCGGCAGCGGCAACCATGGCACCCGCGAGGCCGAGTTCCTGCGCGGCTACACCGCCGACATCACGCTGGTCGCACCGACAGGCGAGCACGCGCTCGACCCCGAATGCCGCCACCGCCTCGAGGACGCCGGCGTGACGATCGTCGCGGGCCCGTGCGGCGGCTACGCCATCGACGGCGATCGCCTGACGTTCATGACGGCCGAGGGACAGCTGGCGTTCGACAGCGTCTATCCCGCGCTCGGCTTGCACATGCGTTCGGAACTGGCAGTGGCGGCAGGAGCGAAGGCCACCGAAGACGGCTGCCTGGTGGTCGACGACCATCTCGAAACGACGGTCCCCGGCCTGTTCGCCGCCGGCGACGTGGTCATCGGCCTCGACCAGATCAGCCACGCGATGGGCCAGGCTGGGGTGGCGGCGACGGCAATCAGGAATCACCTGGCGGAAGAGCGGCCGCTGCGGCGCTAACCAGCCCTGTACTTACTCGAAAACGGCAGCAACGCCTTCCTCCGCCCGCTTACGCCGATCCAGCTTGCGCGTCGCAAGAAAGGCGGCGGGAAAGCCAAGCACCCCGACTACCGCGATGCCGCCCATCAACGGCAGAAGACCTTCCGCGGCTAGAATCGAGAACGGCACAACCAGCACGATATCGGCAATCGCGGTCGCGAGAAGCGCGCGTTGGGTCACCGAGAGTCGCCGGGCCCAGAAGAAGGCGAGCAAGACGCAGCCCAAGGTCACGAACACGATGACCAGCGTCGCGAGCAACAAGGCTACGATGGCTGTAAGCGTATCGTCGTCCATGAGCTGCGCCTTCGTCATCCTTCCGTAAAAGGAATGGCGACAACCACTCGCTGGTCGTCCCATTCGGGCACTGCCGGCTCGCTCATCGGCACCATGAAGCGCCTGCCGTCCGGGCGCTCGATTTCGAGGATGTCGCCGGCGCCAAAGTTCTCGATGGCCACAACCGTGCCGAGCGCTTCGCCGACGTCCGAAACGGCCGTAAGACCGATCAGGTCGGCGTGGTAGTATTCGCCCTCCTCGAGCGGCGGCAGTGATGAGCGGGGGACGGTGAGCAGCGTTCCCCGCAGCCTCTCGGCCGCGGTGCGGTCGGCGATCTCAGCGAAGCGGGCGATCGCGCCGCCCTTGTTGTCGTCGCGCAGGGACTTCAGCGTCAGCACGCCGCCATTGAAGCTCTTGTGGCGCTTGAGCGCCGCAACGCCCTCGCCGAACAACTTGAGGCGGACTTCGCCCGTCACACCATGCGCCCCAGCGATGGCGGCGAGCGTGACGGGCTTGTCCTGAGACAACGCCGGTTAGCCCTCGGCCGGTTCTTCACCAGCCTCTTCGGCCGGAGCCTCCTCGGCAGCGGCGTCCTCAGCCGGAGCTTCTTCAGGAGCGGCTTCCTCGGCGGCTGCTTCCTCCACGGGAGCCTCTTCGGCCGGCGCCTCGGCAGCCTGCTCTTCGAGCGCTTCCTCGACGACGGCCTCGCCGCCCTCGGCGGGCTGGTCGGCGGCGGTGGTCTCGACGGCCCCTTCCTCGGCCGGAGCTTCGGCGGGCGCCTTGGCCGCTTCCTCGGCTTCGGCTAGCTTCGCTGCGCGCTCCTCGGCACGGGCCTTGGCATTCTCGCCCGGCTCGCCCTTCTTGGGATTCACGCGCGCGGCGCGTTCCTTGATGCCGGCGGCATCGAGGAAGCGGGCGACGCGGTCCGACGGCTGCGCGCCGACGCCGAGCCAGTGGCGCGCGCGGTCCTCGTTGAGCTTCACCCGCGCCGGGTCGTCCTTGGCGAGCAGCGGGTTGTAGGTGCCGATCTGCTCGAGGTACTTGCCGTCGCGCGCGGAACGGCTGTCGGCCGCCACGATGCGGTAATACGGACGCTTCTTGGCGCCGCCGCGCGAAAGCCTGAGTGCAATTGCCATGTTACTTCACCTTTCCGATTCAAATAGCTGTAAAATCATTTTTTTCTGAGAAGATCGTTCATGTTGGCCGGCCCGCCGCCAAGGCCGGGCAGCGACGGCGGAGCGCCCGCGCCGCCCAATCCGCCGAGGCCGCCCATTCCGCCGCCGCCACCGCCGAGCAGCGCGCCGAGGCCCTTCAGCCCGCCCATCTTGCGGATCTGCTTCATCGCCCGGCCCATTTCCTGGTGCATCTTGAGCAGCTTGTTGATGTCCTGCACGTCGGTGCCCGAGCCCGCCGCAACGCGTTTCTTGCGCTTGGCGTTCATCAGCTCGGGGCGAGCGCGTTCCTTGGGCGTCATCGAGCCGATGATCGCGTCCATGTGGACCAGCACCTTGTCGTCGACGCCCGACTGGGCCATCGCCTGCTTGGCCTTCTTCATGCCCGGCATCATGCCGGCGAGCATGCCCAGCCCGCCCATGTTCTGCATTTGCTTGAGCTGGCTGCGCAAGTCGTTCAGGTCGAACTGACCCTTCATCATCCGCGCGGCGATCTTCTCGGATTCCTCCTTGTCGATCGTCGCCGCGGCCTTCTCGACCAGGCTGACGACGTCGCCCATGCCGAGGATCCGCCCGGCGACGCGATCGGGGCTGAACGGCTCGATCGCGTCGAGCTTCTCGCCCGTGCCGGCGAACTTGATCGGCTTGCCGGTGACCGCGCGCATGCTGAGCGCCGCGCCGCCGCGGGCATCGCCGTCCATGCGGGTGAGGATCACCCCGGTCAGCGGCACTTCGCCGGAGAAGCTCTGGGCGACGTTGACCGCGTCCTGGCCGGTGAGCGAATCCACCACCAGCAGCACTTCGGTCGGCTCGGAAACGCCGGCGACAGCCTTCATCTCCGCCATCAGCGCTTCGTCGACGTGCAGGCGACCGGCGGTGTCGAGCAGCAGCACGTCGACCGCCTGCAGCTTCGCGCTTTCCAGCGCGCGGCGGGCGATGTCGACCGGCTGCTGGCCGGGGACGATCGGCAAGGTCGCCACCTGAACCTGCTCGCCCAGCACCGCGAGCTGCTCCTGGGCCGCCGGCCGGGCGACGTCGAGCGAGGCCATCAGCGCCTTCTTGCCGTGCTTTTCGCGGATCAGCTTGGCGAGCTTGGCGGTGGTGGTGGTCTTGCCCGAGCCCTGCAGGCCGACCATCAGGATCACCGCCGGCGGCCGCGCCTCGAGCGTCAGCGGCGTGCCGGCAAAGCCGTCGGCGCCGCCGAGCATCTCGACCAGCTCGTCGTGGACGATCTTGACCACCTGCTGGCCCGGCGTGACCGACTTCAGCACCTGCTGACCGACGGCCTTCTCGGTCACCGCGTCGATGAACTTGCGCGCCACCGGCAGCGCCACGTCGGCTTCGAGCAGCGCCACGCGCACCTCGCGCATCGCCTCGCGCACATCGGCCTCGTTCAGCGCGCCGCGCCCGCGCAGGCGGTCGAACACCCCGGTCAGGCGATCGGACAGCGTATCGAACATGGCCTCGCGTCACTCCAATCGGCTCGAAAGCCAAAAACGCCGGCGGACGAAACCTCGTCAGCCAGCGTGCAAACCAGGTACTCTTTTCGCCGAATGGTGGAGCCTAGCGGGATCGAACCGCTGACCTCTACAATGCCATTGTAGCGCTCTCCCAGCTGAGCTAAGGCCCCGTGCCATTCATCAATCGGCCCGCCCTGGGAGGCGCGCCGTCCTTCTCGGAAGGGCCGCCCTTTATGGGCTGACCCCTCAAATCGCAAGACTCAAATCGTCGGCCCGGCTCGCCTCCGGGACGAGTCAGGTTTCGTCCTCGTTGTCGTCCGCCGCCGCCACGCCGAGATCGTCGTCACCACCGAGGTCGATGTCGTTGTCGGGCGAATCCTCCTCCTCGTCGACGTCCTCGAGCTCCTCGTCGGCCAGGTCGGAATCCGCCTCCTCGACCTCTTCCTTCTTTTCCTCCTCGAACGGGATCGGCTGCTTCGTCTTGAGCACCGGTTCCGGAGTCCACTTGTTGCCGCACTCGATGCAGGTCACCGGATCGTCGGTGCCGAGATCGTAGAAGCGTTCACCGCACTTGGGGCAGTTGCGCTTGGTGCCCCATTCTGGCTTGACCATGATTATTCCTCTTCGCTCGCCCTCCCAGTTGGGCAGGCGGAAATGCGTCTACTTGATTGGGTGCGGCCCCTACGCGATTCAAGGGCCGATGCAAGAGCGGCGCGCGCCTTGCCATAAGGGGGTGGCGCTGTCAAAAGCCCGCCGCCTCATGTCCGCCCACAATCCAGCCGAGATGCGCTCGCGGCGCTTCGGACCTTCCGGTCCGCTGAGGGGCCGCATCCGCGTGCCGGGCGACAAGTCGATCAGCCACCGCGCGCTGATGTTCGGCGCGCTGGCGGTGGGCGAGACGCGCGTTACCGGCCTGCTCGAAGGCGAGGACGTGATGGCCACCGCCGCCGCCCTGCGGGCAATGGGGGCGACCATCGAGCGCGAAGGCGATGGTAGGTGGTCGATCCACGGCGTCGGCGTCGGCGGCCTGCTGCAGCCCGAAGCGCCGCTCGACATGGGCAATTCCGGCACCTCGACGCGGCTGCTGATGGGGCTGGTCGCCAGCCACCCGATCACCGCGCGGTTCGTGGGCGACCCCAGCCTGTCGAAACGGCCCATGGGCCGCGTAACCGAGCCGCTCGGCCGCATGGGCGCGGAGTTCGACGGCGAGACCCTGCCGGTGACCGAGCGCGGCCTCAGCCCGTCGATCCCGATTGAATACCGCCTGCCCGTCGCCAGCGCGCAGGTGAAGAGCGCGGTGCTGCTCGCCGGGCTCAATACCGCCGGGATCACCAGCGTGATCGAGCCGGTGCCGACCCGCGACCACACCGAGCGCATGCTCAAGGGCTTTGGTGCGGAGCTGTGGATCGAGCAGGAGGGCGGCGAGCGCGTGATCCGCCTACGCGGCGAGGCCGACCTCAAGCCGCAGCGGATCGAGGTGCCGGGCGATCCCTCGTCCGCCGCGTTCTTCGCCGTCGCCGCGCTGGTCGTGCCCGGCAGCGCGCTGACGATCGAGAACGTCGGCCTCAATCCCACCCGCGCCGGCCTGTTCGAGGTGCTGCGGCAGATGGGCGGCAGCATCGAGGAGCTGAACCGGCGCGAGGTCGGCGGCGAGCCGGTCGCCGACTTGGTCGTCCGCCACTCCGCGCTCAAGGGCATCGAAGTCGACCCCGCCCTCGCCCCAAGCATGATCGACGAATTCCCGATCCTGTTCGTCGCCGCCTCGCTGGCTCAGGGCACCACAACCACCAGCGGGCTCGACGAACTGCGTGTCAAGGAAAGCGACCGCCTCGCCACGATGGCCGCCGCCCTCACCGGCGCCGGCGCGCGGATCGAGGAACGCGCGGACGGCCTGGTCATCGAAGGCACCGCCGGCGAGCCGCTGCGCGGCAGCGCCAATAGCGCTACCCAAACCCACCTCGACCACCGCATTGCCATGAGCATGGCCATCGCCGGCCTCGCCAGCCGCGAAGGCGTGGAAGTCGACGATACGCGCCCGATCGCGACCAGCTTCCCGGCATTCGAGGCGCTGCTGGATGGCGCGACCGGGTCCCCCTCCCGCTTGCGGGAGAGGATAGGGGAGGGAGCAACCACCCTCGGCAACACAGACCCTCCCCCTACCCCTTCCGCAAGCGGGAGGGGAGAATGAGCTCTGATCTCGCCAACTCCATCGGCTTCGTCGGCATGGCGCTGATCGTCTCGGCTTATGCCTACGTCACCGCCAGCAAGGCAGCGAACCCATACCTCTTGCACGGCATGAACCTCATCGGCGCGGGGCTGCTGATCCTGTCGCTGACGGTGAACCGCAACATCCCCTCGATGGTGCTGGAAAGCGTATGGGCCGCCGTCGCGCTGTTCGGCCTGGCGAAGGCTTTTGTCACGCCACGGGGAACGCGATGAGCTATGATCTTATGGTCTTCGACGCCGCAACCGCCCCGCGCGAGCAAGACGCCTTCATGGAATGGTACGACGCTCAAGCTCAGTGGAGCGAAGGCCATTCGTACGACAATTCGGAAGTGACTACTGCCGAACTGCGCGCTTGGTATGACGAAATGCGCCAGACTTTTCCCGCGATGAACGGCCCGGACGCCACGTGGAGTCGGGACTTGCCGAATGACTCTCCCCTCTGGGATGATCCGCACGTCACCGACTACTGCATCGGGACGCAGGTCATCTATTGCGCTTTCACCTGGTCGATAGCTGAGCAAGCCCGCGACGCAGTCGTGAAGCTGGCCGAGCGGCACAAAGTCGGCTTTTTTGATGCCTCCGGCGACGGCAGGATCGTCTTCCCGGGCGAGCCGTACGAATGATCATCGCCGTCGACGGCCCCACTGCCTCGGGCAAGGGTACCATCGCCAAGGCTCTCGCCGCGCACTTCGGCTTGCCGCATCTCGACACCGGACTGCTCTACCGCGCGGTCGGGCGGCAGGTGTTCCTCGACGGCGGTGACCCCGACGACGGCGGCGACGCCCTCGCCGCGTGCAGCTTCCCCGACGGCCTGTTGCTCGACCCCGAACTGCGCACCGAGGAAACCGGCGGCCTCGCCAGCCGTGCCTCGCTGCATCACTCGGTCCGCCAGGCGCTGTACGAACGCCAGCGCAGCTTCGCCACGCAGCCCGGCGGCGCGGTGCTCGACGGGCGCGACATCGGCACCGTCGTCGCGCCCGACGCCGACGTGAAGCTGTTCGTCACCGCGACCATCGAAGCGCGTGCCGAGCGCCGCTGGAAGGAAATGCAGGCGCGCGGAGACACCCGATCGCTCGAACAGATCGCCGCCGACCTCCGCCTCCGCGACGAGCGCGACCGCACCCGCGCCGAAGCGCCGCTGCGGGCAGCGGAGAATGCGGTGGTGCTCGATACGTCGGTTATGGGCATCGACGAGGCGATCGCCGCCGCCATTGACGCCGTCGATGCCATTGGCGGCCGAAACGCCGAGTGACCGCCATTGCCGAAAGCACGGATGCGTAGCATGAGTGCATTTGCGCCCCACCACTCGTGCGGATCGCTGAGGAGCCAATGAGGGCGACGTTTGGATTTTGGGCGCTGGCGGGCATTCTTCTGCTCACGAGTGGAAGCTTTGTATCGGCGCGAAAAAAGGAACCCGCTGCTCCCGGCGAGACCTATCTCGGCTGCTTGCAACGCGGACTGTCGGCGGCGCCTCAGGATGATCCGGCAAGGGCTCGCGTCAAAGTTTTGGCCGACTGTTTGTTCATTCGCCGCGGGACGGCAACGGTCACGGAAGCCCTACTCATTCTCGACGGTGAATCGCAGAAGCACGCAAGTGCTGACGTCGAAAGGTCGCTGGCCGATGATGACCGCAAAGGACTAGGTATTTCACGCCAGGACGACGCGGCCATTTTTGCTGCCTACGGAGAGATCGAAAAACAGCTTGCGAACGCGAAGGCCGACTATCGAATACATGCCGATGGCCAGCTCGAATGCGTACTCACGCAATCCTCGGGAAATCCCGAAGTGGACGCCACCAAGTGTCAACCTGCGCAGGGCTCCCCGTCACTAGACCCCAAGCCGGGGGCAAATAACAACGCCGCTTTAATCTGCATGGACACCGAGCAAAGGCGGCAACTGTTCCTTCTGAGCGCAACGCGTGCGGGCTTCGAGTCTCCATCCGCCAATGGTGCGCCTAACACTCCCAATCACTGACCCCGCGTGGCGCGCCACGACCGTCTGGCTCGGGATGGGCTGCCATGCTACGCCCGGCGCTCGAACAACCCGCTCGTCACCCGGCGAAACGGCAGGAAGGCCACAAATCCGCGAATGTTGAAGAATCCGTTTTCGAAAGGTCCGCGCGCCTCCGAGCCCGAAGCTCAGGCGGACGCCGCCCGCGCCGAACCCGCCGAATCCCGCACCTACACCGTCGGCTGGTTGCTCAACACCGAGCAGTCCAGCGTGATCTGGGATTCGCCCAGGCCGGTGCGCATCGAATCCCAGAGCAGCGATCCGCGCTCGGTCGGGCAATGCCCCTCGGTGCTCGATTTCGACCGCCGGCATTACGTGATCAATTGCCCGATCGACGTGCACTTGCGTCTAAAGCTGACCGCCACCGGCATGGACGTGACCAACGTCCTCGCGGACAAGAGCCCGATCCGCGCCGATGCGCTGCAGCGGTGGATCGTGTTCCAGCCGCGGCATGAATGGCGCAATCCCAACCGGCCGGTGTTGCAGATGCTGACGCCGTTCGTGTTCGTCACCGACGATCCGGTCTACGTCAACCAGTACCCGCCGATCCATCACTACACCGGCGAAACGCGGCCGGGTGTCCAGATTTGCGGCCGTTTCCCAACCGACATCTGGCCGCGCGCGCTGCAATGGGCTTTCGAGTGGCACGACACGGCGAAGGAGCTGATCCTGCGCCGCGGCGAGCCGCTGTTTTCCGTGCGCTTCGAAGGGCCGGACCCGGCAGCGCACGTGCGCCTAATCGAGGCGCAGAAGACGCCGGAGCTGGAAAGCTACATGGCCTCGATCACCGGCGTGACCGAGATTGTCGGACAGACCTACTCGCTGTTCAAGACCGCGCGCGAGCGCCGCCCGGCGACGCTGCTCGTCCCCAAGCAATAGCGTCCCGGCGCGATCATTTTCGATACGAGGAGAAGGCGTTGAAGTACGTTCGGTTCGATAAGTGGTGGCCGCTGGAAGACGGCGTCCACGTCGAGATGGTCGGTGAGGATGAGCAGGTCCACAGCTTCGACGTCGGCGCCGAGTGTGCGGGAGTCCTCGCGGCCGTGCTGGCGGCCGGACGGGAAAAGCTCGATCCGCAAAACGCGCAGCAATTCATCCGCCCCACCGGAATGCAGACCGGCAAGACCGCGCAGGATGAGCCGATGCTCATGATGACGCTCGACGGCGGCGTCGAGCTGCCGCTGGTATTCCCGGCGCAGGCCTTAGGCACGCTGATAGCCGAGCTGGAGAAGCTCCGCTCGATCATCGAGCCGGGAACGCAAGTGCGCTGGCACTGAAGGGTGTCGCTGGGGGCACTCACCTGTTGACCAACCCCGTGATTTCCTGAAATCACAGGTCCCTCAAGAGGTTTGGGGTGTCGGCTATGAATTTGCGAAGGCCGCTAGCGCTATCGATAGTTTACTTGGGACTGAGCGCGTACGCCGCGGGAGTGGTGAATTGCGCGTCGGTGAGCCTGACTGATCAGGCATTCGCGAAGGATAAGCCAAAGGACGGTCCGACGCTCCAAATGGAAGTGAACGCCCCGCCCGAACTAGAGAAGGCGGTGGAACCCTACTACCAATGCCTCAGGCGCTGGCTGGGCAACCGCCGAGGCACTCTTCGTGAGCTCCGGCCCGAAATGGACTTCGAAAACGGTCCCGCGGCTTGCGCGAACGAGCGCGATGCATTTCTCGTGGCGGGAGATGCAGCCTTGATGAAGAGGGTGACTGACCCCGGCGAGCGCCACAAACAGGTGCACTTGGAGCTCGTGGGCGAAAACATCGCGATATTCGGCGTGCTGGTGTGGATGTCACAATTCGAATCCGCGAATTCGTAAGTCCACGATCAAACTGCAACTGCGCCATCGGTCGTCTTATTCGCCGTATTCCGGCAAGTAGAGACTTGGAAGCGCAGCGATAGGAGGATCCTGCGCTTTCGCAGGGGCGACGGCGCAACGGTAAACCGCCATCTCGCCCACGCCCTTCAGCGTCATCGTTTCGGGCGCGCCGAAGGCCTCGCGGTCCCGCGCGCGCAGCCAGGTGCTTTCGGATATGGCGATGCCGTTGACCGGGGCCGTCGCCTCGATCCGCGCGGCGACGTTCACGGTGTCGCCCCAGTAATCGTAGGCCATGCGCGTCTCGCCGATCACGCCGCCGACCACCGGGCCGCTGTGGATGCCGGCGCGCAGCGCGACCGCCTCCACGCCGCTCGCTCGCCGCAGCTCGTCGACGCCGCCGATGACCGCCCGCGCGAAGGCGATCGCGGCATCGGCGCTGTTGCCGCTCGTGAGGTTGCCGCCGGCCATCGCCAGGTAGGCGTCGCCAACTGTCTTGACCTTCTCCACGCCATGCTCGGCGGCGCAGCGGTCGGCATGGTTGAAGAAGGCGTTGAGCAGCTCGACCAGGTGGCCGGGCGAAACGCGCTTCGCCAGCGTCGAGAAGCCGACCATGTCGATGAACACCACGCTCGCGTCGGCGTAGGAGTCGGCAACCACGCGACCGTCGCGGATGCGCTCGACCGCGGTGCGCGGGAGCATGTTGAACACCAGCTCCTCGTTACGCCGCCGTTCGCCATCGAGGCTCTCGGCCAAGGCGAAGGCCGCGCGGCTGGTGCGCCCGACCGCGAGATTGATCGCGAACATGATCGCCGCCCCGCTGAGGTAGCTCAGCGTCGCGTAAACGATCGCCGCCGGATGCGCCTCGACCGCCAGCACGATGCCGAGCCAGCCGACGAAATCGACGCCGAGCCACGCGAGGAACAGGCGCGGACGGCCGGCCAGCGTCACGGCCGCGAACGCCGTCAGGACGAGCCGGTCGAGCACGCCGACGTCGACCCCCTGGGGCTGGTTGAAGTGCAGCAAGTGGCCGGCAAGGATGAAATCGAAGTTGCCGAGCAACAGCGACAGCGCCAGCAGGGCGACGAAATCGACCATCGGATGGCTGGCGTAGTCGGCCCAGAAAGTCAGCGAGACGTAAATCCCGCCGACCAGCAGCGCGGCTCCGAGCAGCAGCGCGAGATCGCCGCTCTCTTGCGCGGGCAGGAACAGCGGGTCGGCGATCGAATAGCCGAGCACGACCAGCATGAAGAGCACGCCGTAAAGCCGCACGAACGGCATCCGCAGCGTGCGCGCCTTTTCCTGGTAGCGCGTCTCCGTGGCCTGGTCGCCGAAACGGCTGAACACGCCCGGGCGCAGGATATCGTGCCCCGAAGCCGGCGCACGGCCTTCCGCGACCGCGGGCGCCCCAGTGAGCGCCTCGGCGTCGTCCGGTTGCGCCATGATCCCTCCCGTCCCTTGTCGACGTCTTGTCTCGCAATAGCATAGCACGCGCGGGTTAGGGCTTTGCTATGCTGTCCGCTCCCGTTGCGGCGCGGCGTCTTTCGCTTGCCTTTGGCGGGCTTTGCGCCTACCTGCGCGCCCGTTCGATCGGGCCGCGGCCCGGGTCGAGAGCGCGCTTCTAGGCACGATCGGGTCAGCCGGCGGTTCCTCCGCCCTCCGCCGCCTTTTTTCCCGCCCTCGCCTGGCCTCGGTTCGAAAGGGCGCTCGCGGCGGCATCCGGCCTCGCGGGCAGATCGGCCATTCAAGACCGGCGGATTCAACCGCCTGGCCGGAAAAACGTGAATTAGGAACCCGCACTCCATGGCTTCAACCGCCAATCCCACCCGCGCCGATTTCGAGGCGCTCCTCAACGAACAACTCGGCAGCGCCGGCGAAGACGGCTTCGAAGGCCGCGTCGTCCACGGCACCATCACCGCGATCGAAAACGGCATGGCGCTGATCGACGTCGGCCTGAAGAGCGAAGGGCGCGTGTCCTTGCGCGAGTTCGGCCGCGGCGACGGCGAGCCCGAGCTGAAAGTCGGCGACGACGTCGAAGTGTTCGTCGACCGGGTCGAGAATTCCGAAGGCGAGGCGATGCTCAGCCGCGACCGCGCCCGCCGCGAAGCCGCCTGGGACAAGCTCGAGAACGAATTCGGTGAAGGCAAGCGCGTCGAAGGGCGCATCTTCGGCCGCGTCAAGGGCGGCTTCACCGTCGACCTCGACGGCGCCGTGGCCTTCCTCCCCGGCAGCCAGGTCGATATCCGCCCGGTGCGCGACGTCGGCCCGCTGATGGACATGCCGCAGCCGTTCCAGATCCTCAAGATGGACCGCCGCCGCGGAAACATCGTCGTGTCGCGCCGCGCGGTGCTCGAGGAAACCCGCGCCGAGCAGCGCAGCGAGCTGATCGACAAGCTCAGCGAGGGCCAGGTGCTCGACGGCGTGGTCAAGAACATCACCGATTACGGCGCGTTCGTCGATCTCGGCGGGATCGACGGCCTGCTCCACGTGACCGACATGAGCTACAAGCGGGTCAATCACCCGAGCGAGGTGATCGGCATCGGCGACACCGTGAAGGTGCAGATCGTCCGCATTAACCCGGAAACCCAGCGCATCAGCCTGGGCATGAAGCAGCTTGAGAGCGATCCGTGGGAAGGCGTCGCCGCCAAGTACCCGATCGGCGCCAAGGTCACCGGCACGGTCACCAACATCACCGAATACGGCGCGTTCGTCGAGCTTGAGGCCGGCATCGAGGGCCTGGTCCACGTCTCCGAGATGAGCTGGACCAAGAAGAACGTGCATCCGGGCAAGATCGTCTCGACCAGCCAGGAAGTCGAAGTGGTGGTGCTCGAAGTCGACAGCGACAAGCGGCGCATCTCGCTCGGCCTCAAGCAGGCCCAGCGCAACCCGTGGGAAGAGTTCGCCGAGCAGCACCCGGTCGGCTCGACCGTCGAGGGCGAGGTCAAGAACGCGACCGAGTTCGGCCTGTTCATCGGCCTGCCCGGCGACGTCGACGGCATGGTCCACATGTCCGACATCGCCTGGGGCATCAGCGGCGAGGACGCGCTGGCGCTGCACCGCAAGGGCGAGGAAGTGAAGGCCGTGGTGCTCGATGTCGATATCGACAAGGAGCGCATCAGCCTCGGCATGAAGCAGCTCGAAAAGGGCGCGCCGACCGCCAAGGGCGCGACGGGCGGCACCGGCGGCGGCCTCAAGAAGAACGACGTGGTCACGGTCACCGTGCTCGAAGTCCGCGACGGTGGGCTCGAGGTCCAGGCGGGCGACGACGGGGCGACCGGCTTCATCAAGCGCAGCGACCTCGGCCGCGACCGCGACGAGCAGCGCCCCGACCGTTTCCAGACCGGCCAGAAGATCGACGCGATGGTCATCGGGTTCGACCGCTCGAAGAAGCCGAACTTCTCGATCAAGGCGCGCCAGATCGCCGAAGAGAAGCAGGCTGTCGAACAGTACGGTTCGTCGGATTCGGGCGCCAGCCTGGGCGACATCCTCGGCGAAGCGCTGAAGCAGAAGGGCGAGTAAGCCTTCCTCTCCCCTCCCGCTTGCGGGAGGGACCGGGGGGAGGGTCTGTGTTCCAAGGGGAGCTGTTCCCTCCCCTAACCCCTCCCGCAAGCGGGAGGGGAACTGGGCCTTTCCTATCGGACCCCGCGCTCCTACCTTTGCTCGATGACAAAGGCGACACTCCAGGCCCACCAGTTCCCCTGCCTCAGCGACAATTACGGCTACCTGCTGCACGATCCTGACAGCGGCGAGACGGCGTGCATCGACACCCCCGACGCCGAGGCCTATTTGCGCGAAGCAGACCTCAAGGGCTGGCGGATCAGCGCGGTCTGGAACACCCACTGGCACCCCGATCACGCCGGCGGCAATGCGGCGATCAAGGCGGCGACCGGCTGCCGGGTGTTCGCCCCCGCGGCCGAGGCGGCCAAGATCGACGGCGTCGATCACGCCGTGACAGGCGGCGACACGGTCAGGCTCGGTGAATGGACCGCACAAGTGATCGATGTCGGCGGCCACACGAACGGCCACATCGCCTATTACCTGCCGGAAGCGAGCATTGCCTTCGTCGGGGATTCGCTGTTCGCGCTTGGTTGCGGCCGCATGTTCGAAGGCACCCCGCCGCAGTTCTGGGCGAGCCTGTCGCGCCTGAAGGCGCTGCCGCCGGAGACCGCGCTCTACTGCGCGCACGAATACACCCAGGCGAACGCGAGGTTCGCGCTCCACGCCGATCCGGACAACGCCGCGCTCAAGGCTTACGCCGAGGAAATCGATCGCAGGCGCGCGACGAACCGGCCGACAGTGCCGATGGGCCTCGCCCGCGAGCTGGCGACCAATCCGTTCCTGCGGGCCGACACGCCCGCGATGCAGGCGCGCTGGGGCGGGCACACGCCCCCCGAGACCTTCGCGGCGATCCGCGCCGCGAAGGACAACTTCAAAGGTTGAGGGGCGTCAGATCTCGCCGATGATCTGATCGGAGAGCTTGCGGTCGGCCTCTTCGCCGTGCCGCTCGGCGATCAGCTCGCGGGCGGCGGCGGCGGCGGCGGTCGCGACCTTGGCGCGGACCTGCTCGATCGCGGCGCGCTCGGCGCTGGCGATCTTTTCGGCGGCGACGGCCTTGTGCCGTTCGATCAGCGCGCTGGCGTCGGCCTTGGCCTTCTCGACGATTTCGGCCGCCTGGCGCTCGGCGCTGGCGCGCAGTACGGCGACTTCCTCGTCCGCCTCGCACGCCTTCTTCGCGTACTCGTCGCGCAGCTGCTCGGCCTCGGCGCGCAGCGATCTGGCCTGGTCGAGCTGCTTGCGGATGCCGGCGATGCGCTGGTCGAGGATGCCGGAGACGATCCGCGGCGCGCCCATCCACAGCATGACCAGGAACACCGCGATCATCGCCAGGGCGACAAAAGCACCCGCGCCCATTCCCCAGGCGGTCGGCTCGGCCGCCTCGGGGGCCGCGGCGGCAAGCAGGTCAAGCACGTTCCAATGCTCCGCCAACGGCCGCGCGGGCGGCGGCATCATCGACCGCGGCGCCGGTCAGCTTGGCGACGATCTCGCGCGTCGCCTGGGTGGCCATCGCTTCGATTTCGGCGAGCGCGTCCTTGCGCGCGTCGTCGAGCGCGGCAGCGGCTTTCTCCGCCTCGGCGGCCAGCTTCTTGTCGGCGGCGGCAACCTTCTTCTCGGTCTCGCGCAGCGAGCGATCCTTCGCCGCATGGGCGAGCTCATGCGCCTCGGCGTGCGCGGCGTTGATCTTCGCGCGCCAGCCCTCCTCGGTCGCGTCGGCCTCCTCGCGCAGCCGCTCGGCCGCAGCCAGGTCGGCGGCGATCTGCGCATCGCGCAGGTCGACCGTCGCCTCGACCTTGGGCACGATCCCGCGCCCGACGAAGAAGTAGATCGCGCCGAGCACCAGCAGCAGCCAAAACCACTGCGACTGGTAGACCAGGCCAAGTTGGGTAAGCTGGGGCATCGCTATCCCTTACGCTCGCTGGAGCAAATCAGCGCGCGTAGAGGATGATCATGGCGACGGCGAACGCCATCAGGCCGAGCAGCTCGGCCGCGGCGAAGCCGATGTACAGCGTGCCGGTCTGGCCGCCGGCCGCCGCCGGATTGCGCAGCGCGCCCTGGAGGAACGAACCGAACACGAAGCCGACGCCGACACCGGCCGCGCCGACACCGATGGCCGCGATACCGGCACCGATCACCTGAGCAGAAGCGAGATCCATTTTGCTAACTCCGTTGGATAATGCGTTGATTGACTAGTGAAGGTTGACCGCGTCGTTAATGTACAGCGCGGTCAGCAGAGCAAACACGAAAGCCTGAATGGCGCCCACCAGCAACTCGAGCGCCCCGACGAACATCACGAACGCAAACGCCAGGGCCGAGACGCCATAGCCGAGCGCGGTGTGCGAGCCGATCCCCTGGACGACGAAATTACCGAACACGTCGAGCAGGATGTGCCCGGCGAACATGGCGATGAACGGGCGCAGGCCGAGGCTGAACGGGCGCACCAGGAACGAGATCATCTCGACGACGAAGATCGCCGGCAGCAACGGCTTGGGCGTGCCGTGCGGCGTGAACAGCGTGAAGAACTTGAGCCCGTGCTTCCAGAACCCGACGCCGAGCACGATGGCAAAGCTGATGATCGACATCGTTCCGGTGACGGTGAACTGGCTGGTCACCGTGAACGGATGCGCCGCGGGTACGATTCCGAACGGCATCGCGCCGATCCAGTTCGCCACCAGAATGAAAGTGAACGCGGTAAACACCCACGGCAGGTACTTGCGCCCCTCCGGCCCGATACTCTGGGTGGTGACGTTGTCGAGGAAGCCGGTCAGGTACTCGACCGCCATTTGCCAGCGGCCGGGGACCAGCTGGCGCTTGGTGCCGCCGAGCATGAACACCACGATCACCGCGAAGACGATCAGCATCCACAACGCCGAGTTGGTGAACTGGAAAGGAGTCGCGGCTAGCTGATCGCTTCCGATCGGCGCGATCGTGAACTGGTGCATCGGATCGATTTTGGCGCCGGCGGGCACTGGTTTAGCTTTCCTGGTCCGTTGCGCGTCAGTTGGCGCGGTTGTTGTTCATCTGCACGACGTGAAGGCACGCGCCCGCAAAGGCGGCGAACATCAGGCCGAGCATGATCCACGGGGCGGTGTGAAACAGCTTGTCGAGCACGAAACCGATGATGATGCCGCCGAGCGGGTAGCCGACCATGGTCGAGATGACCTGCATGCCGATCGCCCTGACCACGGGCGCGTGCTCCTGCGCGACCCGCTCGTCCTCGGTCTTGCGCGCGGCGGCGATTCGCTCCTCGAGCGATTCCAGCTTGGGGTCCCCATTGACGTCGGGGCCGATGGGTGCGTTGTCGGGATCGTTCGCCACGATGGGTGCGTTCGCCTCGTCGCAGGGGTTGAAAAGCGGTGCGCGGCCAGAGGTTGCCCCGGCCGACGACGCGCCGCCCTTACGGATGGGTGGCAGCCGAGTCAACCGCTGGCGCCCTGCCCCTGAAGACGCAAACGCCGCCCGCAGCGTTTGGGCTGCGGGCGGCGCCTGATGATGGCTCTCGGATATCGCTTACGGGCAGCGTGGATCGCGGATCGGCGCGCCCGCGCCACGGGTCATCCACTTGCCGTCCGGCGTCATGTACTTCTCGCCCGGAGCGGTGCGCGAGATCGCCAGGCAGCCCGCGGTCAGCGCGTATTCTTCGAGCGTGGCGTTAGCCGCTTGGGCCTTCTGGGCATAGAGCGCGCGGCGCTTGATGTTGATGTCATTGACGATCTTCTGCAACGCGGCGTCGGCGCCGGCGACGACGCCGAGATAGCCGTCGGGCTTCTCGCCGACCTTACCCGTCTGGCGCGCGGCTTCGTAGGCCGGGTCGCGCTGGGCCAGCGCCGGCGCGGCGAGCCCCGTCAGCGCGAGCGCCGCAGCCGAAAGCGCCAGCGTGGCGCGTGTCAAACCGGTTTTCATTGCCGTCTCCATCAGAAGATACTCGAATTTTCCTCGATCGTGTTCTGCGCCCCGGGGGCCAGACGATAAACCACTTCCTGCTTCACGTTGATGTTGAGCTCGATCACGATCGGCTTGTCGGGCGCACTCACCGAAATGCACCCGCCAGCCAAGCCGCAGCCCAGCACCACCATCGCCACCGCGCCTGCCCGTCCGGCTCCGCCCATCGGAACCTTATGCGCACCGCGCGCACGGTTGGTCAATTTCGCTACCTTCATGGCTTGTTCTCACTTTCGGGGCGCTGAATGGTGGCTTCACCCGGCGTTCGCTTTGCGGGGGCGGGAGGCGAGGTCGGCACGCTGCCGGCAGGCACCACGTTGCCGTTCTGATCGACCAGCAGCCCCTCTTTGGCGAGCTCCTCGGGGCTGCGGACCATCGTCGGGTCATACATCGAGCGGATGTTGCTGATCAGCTTGTAGAACGGCGCCGTGATGGTGACGACGAAGCGGAACGGCAGTTTGCCGATGCGGCGGGTGATGAAGTTCTTGGTCGCGCCCTTGCCCTGGCTGACGCCGTCGAACCGTACCCGGGTGATGATCTCGCCCGTCAGCGGTCCGTTCATGTCCACCGTCATGCCCTGGTAATCGAGCGAGCGGAGCGCGTCGAAAGCCATGTTGGCCATCGTCGACAGGTCCTTGTAGGTCAGGTCCCCGACATAGGACAAGTTGCCGCCACCGCGCGACTGCAAGTGCCCGCCCTCGATCCGGCCGTTGCCGTCGGGATCGAAGATCAGCGGCACCCGGCCATCGAAAATGCCGGTCGCGGCGATGTTTTCCAAGTCCATGTGCTGGACGAATTGCGCGGCATCCAGGCCCTTGATGTCGAGCACGTAGGCGCGTTGCTCGCTGGTGCCGAGATTGAGCGTCACCGGCCGCATGGTCAGCGTGCCGCCCATGAACGGCCAGGTGCCGCGGTTGACCGTCAGGACCTGGCCCTTGCTGAGCTGGAACGAAATTTCGCCGTCGATCACCTCGATCCCCGGATTGACCGAAGCCACGTTGATCACCTGGTCGGGCGCGGTGGTGAGGCCGAGCAGGTCAGTGAATACCACTGTTCCGGACGCGCCCTTGACCGGGCCGAACGACGCGGCGAAATCGAGCGCGTTGCTCGAGAACTTGCCCGAGCTGGTGACGCCCTTCGCGTCCCAGTCGATGCGTCCGTTGCCGGTGACAGTTCCCTGGACGTTGGCGACCACGCCGAGCGCCAGCTTCGACAGCTGCTCGGGCTGGAAGCCCTTGCCGAAGGTGATGCCGGGCACCGAAAGGTCGGCATGGCCGCTGCCGGTGGCGAGATCGTGCCGCAAGGCGACCCTCGTCACTTCCTGTCCGCCGTTCGGCACCCGCAGCACGGCGTCGGCGGTAATGAGGTTGTTCGCCAGCGAGAGCGTGGCGCCGCTCGAAGCCAGCGGCTCGAACCGCGGTGGCTTCTGCCGGTCGATCAGCCGGAAGGCGCCGTCGGCGATATGCAGCTTTCCGCCGGCGTAATCCCACGCGCCGCTGGCCTGGACGATGTCCATCGGGACGCTGAACAGCTTGACGTCGGTCCCGCCGAAGCGTCCGGCGATGGTCTTGCCGACGTGTGCCGTCAGGTCGCTGACGGCGAACGTCGTCGCCGTGGCGCGCGGCCCCAGCGTGACCAGCAGCTGGCGAGCCGTGACGGAGCCGGGATAGGCGAAGCCTATCGGGCCGCTGCGGATGGCGATCGGCGTCCGGCCGAACGTGCCGGCGACGTCGAGCGAGGCTATCCCCGCGGCAATCCTCAGGCCGGCGTTGCCGTAGCGCACGATCGGCTGGCCTTTCGCCGGACAGATCGTCAGCCCGCGACGCTGGAGCGTAAGGTTGGCAAAGCGCAGCGAATCGAAGGCGATCGGCGTGCATTGGCGCCATACGGCGAGGCCGGCCGTCCTCGACCAGTTGCCCGAAATCGGTAACAGCAGCCCTTCGGCGTGGCCTCCGGGCAGATCGCCACTCAGGATCGCCCGCCCGGCGAAGCCGATCCGGTTGCCCTTCGAAACCAGCGCCAGTGACGGAATGGCAATGCTGCCGCCGGGCGCCTGGTAGGTGGCCATGGCCAGTTGCGCGCTGAACCCCCCGCTTCCCTGCTGCTGGATGCTGGCCTCGATCCGCGGTAGGTCGCGTCCGCCGGTCGCGATGCTCCCCGCCAGGCGCGGGATGCCTGCGCTGTCGTTGCCGTACTGGAAGCGAGACAATGACAGCAACGGTTCCCCGCTGCCGCCGATCACGCTTGCCTGGGGAATGACCAGGCTGGTGATGGCGCCGGTCTTGCTCCAGCTGGCCTCCCCGGTCAGCGCGCTGCCCTTTGCCTCTCGCAGCAACCCGGCGTGAATCTTGCGCAGCACGGCGCCGGGCAAGGTGTTGCCGGCGCTGGCGGCCGCCTTGCCGAGTGTGGCGTCCAAGCCCGGGCCGGGCACGAGGCTGCTCCCCTTGAAAGCCGTTTCGAGCCTTATCCAGTTGAAGCCCTCGCCGGCGCGAAGGGACCCGCTGGCGGCAAGGGCGGCAAGCTGTGCCTGTGGATGGGCAATGCCGGTCGCGTCGACCTTGTAGCTGGCGGTCAACTGGCCCCCGCGGAAGGACAGCCTGCCATTGAAGCGCAAGGCCTGGGCAAAGGCGTCGGCGAACCTGACCGCGCGGCTATCGCCGGAGATCGCGCCATCCCCGCCGGCAAAGTCACGGTCGATCTTCACCTCGGCCTTGACCGCTGTCTCGCCGACCTGCGGCGAGCCGTTGCCGCAGTCGAGCGAGCGCAGTCGCACGGGACCCGCGAATGTCGGCCGCTCGGCGTCGATGCCGACGTCGACATAAAGCGTGGTTCCGGCCAGGCTGCACTTGCCGAAGGTCAATTGCGGCGCGGTCGCCGCGAGCTTGCCCGCGAAACCTCCGCGCAGGTAGCCCTTGCCCTCGGCTTTGATCCCTACCGGGCCGTAGTCGGTTTCGAGCAGGGCGCGGCCGTCGATCAGATCGAGCGAGTAATCGGGCAGCTCGAACGGCTGCCGGGGTTGCTTCGGCTGGAAGATCAGCGGATCGAGCGCGCCGAAGCTGAGCTTGCCGTGCAGGTAAGTGCCATACAGCCGCGGCCGCACCAGCACCACGCCGGCGATGGCGGGAAAGCCCAGCCGATAGCGGATGGCCACTTCGGCGCGCTCCACCGTGAGGTCGGGATGGTTCGGATCGCCGACGACGATGTTGCTCAACACCTGGCGGGTGCCGCCGATGTGATCGATCTTGTAGGTTGCGCGCACGTGGTGCGAACGCAGGTAATTGTCGATCACGTTGCCGGCGATCGTGTGGCGCTGGAACCACAGCGCCAGCGCGACCGCGGCAAGGATCAGCAGCAGCGGAAGGGCGATCCAGCGCCACCAGAACGAGCGCCGCCGTCCGGGTGTTTGCGCGGTGGTGTCGTACTCGGCATCCTGCGCCATTGGCGGTGACCCTTGCGCGCAAGCCGCCGCAAAGGCAATGCGGGCGGCGTCAGGGGGTCCAACGCATTTGACCGACAAACCGCACCAATCGCCGCGTGACGACCACGGGGGCAGCGGCCACCGCGAGCGACTGCGACGGCGGCTGCTCGACGGCGGGGCGGAGGCGCTGGCCGATTACGAGGTGCTCGAATACCTGCTCTTCGCCGCCCGCCGCCAGGGCGACACCAAGCCGACCGCCAAGGCCCTGCTCGCTCGCTTCGGCTCGCTCGCCGGCGTGCTCAACGCCGATCACAACTCGCTGGCCGAAGTCGAGGGCATGGGCGAAGTCAGCGCCGCCGCGCTCAAGGCCGTGGCGCTCGCCGCCCGGCGCATGGCCCGCAGCGAGGTGCGCCAGAAGCCGGTGCTCGGCAGCTGGCAGGCGCTGCTCGATTACCTGGCGATCGACATGGCCCACCTCACGGTCGAGCGCGTGCGGGTGCTGTACCTCGACACGCGCAACCGCCTGATCCTCGACCACATGGCGCAGGAAGGAACCATCGACGAAGCGGCGATCACCCGCGCGAAGTGGTCAAGAAGGCGCTGGAAGTCGGCGCGACGGCGCTGATCCTGGTCCACAACCACCCGAGCGGCAACCCCGAGCCGAGCCGCGCCGACATCCAGATCACCGCCCGCATCGCCGAGGCCGGGCGGCTGCTGGGAATTACGGTTCACGACCACGTGATCGTGGGCCGCGAGGGGCATGTCAGCCTGAAGGCGAAGGGATTGGTTTAGGCTGTCGATCTTCCTCAGGTGATCGGAGCGATTCCGTGCCGAGCATAGAAAGTGGCCAGGCTCGGCGACATACGCAACGCCGCCTGGATGTCCTCGCGGCCCTGATCGTCGCCCTTCTTGAGGCGGACCACGCCGCGCATGAAGCGCGAGGCTGGGATGGCCGGGGCAAGCTTGAGCACCGAATTGAGGTCGGCGAGCGCGGCATCGTAGTTGCCGAGCCTGAACTCGACGAGGGCGCGGCTGTCGAGCGCGGCGGCCGGGCTGCTCGCTCGTTCCACCGCATGCGTGCATTCGCTCACCGCGGTGTCGAGGGCCACGTTGAACAGGCCGCGGAACCAGCAGTCCGAGTTCAGGACATCCGAGTTCTCCGGCTTGTCGGCAATCGCATCGGCCAGCACCGTGAGCGCGTCTTTCGAGTCGCCTTTCAACCCCTCGACGGTGGCCTGGGCATCGGCGAACCCGGCGCGCTCGTCCTCTTGTACCGCGAGGGATTCGAGCAGCTTCTGGGCGTCGTCGGCCTTGCCGTCATAGGCGAGCTCCTTCGCCAGCTCGAAAGCGGTGCCGTTTGCGGGCTCGAGATCGTAAGCCGATTTCAGATCGGCGATCGCGTCGGGCCGCCGACCCAGGGCCAGCAAGACCGACGAGCGTTGCAGATGTGCCCACGCCGACGGGGACTTGTCGATGAGTTGATTGTAGGCGGCGAGCGCCGCGGGGTAATCGTAGATGCCCTGCAGGAACTGCGCCTTCTGAACAAGCGGATTGAAATCGTCTTCGAGAGCGAAGGCGATGGCCTTGTCGTATGCGGCCAGGATCGGGGCCGCCTTCGCCTGCCGCTGCTTCTCGTCCAGATCCCAGCGCCAGGTCACCGTGGTTGGGGCAACAAGCTTGGCGAGCTCGGCCTTGATGCGCCGCGCCTGCCGCTTTGCTTCGGCCACGTCGGCCGGCGCTATTTCGCCGAGCGTCTGCCAAATTTCGGCACCGCCGCGGATCATGCCCTCGGCCAGCTTGCCCGTGGCGATGATGCGGGTATTGGCGAACCGCGTTTCCAGCCGTTCCGGTCCGCTGAGCGAGAAACCCTTGCCGTGTTCCGGCAGAGCCATGGAAAAATCGATCCTCACGTAGGAAGGGCCCTGCGTCGCCACCGGTATATCGCGCCATTCCGGCCGCGCCCGGTCCGGATTGAAATCGATGCCGTCGGTCGGACCGCCGGTGTCGACGACGAACTTGCCGTCCTGCCACTTGAAGCTGGGGCTCGCGATCCCTTCGATAACCATGCGGCCGATCGCGTTCTCCTTGTCGTAGCTTACGCGTATCGAACTGACGGCTCCCTGGCCGATGCCCCCCTGCTCGGCAAAAGTGCCGGCGAGCCGCCGCAGCAGCTTGGGATCATTCGCGTCGGCCATGGATTCGACCGCCGCGCCGGACGCTCCGTAACCTTGCACCGTAATCGTGAACAGCTGCGGGAAATCCACGCCCGCCGAGTGATCCATCCTGCCGGTTATCGTCAGGTCCGGCTGCGTCTCGTCGCGCGTGGTCATCGGCATCAGGTCGGACCCGCCTGCCCGCAGCGGCAGGGCATAATGGAACGGCGGTACGTCCGCGACATTGGCCAGGCGAGTGCCCGTGGAGGTGCCGTCAAGCCAATAATCGGTCCCGGAGATGCGGGCGTGGACGATGACGTGGTCGAAATCTCCCGGAATCGGAAGGATTTCGGGCAATGCGTCTCCACCCGAACTCGCGACCAGCGCCGGCTCCGCCTCGATACCCATCTGCTTCAGCAGCGCGAGGAGCAGGACCGACTTGGCCTTGCAGTCGCCATACCGCTTGTCCCAGGTGAATTCCGCCCGCTGCGGCAGGTAGTTGCCGCCGTTGAGGCCGTTGAGCAGATAGCTGACCTGATCCTGCACCAGCCGCGTCGCCAACGCCGCGCGCGTCAACGGATCGTTGCTTTTCTGCATGATCGCCGCAGCCTGCTTGGCGACCGCTCCGCCGGCGGCCACGTCCGACGCGGCGGCGTAGTACGGCGCCATCTGTTTCGACAGGTCCTTCCAGCTCGGGTAGGTGCCGACCCGCAAGACCGAAGGACGTTGGTAGCGCCAGGGCGCGTCTTTGGGCATTTCCTTGGGCTCGGCGAGCGGCAGCTTGACGGTGAGATAGCGGTAGCCGTTGCGCAGTTCGGGGTCCTTGACGCCTGCCTTCGCTTCGGCCTTCCAGTACATCTGCTCGTCCTGCGGCCAGCTGACGATCGCCCGTCCCATGTCGACCCGCCACGGCTCGCTCCCGAGCGCTTGCAGCACTTGCGCCTCGTTCCCGAGCGCCTGGTCATGGGTGGAAATGGTATAAGTCGTCCGCAGGATGTCGCCGACGCGCAGGCCCGGGACCGACAGGGTGGCGGTGAGCTCACCGTCGAGCAGGCGGCTTTCCAACCCCGGCTCGCGCCTGATCACGTCGAACTTGGCGCCGTTCGCGAGCAGATCGATGACTTTGCCGTCCCGATAGATTTCGAGGTGGTGAATCTTGAGATCGCCCTTGTCCGGCAGCCATGTCAGGCTGACGGTGTTCTGAGCCATCAGCGTGTCGGGATCATCGATCCTGAAGGCATTGTCGACGTAGGAAAAGACCTCGCCCTTTTCGATGCGATACTGATAGTCCGCAATCAGTTGCGATGGTTTTCCCTTGGCCGAGGCCGGGTCGAGAGTGGCTTGCGTGACCCAGTCCGGCGCCTTTCCTTGCAAAACCTTGTCGCCGGCCATTGCGGGCGCCGGCGCGAACAGCACGACCGCACACATCAGCATCGGATTGAAACGCATCTTCGAGACCCCCTTGGCGGCAAGCGCCCCGTCACTTGCCGTTGTCGGCCACAGGTTAGCGGGTTGCTTTACAATGACAATGACTGAAGCAGCGGCAGCCAGGTTCGAAGGAACGCCGGGCTTGCTCAGGCGAGGCAAGATGGGACCAGCCCGACCGAGAAACCATTTTCCTACTCGCCCCCGATCTGCCACCGTCGCCGGATGCCCCATCGAATCACCGGCGCATGAGCCGCCGGCCCTCATCACCGCCTCTCGAAAACCGCGCCGAAAGCGCGGTTTTCGCGTTTCTGGGCGGGCCACTTTTGGGAAAACTTTCCAAGAGCGATAGGCATGACTTTCGCGAACTTGCATTTGCTGCAACACCGGCCGGACGGCTGGCCCGCGGCTCGCGCTCTAGCTCGACAACGCGATTGTCGTCGCCTTCGGCTCGGTCAGCAGCTTCGCCGTTTCGATCGGCACCGCGAACGAGGTGCCGGTGGCGATCGCCTCGGTACCGTTGGCCATGACCGTCGGGACATCGACGCCGAGCTGCCAGGCGTAGCGGTAGCCGGTAGTGTCGGCCTGGGGCTTGTTCGTGCCTTTCCACGGCTGGCCATTGGCCTCGAGCGCGCCAACCAGCACGGTGTTCGGGTAACCCGCGCGCGCCATGCCGAGGTTGCCCGGGTGATCGAGGCCGTCGTTGCCGGCGGCCATCACCACCTTGATGCCGCGCGCGGCCGCGTCACGGACGGCGTCGACGATCCGCGGGTCGTCCTTGAGGTTGAGCGAGATGTTGATGGCGCTGACGCCCATTTCGGTCGCCTTGCGAATGGCCTCGGCGATTGGCTTCACGTCGTGCTGGCACGGCGGGTTGGCGTCTTGCGGGCAGCCTTGCAGGTCGTCGATGCGAAACGAGACGATGTCGATCGGCTCTTTCGCTTCGCGCTCCATGATCGTGGCGACCATCGTCCCGTGATCATAGCGCGGCTGGAAGGCCGGGCGGGCCGGCGTTGCGCCGAGGTCGTACTCCGCGACCAGGAATTTCTGCAATTCGGGCGTCCTGGCGATCCCGCTGTCGATAATCGCGACCAGCGGCGGCTTCGGCACAGGCGGCGCTTCCGGCGCGGCGGCATGCGCCCCGACATTCGGTGCAAGATATACGAAAGCCCCCGCGAGCAGCGCGAGGCAGCCCCATCCAAACCGCAATCCGACCCCCCGGCCCAACCGCCAACAATGATCCCGCCGGCGACCCCGCCGGTCGCCACCTTTCTATCGGATGAACATGAACACAGGTTTACAGTTTCGGGCAGTTCTTGCCGAAATCCACAGCTTTACGCAGCATTTCGTCGCAAACTCGCCGCCCGCCGCACGATCCTGCGCGGAGCCGCCGCTTGCCATCCGGCGGCGCCCATCCTAGCGGCTGCCGCACAGTTCCACCCGGAGTTCTCGATGGTCCCGCGCTATTCCCGCCCCGCCATAGTCGCGCTCTGGCAGCCGGAGACGAAGTATCGCATCTGGTTCGAGATCGAAGCCCATGCGACGGAAAAGCTCGGCGAGCTGGGCGTGGTCCCGAAGAGCGCGGCCCAGGCCCTGTGGACGTGGTGGGACACGGGGCCTGAGATCGACGTCGCGGCGATCGACAAGATCGAGGCGGTGACCAGGCACGACGTGATCGCCTTCCTCACCTGGGTTTCCGAGCAGGTCGGCGACGAGGCCCGCTTCATGCACCAGGGCATGACCAGCTCCGACGTGCTCGACACCACGCTGGCCGTTCAGCTCGCGCGCTCGGCGGACCTCCTGCTCGCCGACCTCGACGCTCTGCTCGCCGCGCTCAAGCGGCGGGCGCTGGAGCACAAGTATACGCCGACGATCGGCCGCAGCCACGGCATCCACGCCGAGCCGGTCACCTTCGGTTTCAAGCTGGCCCAGGCCTACGCCGAGTTTGCCCGCGGGCGCGAGCGGCTGGTGGCGGCGCGGGCGGAGATCGCGACCTGCGCGATCAGCGGCGCGGTCGGCACGTTCGCCAATATCGACCCGACGGTGGAGGAACATGTCGCCAGCGCGATGGGACTGACGACCGAGCCAATCTCGACCCAGGTGATCCCGCGCGACCGGCACGCGATGTTCTTCGCCACCCTCGGCGTGATCGCCAGCTCGATCGAGCGGCTGGCGACCGAGATCCGCCACCTGCAGCGCACCGAAGTCCTCGAGGCCGAGGAATACTTCTCGCCCGGGCAGAAGGGCTCGAGCGCGATGCCGCACAAGCGCAACCCGGTGCTGAGCGAGAACCTCACCGGCCTCGCCCGTGTGGTGCGCGGCGCGGTCGTGCCGGCGATGGAGAACGTCGCGCTGTGGCACGAGCGGGACATCTCGCACTCTTCGGTCGAGCGGTTCATCGGCCCGGACGCGTGCATCACCCTCGACTTCGCCCTCGCCCGCCTGACCGGCGTGATCGACAAGCTGCTCGTCTATCCCGAACGGATGCAGAAGAACCTCGATCGGATGGGCGGGCTCGTGCACTCCCAGCGCGTGCTGCTGGCGCTGACCCAAGCGGGGCTCAGCCGCGAGGACGCCTACGCCATCGTCCAGCGCAACGCGATGAAGGTGTGGGAGAGCGATGGCGAGCTGTCGCTGCTCGACCTGCTCAAGGGCGACCCGCAAGTCACGGCGGCGATTTCGCCCGCGGAGCTGGAGGAGAAGTTCGACCTCGCCTATCACCTCCGGCAGATCGACCGCATCTTCGAGCGGGTGTTCGGGACCTGAGGCGAGTCCTCTCCCCTTTCCTTCCGCCGCCAATCCCCCTAGCACTCAGCCATCGCAAGTAGGGGAGACGAAGCGCCATGCAAATCGTCCGCACGATCGTCTGGGTGCTGCTGCTGGTGGTCCTGCTGATCTTCTCGATCAACAACTGGAATCCCGTCGAGGTCAAGATCTGGGAAGGGCTGGTGCTCGAAACCAAGATCCCGGCGCTGGTGGTGATCTCGTTCCTGATCGGCCTGATACCAATGTGGCTGCTGCACCGCGGCAAGACATTTTACCTGCAGCGGCGGATCGGCTCGCTCGAAACCGCCGCGCGAACGGCCGCGGTGACCCCGGTGGCGCCGCCCGCGCCGGCCGCCGATCCCGTGGTCGCGCCCGAGCATCCGGTCGAAAACCCGGGTCCGCTGAAATCGGAGTAATGGTGAGCAACCCCGTCTACCTGGCTCTCGATGTCCCGCAACTCGACGCGGCAAAGGCACTCGCCGAAAGAGTCAAAGCGCACGTAGGCGGGTTCAAGCTCGGGCTCGAATTCTTCTGCGCCCACGGCCACCACGGGGTCCACGAGATCGCCCATGTCGGCCTGCCGATCTTCCTCGACCTGAAGTTCCACGACATCCCCAACACCGTCGCCGGGGCCATGCAGGCGGTCCACGTGCTCGAGCCGGCGATTGTCACCGTGCACACGAGCGGCGGGCGGGCCATGATGGAAGACGCCAAGGCCGCGGCCGCCAACGGCACCAAGGTGGTCGGCGTGACTCTGCTCACCAGTCTCGACGAACGCGACCTGATGCGAACGGGCGTGGAGGGCAACGCGCACGACCAGGTCATGCGCCTGGCCGAGCTGGCGCAGGCCGCGGGCCTCGACGGCATCGTCTGCTCGGGGCACGAAGTCCGCGCGGTGCACAAGCGCTGGAAGGACGGCTTCTTCGTCGTCCCCGGCCTGCGCATGAATGGCAACCACGCCGACCAGAAGCGCGTCGTCACCCCGCGTCAGGCGCGCGACGACGGCGCGAGCGTGCTGGTGGTCGGCCGCCCGATCAGCCGCGCGGAAGACCCGGTCGAGGCGGCGCGGGCGATCGAGGCGACGCTCTAGTTCAGGCACCCGAAAGGCGGTGGGCGATTACTACTCTCAGTTGAGAGGAGTGCCGTCGATGAAATCTTACCTCAGGGCGCTGGCAGTTGCCGTGGCGTTCGCCGGGTTGGCGGCCGCGCCGGCCATGG
>JANWHA010000099.1 GCA_025450635.1 Croceibacterium sp. | reverse complement strand
GCCTACGGCTTCATCGCGTTCGGCCTGTTCGACGTGTTCGTGGTGCCGCAAGTGCTGGCGCGGAAATGGCGCACGCCACCCGAATGAAGCGGTTCTACAAGGACGTAGCGGTCGAGGCCGCCGAGAGCGGCTGGCGGGTCACCCTCGATGGGCGGCCGATCCGCACCCAGGGCGGCGCGGCGCAAGTCGTGCCGACGCGCGCGTTGGCCGAAGCGCTGGCCGAGGAATGGCGCGCGCAGGGCGACGAAATCGACCCCAAGAGCTTCGTCATGCGCGACTTGGCCAATTATGCGATCGACCGCATCGCGCCCGATCCAGCCGCCTCGGTCGCCCGCCTGCTGGCTTACGCGGAGACTGACACGCTGTGCTACCGCGCCGATCCCGACGAGCCGCTCTATCGCCGCCAGCACGAGCTGTGGGAGCCGCTGCTGCAAGCCGCCGAGGCGCGCCACGGCGTGCGGCTGGAGCGGATCAGCGGCGTGGTTCACCGTCCGCAGCCGCCGGAGACGCTCGCCCGCTTGCGCGAGGTGCTGGCGGCGCTCGACCCGTTCACCCTCGCCGCGCTCGAAACCCTCACCTCGCTCGCCGCCTCGCTGACCATCGGCCTGCTGGCGCTTGAGCGCGACTCCGACCCCGACGCCCTGTTCGCCGCCGCCAACTGCGAGCAGGACTGGCAAGCCGAGCAATGGGGCTGGGATGCCCAGGCGGAGCAGGGCCGCGAATTGCGCCGCAACGCCTTCGCCCAGGCCACGCGTTTCGCCCGCCTCGCGCAAGAGGCTGATTGAAGCGAAAGCCTGGATCGTCCGGTCAGGAGCGGCAAACGAACGTTGAGCTGACCGGAGTCTGCCTGGCTCGGCCACGCTCTAGGCCACCACTGGCGCTTCGGCCTTGCTGCCCGGTTTGAGCAGGACGAAGGCGGAATGGCCATCGGCGATATGGCGGAGATAGCGGACCATTTCGGCAAAGGCCTTCGTGCTGATCCGCACCATGCTGCGCCGATGATCGTGACGATCGCCGTCGCGCACGATGATGCCCTCCTTTTCGAGAACGTTGAGCCAGCGCAGCGCGGTCGTCTTTGGCACCTCGGCGGCGATGCAGGCGCTGCTGACGGAAACGTCGCGCCCTTCATGGGCGGCGATGAAAAGGTCCAGCATCAGGTCCCATGCCGGCTCGCCGAAAAATCCCGTCCATTCGGTCAGCACGGACCGCTTCCGCCGCGCGCCGTAGATCTGGCGCGCCAGTTCGACCAGGACCGAATCGCTCGGCTCCAGCTTGGCGACGCCTTCGTCAAACTCATCCCGTCCATCGCTTTCGAGATCGCGAGCCAACGCCATCAGTTGCGTGGCGGTATAGAGAAGCGTGCGTGCGCGTGCGCGGTTAAGATCGTCCGTCATCTGCTCGCCCCCTGCTCCAAGTGACCCGCTCGGACGGAGAGTGCCGTCGAATCCCGCCCCCGAACGCGAAACGTCAATCGTACGAATTGGTTTCATGAGCAATCATCTTGATACGTATCGGTCGTCGGGACGCGTATCGGCGGCAGCACAGAGATGGACGCCCGCAATTCCCAGGCCCGACCGCCGAGCAACCCCCCAACAGGGAACCGCCGCGCGCAGAGTGTGAGCATCGCTAGGTTCGAAGGGTTCATTTGCTCGAGACTAGCGCAAAGGCGGACGTTTGGCCGGTCACCGACCGAACGGCCGCCTTCTTGCTACGCCGATCGAGGCAGGTCACCAGCCGCGATGCCAGCGGCCATGGGCTTCCTGATCGATCCACTGGTCGAGCTGGTCATACTGGTATGAAATGTTCCGAATCGCGCCCCAATCGCCTTCGCAGCATTCGTGGCGCTGCTTGTTTTCCAGGCGATCGATCGATCTCTGGATGCGCGCGCCATCCCGTCCGTCGATCTCGCCTTCCCGGTATTCCTGCCGCAGCCTGGCCTCGAGCCGGTAAGCCCGCTGCCCGGAACAAACGGCGTTGACGCCATTGTCCCAGCCGCGCTGGTAGCCGTTTCCATAGCCATAGCCATTGCCATTATAGCCAGGGCTGTTGCCGACATAGACGCCCCAGCTCTGCGCATGGGCGGCCGGGGCGGCCATCATCCCGGCGGCCAACAGAACGGCGGTTGCAATCTTACGCATTATCCTTCTCCTGCATTCCCTGTGCAGGAGCGAGTCTCTTACTTTGCACGTAAGCCGGTACTGAACGCCGTCGTTAGCCGCAGTTCACAAAGTCATCTGTTTAGATGAACAGACAGGGCCGCGCGGCAGGCGCTCGCGACCTAACCGACCCAGTCCGCCACCTGCGTCGCGACCTCGTTCGCCGCCTGGTTCAGCGCCGCGCCGACCGGCACCGCCTGCGCCGCTACGCCGCCGACGGTGGCCTCGAAGCGCTTGCTGCGGATCGAGCCATCCTTCGTTTGCAACACGGCGTCGAAGCGCACCACCGCCGCGCCGCTGGCGGCGTCATAGTCCATCGCCTGGAGCGTGCCGGAAAGCTTGGTCGCCGCCGCGTCCTCCAGGTCGGTGCCGCTGACCACCAGGTGGTTGCCGCGCGCGCGCAAGGTGTCCGACAGCAGGCGGGTGAACAGCCGCGCCGGCTTGTCGACCCACTGGGCGTCCTGTAGGTAGGCGAGGGTGGAGTTGCTGGTGTCCACCGGCACGCGGGCCACGTCGATCTTCTGCGGCGCTTCCACGTCGGACACGGCGATGGCGCTGTCGGCGTTGCCGCTGGCGGCGGCGCCGGCGGGGGCGGTCGCGCTGGCCGTCAGGTTGAGCAACTGTGCGGGCGGCTTGCCGCCGAGGCTGATGCATCCCGCGAGCGCGAGCACCGCCGAAAGGGCGGCCGCCGCGGCAACCTTGCTGTTCATCCGCTGCATCCCCTGTCGCCTCACGGCTTGTAGTCCGGCAGGTTCTTGCCCTTGAGCAGGCTGCCGGCGCCGTGGTTCTGGATCGTTTCGGTCATTTGCCGCAGCGCCTCGGTCGTGCGCTTCAAGTCACGCAGCGCGGCGTCGGCCTGCGGAAGCGTGCTCTGCGACAGCTCGCGCGCCGCCGGGCGGGCGTCGGCCAGCGCCGCCTGCGCTTCGTCCGCCGCCTTGCGCACCGAAGCCATCGTCTGGCGGATGTTGTCGGCCAGCGACGGGCCTTCCTTGTTGAGCATCTGGTCCGCCGAGCCGAGCGTCTGCTGGGCCTGCGCCAGCGTCGTCTGAGCCTGCGCCAGCGTGGCCTGCAGCTGCGCCATCGTCGCGTTCAGGCGCGGCGACGCGTCGGCCATACTCTTGGTCATCCGGTCGGTGTTGCGCAGGATGTTGCCGATCGAATGCTGGTTCTGCGCAGAAAGCAGCTCGGTCAGCTTGTCGGTCAGGTTAGTCAGGCTGTCGAGCAATTGCGGCGCGCTCGACAGGATCGCGCCGATACCTCCGGCCTTCGGCTGGATCTCCGGGACCCCATCGCGCCCCGGGCGGGTGATCGGCGGCGAGCCTGGCCGGCCCCCGTCGAGCTGGATCGTCGAGACACCGGTGAACGAGCCGAGCACGGTCGCCGTGGTGCCTTGGAGCACGGGCGTGTCTTTCTTGACGTTGATGCGCACCTGCACGAACTGCGGGTCCTTCCACACGCGCATTTCGGTGACCTTGCCCACCGGCACGCCGGAGAAACTGACCGCGCTGCCTTCCGACAGCCCTTCGACCGCCTGCGGGAAGAAGATGTCGTACTGCTTGTCGTTGGAGGTGCCGAAGCCGGCGATCCACACGATGAACGCCGCCAGCGCCGCCAGCAGCACAAGGGTGACTGCCCCCACCCAGACGTAGTTCGCGCGGGTTTCCATTCGCGTGCCCTATTCCCCTGTTTGCCCCTGTGAGTCCATGCTTTTGCCGTGCTCCGGCCTTGCCTGGACCGCGCGACCTCGAGGGCCGTTGAAGTATTCCTGGATCCACGGGTGGTCGCTCTTGAGCAGCTCCGGGATCGTGCCCACCGCGATCACCTTCTTGTCGGCGATCACCGCCACCCGGTCGCAGATCGCGTAGAGAGTGTCGAGGTCGTGGGTGATCAGGAACACCGTCAGGCCGAGGGTATCGGCGAGGTTGCGCGTCAGCTCGTCGAAGCGGGCGGCGCCGATCGGGTCGAGCCCGGCGGTCGGCTCGTCGAGGAACAGGAGCTCGGGATCGAGCGCCAGCGCGCGGGCGAGGCCGGCGCGCTTCTTCATGCCGCCCGAGAGCTCGGCCGGGTACTTGCTCGCCGCGTCGGCCGGCAGGCCGGACAGCACCACCTTGTAGCGGGCGATCTCGTGCATCAGCTCGGGATCGAGCTCGGGGTAGAACTGCTTCAGCGGCACTTCGACGTTCTCGCCCACGGTGAGGGTCGAGAACAGCGCCCCGCCCTGAAACAGCACGCCCCAGCGGCTGCGGATGGCCATGTCCTCGCGCGCGCTCTCATCGGCGATGTTCCGGCCGAACACCTCGATCGTGCCCTGGTCGGGCACCTGCAGGCCGATGATCGAGCGCATGAGCACCGACTTGCCCGAGCCCGAGCCGCCGACCACCCCGAGCACCTCGCCGCGCTTGACCTTGAGGTCGAGCCCTTCGTGCACGACCTGCTCGCCGAACGAATTGCGCAGGCCTTCGATGACGATCGGGAATTCGCCGTCGAAATCGGGCTCGAGGTTGTCGATAGCCTGGGCCTCGACCTTCTCCTGGATCGGGGCTTCGCTCATCCCCAGCCGACCTCAGTGAAGAACACCGCGAAGAATGCGTCGAGCACGATGACCAGGAAGATCGCCTGGACCACCGCCAGCGTGGTCCTGAGGCCGACTTCTTCGGAGTTTCCTTCCACCTGCATGCCCTGGTAACAGCCGGTCAGGCCGATGATCATGCCGAACACCGGCGCCTTGATAAGCCCGACCCACACATCGTAAAGCGGCACGACCTCCTGGATCCGCGCGAGGAAGGTGTGGAACGGGATGTTGAGCGTGAGCGAGGCGATGAACGCGCCGCCGATGATCGACAGCCCCGCCGAATAGAAGCCCAGCAGCGGCATCATCACCACCGCCGCGATCACCCGCGGCAGCACCAGCGCCTCCATCGGCGAGACGCCGATCGTGCGCATCGCGTCGACTTCCTCGGTCAACTTCATCGTGCCGAGCTGCGCGGCGAACGACGAGCCCGAGCGGCCGGCAACCATGATCGCGGTCATCAGCACGCCCAGCTCGCGCACCGACAGCCGGCCGGTCAGGTTGATGGTGTAGATCTCGGCGCCGAACTGCTGCAGCTGCGCCGCGCCCTGCTGGGCGATGACGATGCCGATGAGGAAGCTCATCAGCCCGATGATGAACAGCGCCGAGACGCCGACCAGCTCGAACTGCCGCACGACGGCCTTCGAGCGGAAACGCGAGGGGTGGATGAACAGCGCAAGGCCCGAGACCATGATGTGTCCCGCGAAGCCGAGCATGTCGCGCGAGCCGTAACCGAACTCGACCACGTACTTGCCGACCGTTTCCGGCACCCGCAGCGTCAACCGGCTGCGCGGCGGCAGCAGCGCGGCGCTGCTGCGGGCCGCCTCGACCGCCTTCAGCAGCCGGCTGGCCTGCCTGTCCGCGCCCACGATCTCGGCGTCCTGTTCGCGCGAGAAGTGCAGCACGGTCCAGGCGCCGACGGTATCCACCGCGCCGACCCGAGAGAGGTCGATGACGTCGACATGCCCCTCGAACGCGCGCAGCTCGCGGTCGAGCGCGCCGATGGTCGAAATGAGCAGCGGGCCGGTCACGACCAGCGTGGCGCGCCCGGCCTTTTCCTCAAGGCTGTATGCCGCCCATTCGCGCATAGACGCTCGCTATGCTGACAAATTCGGGCGGCGGCAAGGCGGCTAATCCTCCCCGACCGGGGGAGGGGGACCAGCCGAAGGCTGGTGGAGGGCCACGGGCGGTGATCTGCTCCCTTCGAGGTTCCGATCAGCCGCGGGTGCCGCTCCACCATGCTTCGCATGGTCCCCCTCCCCGTGCCGGGGAGGATTGGGTTGCGCCCCCCTGCCCTCGCTGGCAAAGGCGCGGCTCCTATGACAAGCCAGCTGGACAAGATTTTCGACCCCGCCGCGATCGAGGCGAAGTGGTACCGCCACTGGGAGGAAAACGGCCTGTTCCGCCCCGAGCGGCCGGACGCGCCGCCGTTCACCCTGGTCAACCCTCCGCCCAACGTCACCGGCAGCCTGCACATCGGCCACGCGCTCGACAACACACTGCAGGACGTCGTTGTTCGTTACGAGCGGCTGCGCGGCAAGGACGCGCTGTGGGTCGTCGGCACCGACCACGCCGGCATCGCCACCCAGATGGTCGTCGAGCGCCAGCTCGAGGAGCGGCAGGACAAGCGCACCAATTATTCGCGCGAGGATTTCGTGCAGAAGGTGTGGGAGTGGAAGGCCGAAAGCGGCGGGCAAATCACCCGTCAGCTGCGCCGCCTCGGCTGCTCGATGGACTGGAGCCGCGAACAGTTCACAATGGACCCGCACTTCACCCGCGCGGTGACCAAGGTGTTCGTCGACCTCTACAACGAAGGGCTGATCTACCGCGACAAGCGGCTGGTCAACTGGGACCCCAAGCTGAAGACCGCGATCAGCGATCTGGAGGTGGAAACGCAGGAAATTCAAGGGCATTTCTGGCACCTCAAGTATCCTTTAGCTTCGGGCGACGGACATGTTTCGGTGGCCACCACGCGGCCCGAGACGATGCTCGCCGACATGGCCGTTGCGGTGCATCCGTCGGACGAGCGCTATGCCGCGCTGGTGGCAAGCGGAGCGAAGGTGCGCTTGCCGATCACCGGCCGCGAGGTGCCTATCATCGCCGACGAGCACGCCGATCCGGAGCTCGGCTCGGGCGCGGTGAAGATCACACCCGGACACGACTTCAACGACTTCGAAGTGGGCAAAAGAGCCGGCATTAGCCCCTCGAAAATGCTCAACATGCTCGACGCCGAAGGCCGCGTGACGCAGACCGCCGACGG
>JANWHA010000098.1 GCA_025450635.1 Croceibacterium sp. | reverse complement strand
GCGCCCATCAGCGCCATCACCCGGGCGCTTTCGGGGTACCACTGGTCCCAGCAGATGCCGACGCCGATGCGGGTGCTCGGCCCATTAGCGAACGAAATGTCCCACACCTTGAAGCCGGTGTTGCCGGGGCGGAAATAGAATTTCTCCTCGTAGCCCGGCCCGTCGGGGATGTGGCTCTTGCGGTACGTGCCGAGGATATCGCCGTCGGCGTCGATCATGGCGAGGGTGTTGTAATAGTGCTGCCCGTCCCGCTCGAAGAAGCTCGTTGGGATGACTATTGCATGACTTTTGGCCAGCTTCCGCATCGCGAGGACCGACGGATGCTCTTGCGTGGGCCGGGCGAGCGCCCAGAAGCGGTCATCCTCCTCGCGGCAGAAGTAGCCGCCGGAAAACAGCTCGGGCGGAAGGACGATTTTCGCGCCCAGCCCGGCTGCCTGTTCGACCAGCGCGGAGACGGCGGCGATGTTGTCCTGCTCTGCCTCGAGGTTGAGGTGCAGCTGCAGCGCGGCGACGGTGAGCGTGTCCATCCGCGCCGATTAGGCATTGTCGCGCGGGGTGGCAACGACGGGCGCGCGCGCTTATCTCCAAGCGAAAGGAGATCGAGATGAGCGACAGCGAAACGGCCATCCTCGCGGGAGGCTGCTTCTGGTGCACCGAGGCGGTGTTCCGCGACGTGATCGGCGTGAGCCAGGTGGAGAGCGGCTACATCGGCGGCACCGTAGCCAACCCGACATACAAGCAGGTGTGCGGCGGCGACACCGGCCATGCCGAGGCAATCAAGGTGACGTACGATCCGGCGGTGATTTCCTACGGCGAAGTGCTGGACGTGCTGCTCGGCACCCACGATCCGACGCAGCTCAACCGCCAGGGCAACGATGTGGGCACGCAGTACCGCAGCGCGATCTTCCCGCTCGACGAAGCCCAGCGCGCCGAGGCCGAGGCGGCGATCGCGCGCTGGAACGCCGACCATCCGGGGCAGAAAGCCGTCACAACCGTCGAGGGCCCGGCGGTGTGGTATCCGGCCGAGGACCACCACCAGGAATACTGGGAAGGCGAAGGCCAGCGGAACCCCTATTGCCTGGCGACGATCCCGCCCAAGCTGGCCAAGCTGAGGAAGAGCTTCCAGGCGAAGGTGAAGGCCTAACGGTTACTCGTCGAGGTAACGCGCGGTCAGGTGGGCCTTGAAGGCATCGGCGGATAGCGAGGCGCCGGTCGCGGCGCGCAGGATCGCGTCGCTGGTCGGCGGCAGGCTGGCGCGGGTGTGGACGTGCTTGCGGGTCCAGGCGAGCAGCGGGGCGAACTCGCCGCGGCCGAGGGCGGACAGGATCTCGGGGTCCTGCCGGGTCGCGGCGGCGAACAGCTGGGCGGCGGCGACCGCGCCGTAGGTGTAGCTGGGGAAGTAACCGAACGCGCCCATCGCCCAGTGGATGTCCTGCAGGCAGCCGAGCGCGTCGTTCGGCGGGACGATGCCCAGCAGCTCGCGGCTGAGCTCGTTCCAGGCGCTGGGGATGCCGGCGACCTCGAGCGAGCCGTCGGTCAGCGCGCGCTCGATGCGATAGCGCAGGATCACGTGCAGCGGATAGGTGACCTCGTCGGCGTCGACGCGGATGTGACTCGGCTGCACACGGCGATAGAGCCGGCGGATGTTGTCGTCGCTCCACGCCTCGCCTTCGCCGCCGAAGGTCTCGCGCAGCAGGCGGGCGAGCACCGGCAGGAACGCGGCGTTGCGCCCGGCCTGCATCTCGGTCAGCAGCGACTGGCTCTCGTGCAGCCCCATCCCGCGCGCATACCCGGCGGGCTGGAACGCCCATTCGCCGGGCAGCCCCAGCTCGTACATCGCATGGCCTGTCTCGTGCATCGTCGCCATCACCCCGGCGACCGGATCGTCGTCGTAGAACCGGGTGGTGATGCGCACGTCGCCCGGCGCGCCGCTGGCGAACGGGTGCGCGGTCAAGTCGATGCGGCCATGCTCGAAGTCGTAGCCGATCATCGCCGCGAGCTTCTCGCTGAGGGCGAACTGCGCCGCCTCGGGGAACGGCCCGGGCAGCGGGAGCGGCGCGGTCTCGGCCGCCTGGCGCGCCATGATCCGTTCGAGCAACTCGGGCAGGAACTGGGCAAGATCGCCGAACAGCTGGTCGACGAACTCCGTCGTCAGCCCCGGTTCGTGCGCATCCATCATCGCATCGTAGGGCGCCATGCCGAGCGCATCGCCCTTGATCCGCGCCGCTTCCAGTTGCAGCGACAGCACTGCGCCGAGCGGCTCGGCGAAGGCAGCGAAATCGCTGTCGCGGCGGGCCCGCTCCCAGGCCTTCTGCGACAGCGCGACGCGCTCAGCCAGCTCGGCGGCGAGCGGCGGCGGGATCGCGGTCTCGTGGCGCCAGCGGCGGCGCATCTCGCGCAGGTTGGCCGCTTCCCATTCGTTGAGCTGTTGGGCTTCCTCGGTCTCGGCGCGGTCCAACAGGTCGGCGAGGCTCGGATCGGCCATTTTCTCGGCGATCACGCTGGTCAGCGCCGCCATCACCTTGCCGCGCGAAGCCGACCCGCCCGGCGGCATCTTGGTCCGGCCGTCCCAGAACAGCGTGCTCTCGGCGGCGCCGAGATGACCGAGGTGGGCGAAGGTGGTGGCCAGCTGGCCGTAAGCGGAGTTCAGGCGATTCATCGGCAGACCCTTATCATCGGCTTTTCATGCTGGCAGCGCGGGGCGCTGTCAAAGCAATCCGGCGCGCTGAATCGTTCAGTCTGCCTTCCAGCGGGCGACGAAGAACCCGTCGAGCCCGCCCGCTTCGGCCAGCATCCCCGGATCGGTGCGCAGCCAGCCCTCGGGTGTCGGCAAGAGGCCCGCGGGTAACTCGCCCGCGGCGAACGGCAGGGGTTGCAGGGCGACCTTCGCCGCCTGGTCCTCGCCTTCTTGGCGCTCGAGCGAACAAGCCGCGTATACCAGCACGCCGCCGGGCTTGAGCCAACCTTGCGCGCGCTGGAGCAGCTCGGCCTGCAGCTCGGCCATCTCGGCGATCTGGCGCGGACCGATGCGGTGGAGCACATCGGGGTGGCGACGACAGGTGCCCGTGGCGGTGCACGGCGCGTCGAGCAGGATCGCGTCGAACGGCTCGGTCGGCTCCCACGTGAGCGCGTCGGCGATCCAGATCTTCGCCAAGAGGCCGGTGCGCCCCAAATTCTCGCGCAGCCGATCGAGCCGCCTGTCGCTGACGTCGACCGCGGTCACGTCCCAGCCGGCACTCGCCAGCTGCAGCGCCTTGCCGCCGGGTGCCGCGCATAAGTCGAGCGCGCGGCCGCCGCGCATGTCTTTGGCGCCGGGCCCGAGCAGACGAGCGGGAAGCGAGGCGGCGAAATCCTGCACCCACCAGGCCCCCTCGGCGTAGCCCGGCAGCTCGGCCACGGCCGCGCCGCGCGGCAGGCGCACGTGGCCAGGTGCGAGGCTGAGGCCGCCGAGCTTCTCGGTCCAGTCGGACGTCTCGCTCGGATCGCGCAAGGTCAGGTCGAGCGGCGGGGGTTGGCCGAGCCCCACGGCAATGGCTCTCGCGCGCTCGCCCCAGCGCGCGGCCACTTCGGCCGGAAGCGTCGGCACGGGGGGCAACGCGGCGCCGCGCTTGTGCAACGCCGAGAACACCCCGTGGGCCAGTCGGCGCGGGCCGCCGTCGAGCAGCGGCAAGGCGGTCGCGATGACCGCGTGCGGCGGCGTATCCAGCCGCAGCGATTGGGCCAGCATCATCCGCAGCACCGCGCGCGGCTTGGCGTCGTCGGGCAGGCGCTTGCTGGTCGCGCTGTCGATCAGCGCGTCGAGATCGACCAGCCAGCGCAGCACTTCGCCGGCGATGGCGCGGGCGAGCGCGCGGTCGGCCGGCGCGGCCACCCCGCGCAGCGCCGCGTCCTCGGCGTTGTCGAGCGTCTCGCCCCGGCGCAGCACGGCGTCGAGCAGCTTCAGCGCGCCGCGGCGCGCGGGCAGTCCGGCAGGCTGGGGCATCGGCGCCGCCCTATCCGCGATTGCATCGGCGCGCCAGCGGGGCCATTTCGTCCATATGAAGCGCGCAACCAAGCGGCCGAGAGGCATCGTCAAGCCCGCTCACTGGAGCAACGAGCCGCCGCCCGCGCCGAAGCCGGCCGAGGGCGAGGAAGAGCTGAGCCCGACGCGCTACGGCGACTGGGTCAGGAAAGGCATTGCCATCGACTTCTGAAACCGGAAGAAAGCGACCGGACAGAGTCAAGGGGAGTGGGCGATGCTGAATCGCAAGTGGTGGGTTTCGGGCGCCGCGCTGGCCTGCATGGTGGCGAGCGCGACGAACGGCCAGCGACCGGCCGAGGGAGGCGGCGGCGCGCCGCAAGTGCCGACCCTGCCACTGAACTTGCACCAGCCCACGCCGGTGAGCGCGGCGGAGATCAGGAATCCGCCCCCCGGCGACTGGCTGAGCTTCCGCCGCACGCTCGACGGCTGGGGCTACAGTCCGCTCGACCAGATCACCCGCGCCAACGTGAGGGGCCTGCGCCTCGTCTGGTCGCGGCCGATCACCGACGGAGGCTACGAAGGCACGCCGCTGGTTCACGCTGGGGTGATGTACATCATCGAGCCCAACGACACGATCGACGCGGTCGACGCCGCCACCGGCGACCAGCTGTGGCAGTACAAGCGCAAGTACCCCGAAGGCTGGCGCGGCGGCGGCAGCAAGCGCAACGCCGCTATCTTCGAGAACCTGATCATCGATTCCAGCGCCGACGGCTATGTCTACGCGATCGACATCCGCACCGGAAAGCTCGCCTGGGAAACCAGGGTAACCGACTGGAAGACCCAGTCCGCGAGCACCAGCGGCGGCCCGATCATCGCCGGCGACAAGGTCATCTCGGGGCGCAACTGCGCGATGCAGGCCGGGCCCGACGCCTGCGTGGTCGTCGCCAACGACGCCCGCACCGGCAGGGAGCTGTGGCGCCTGCGCACGATGCCCCGCCCGGGGGAGCCGGGCGATGAGAGCTGGGGCAACGTCCCCGACGCCAAGCGCCTGCAAGTCGGCACGTGGATGGCGCCGACTTACGATCCCGAGTTGGGCCTGATCTATTACGGCACCTCGGTCACCGCGCCGACGACCAAGTTCCTGCTTGCCGGCAACGACAAGCAGCACCTCTATTCGACCTCGACGCTGGCGATCGATGCCAACACCGGCAAGATCGTCTGGTACTACCAGCACATCATCGACCACTGGGATTTCGACCACACCTTCACCCGGCTGCTGGTCGATACCCAGGTCGCGCCCGATCCGAAGCAGGTCAGCTGGATCAATCCGCAGATTGACCGCCGGAAAACCTACAAGGTGCTGACCGGCATCCCCGGCAAGACCGGCATCGTCTACACGCTCGACCGCACCAATGGCCAATTCCTGTGGGCCACGCCGACCGTGGCGCAGAACGTCGTCCAGTCGATCGACGGCAGGACCGGCAAGGTCACCGACAATCCCGCGACGGTGTTCACCGAGCCCGGGCAGACGGTGCACGTGTGCCCGAGCTTCGCCGGCGGCAAGAACTGGCCCGAAGGCACCTACAGCCCAAAGACCGGCCTCATGTACATGCCGCTGCAGAACATCTGCGAGGACGTAACCAGCGCCAGCGCCACGATCAAAGGCGAGCTGGGCATGGGCATCACTTACGTCGCGAAGATGGCTCCTGACACGACGGACGTCGGCACGATCCGCGCGATCTCGGTCAGGACCGGCGACACCGCGTGGAAGTTCGACCAGCGCGCCGGGATGATGGCGCTGATGGCGAGCGCCGGCGGCCTCGTGTTCGCCGGCGACGCCGCCGGACGCTTCAAGGCGCTCGACGATACCAGCGGGCAGAAGCTGTGGGAGGTCAATCTGAGTTCGCCGGTGGCCGGCTTCCCGATCAGCTACGCGGTCGACGGCAAGCAGTATGTCGCCGTCGGCACCGGCCTGGCGCCCGAGGCTTTCGCGCTGATGCGGATGGCGCCCGAGTACAAGCCAACGCTGTCGAACGTCATGTATGTCTTCGCGCTGCCGTGACGGGGCTTAGTCTTTTTTCGCCAGCAGCCTCGCCCAGTCGATCCGGGTCAGCGCGACCAGCGCAGCGAGCATGGCGATCTGGATGGCGATGCCGATCGGGCTTGTCAGGGTTTCCTTGAAGGTCTCACCCAGGGTCAGCCCCTCCACTGCCTTCGCGGATCCGGCGTAGATCGCATAGGCGACCAGCCGTCCCGCGAAGAAGGCCAGCGTAAATGGCAGCAGCCGGACACCGGTGAGCCCGGCTGCCTCGAACAGTTGCGCGGAGGGCAGCGGAGACAGCGCGAACAGGCCAAGCCCGATCAAGCTGCCGCGTTTGTTCCGTTCCAGGGCCTCGCGCGCCGCGTTGAGGTTGGCCTTCGTCTTCTGCGACACGTGGTGCGCAAGAAACCGGAATCCGCTCGCCAGCGTGAATCGGCCTGACGCCGCCGCAAGCGCACCGACCAATATGATCGCCGGTGTAGGCAAGTTCGAATTGAGGCCATAGAGGACGATGATCGTCCAGGTCGGCGGACCGAAAGCCGGCATCAGGTTGACGCCGAACACGATGGCGAAGAGGGTGAGGTATTCCATCGGCCCGGAGGCGCTCAGCCGATCCAGCCGGAGAGTTCGCGGCGAATGAGCGCCTCCAGCATGTCCATCCCGGGCTGCCCGGCGTTGAGGCAGGCGAGCGCCGCGTAGTGCTCGCCGCCGGCGGCGAGGAATTGCTCGCGGCCTCGAATGGCCAGCTCCTCCAGCGTCTCCAGGCAATCGGCGGAGAAGCCGGGCGCGGCGACGGCAAGACGCTTCGTGCCGGCCGCCGCCTCCTGGACGAGCACCCTGTCGGTCGCCGGTTCGAGCCATTTCGCTCGCCCGAAACGGCTCTGGAACGTTGTGGCGAAGCGCAGGCCAGGCCGCGCCAGCGCATCCTCCAGCAAGCGCGCGGTCTTGCGGCAATGGCAATGGTATGGATCGCCGAGATGCAGCGTGCGCTCGGGCATGCCGTGGAAGCTCAGCAGCAAGACTTCCGGCTCGAACGGCAGCGCATCGAGCTGGGCAGAAAGATCCTCCGCCAGCGCATCGATGTACGCGGGATCGTCGTAATACGGCGGCAGGGTGCGCAGCGCCGGCTGCCAGCGCATCAGGCGCATCGTCTCGGTTGTCTTGTCGAGCACCGTGGCGGTCGTGGCCGCCGAATACTGGGGATAGAGCGGCGCCAGCAGCACTCGTTCGCAACCGCCGTCAACGAGCGTGCGCAATTCGCCGGCGATGCCCGGATTGCCGTACCGCATCGCGTAAGCGACAGTCACCGCGCTGCCCAGTCGTTCCTGCAACTTGTTCGCCTGCTCGGCGGTGATCGCGGCGAGCGGCGAGCCCGCCTCGGTCCACACCTGGGCGTAGGCGTGGGCGCTCTTCTTCGGCCGCGTGGTCAGGACGATACCGCGCAGGATCGGCTGCCACAGCACCGGGTGAATTTCGACCACCCGGCGATCGGACAGGAACTCGGCGAGATAGCGCCGCACCGCGCGCGGATCGGGCGCGTCGGGCGTGCCCAGATTGACCAGCAGCACACCGACGCCGCCGTGCTTCACCGGCGGGTGCTCCTTCGGGAGCATGGCTGGCCCGCGTGTCACGCCGCAACCGTCAGCAGCGGCAAGCGGCGCAGGCGCACGCCGGTCGAGGCAAACACCGCGTTAGCCACTGCCGGGGCGACCGCGGGAACGCCGATCTCTCCGGGATCGAATGGCGCTTCGCCGCTGTCGATCAGATCGATCGTGATCTCGGGGCAAGTGGCGAGCGTGGGCATCCGCAGCGCGGCGAGGCGTTGCGCTGTCGGCAGGCCGCGCCGGTAGCCGGTCGCGGAGCCGAGTGCCAGGCCGAGGCCATAAAGCAGGCCCCCTTCGATTTGCTGCAAGGCGATGTCCCGGTTCACCACACGGCCGATATCGACCGCCACGGCGAGCTGACTGACGTCGATCCCCCCGGCGCCGCCGCTGGCAGTGGCGACGACCGCGATCCGCCCGCCGGTATCGGCGCCGGGCTTGCCCAGCGCCATGCGATGGCAGGCGATGCCCTGGCCGCCGCCGCCGCCGCCACCGCCCCAGTTGCCCAGCTCCGCCGCGCGCTGGAGGCACGCCGCCAGCCGCACGTCGTGCCCCAGCATCGCGATGCGGAACGCCATCGGCTCCTGCTCGTGGCGGTGGGCGATCTCGTCGATGAAGCTTTCGACCATGAACGCGGTGTAGCCGTGCGCCCCGCCGCGCATGCGCCCGGCCGGCAGGCCGACGCTCACCGGCACGTGGTCGATAGCGACGTTGGGAATGGCATAGGCCGGCATCAGACCGTCCAGGGCCAGCGCATCCGCATCGCCGTCCACAGCATCCATTGCCGCCCACGCGGTGGCGTTGTCGAACAGCCGGCGGCCGAACTCGAGCGCCCATGGTGGCGTCGCAAGCCGGGCGCGGAACGTGTCAATGTAGCCGTCCGCGCTGGTCTTGCACGACAGCACCGCCGCAACCGGAGCCCGTGGGCGCAGCGTCAGTTGCTCCTGCAAGCGCGACCACACGAGCTGGACCGGCCGCCCGGCCTCGCGCGCGATCAGCGCGGCTTCGATCACATGGTCATGCTCCAGCCGCCGGTCGAAGCTACCGCCGGCCGGCATCGGATAAAGCACCACGTTGTCGAGGCTCAGGCCGAGCGTCTTGGCTGCCGCCCGGCGCGCCCGCTCGGGCGCCTGGCTGGCGAGCCACAGCTCGAGCCGCCCGTTGTCGAACCGCGCGGTGCAGCTCGCGGTCTCGATCGTTCCGTGCACTGACGGCTCGACGTCATAGCGCAGGGCGAACGTCGGTGCGTCCATGTCGGCATCGCCGTTGCCGCGCGCGGCGACCCGTTGCGGCTCGCTCTCGCGCACGCCGTGGTCGAGCGCCCGGGTGAATCGGCGGCTGTCGGGCGCGCCGGCGACGCGAAAGCGCGGCGCCATCCTGTCGAGGGCCTGCTCGGCCGCCCACCAGGTCTCGGCCACCGCCGCCAGCCAGCGCTTGGCCTTGACCACGGCGACGAGGCCGTGCGTTCCGGCGGCCGCCTTCGTGTCGAAGCGCGCCAGCTCGGCCACTCCGACGGGACCGTGACGGATCGCCGCGTAGGCCATGTTCGGCAGGCGCACGTCGGCGGTGAACAGGTGGCTCCCATCGACCTTGGACGGCAGGTCGAGGCGGGGAAACGCGGTCTGCAGTTGCGCCGGATCGGGGAAAGGCTCGGCCATCTCGGCGGGGGGCTGCGAGCGCAGCGGCGGCGTTTTCGGCGCATCGTACTTCGCCGCCGCGCGCGCCAGCTCGCCGAAGGTCAGGGCGCTATGGCCATTGCGCACGATGCCCGCCCGTGCCTCGCATTCCTCCCAGCGCACGCCCCAGCGGTCGGCCGCGGCCATGCACAGCAGCGCCCGCGCCGAAGCGGCGGCTTCGCGGCACGGCTGCTCGTAAGCCGCCAGCGTGGTCCCCTCGGCGGTGGCCACGAACGCCTCGTCCTGCGCCCAGCGCTTGAGCAGCCAATCGTCGGGGTCTTGCGCCAGGAACGGAATCCCGGGCCGCCACAGCGGCGCCCAGCGGGCGGCAAGCGGGAAGTTGGCATAAGCGCCGCTGATCGGCGCCGGCTCGACCGCCACCTGGCGCCAATCGGCGCCGAGTTCGACCGCGACGATCTGCGGCAGCAGCGTGGTCACGCCCTGGCCCATCTCGAGCTGCGGCACGGCGACCGTCACGACCCCGTCCTCGGCGATCGTCAGCCAGGCGCCGAAGGCGCTTTCGGTGGCGCCTGCGGGCAGCGGAGCGCCGTATTGCCGCGGCCACAGCGCCCAGGCGACCAGCAGGCCGCCGCCGACCGCCCCGCCGACGAGCAGCCCACGCCGCGAAACGTGCATGGGCTAGTCGCCTCCCCTGTCCAGCCACTCGGCCAGGCGCCTGGCGATGACGCCGAACGCCCGGCCCTCCGCGGCCTCGCTCGCCGCCGGCGGCTGTCCGGCATCGCTGGCGATGCGGATTTCGGTCGCCAGCGGCACCCGGCCGAGGAAGTCTTCGCCGAGAGCGCGCGCGGCCGCCTCGGCGCCGCCGGAGCCGAACGGGTCGGACACCTCGCCGCAATGCGGGCAGACGTAGCCGGCCATGTTCTCGACCATCCCGATGATCGGTACACCGGCCTGTTTGAACAGGTTGAGCGCGCGGGTCGCGTCGATCAGCGCCAGATCCTGCGGCGTGGTGACGATCACGGCCCCGGCCGGGCGGAACTTCTGCAGCATCGTCAGCTGCACGTCGCCGGTGCCCGGCGGCAGGTCGACCAGCAGGATCTCCGCATCGCCCCAGTCGGCCTCCATCAGCTGGCCGAGCGCGCTGCCGACCATCGGCCCGCGCCAGGCGATCGCCCGCCCGGGCTCGACCAGCTGGCCCATGCTGAGCAATTTGACCCCGAACTTGCTTTCAACCGGCAACAGCGTCTGGTCGCGCGCTTGCGGGCGGCTTTCGGCATCGAGCAGCATCGGCTGCGACGGGCCGTAGACGTCGGCATCGACGACGCCGACCTTGCGGCCTGCTCGGGCCAGGGCGACCGCGAGATTGGCCGTCAGGGTCGACTTGCCGACCCCGCCCTTGCCCGAGCCGACCGCCACGATCTTGCGCGAAACCTTTTCGGCCATCAGCGCCACGCGCACCGTTCCAATGCCTTCGAGGCTTGCCACCCGGGCGCGGATTTCCGCTTCGAGCGCGTCGGCCTCCCCCCGCGCCAGGCCCGAGGCATCGACCACGAGCGTCGCGGTGCCGTCCTTCAGCGTCACCGACTTCACGCGCCCCACCGCCTGCGTGGGCAAGGCTTCCCTGATTTCCTGTTCCGTCATCGCTCGGCTGCTAGCGCACCTCCCGCTGCCGCGCAGCGAAAACTTGGGGCTTCCCCTGTTTTTCCCCGCTCCGATACTTATAAGGGCGCCATGGAACGCTTGGGCGGGTTGATGGAAAGGATCGCGCTGGCGATGGCCGGAAAGCGCAGCCCCTGGGGCAAGGGACCCTCCGGCGGCGATGACGAGGACAGCGGCGGCGAAAAGCCGTCCGCCGAGGACCAGCCGAAAGGCCCGCGCAATCCGTGGCTTCCCGGCAGCGGCGGAGGCGATGAGGAACGACGGCGGCGCTCCGCCAGCATCGAGGACATTTTCCGCCACCGCGGTCCCGAAGGCCCGCGCCGCGAGGGCGGCGGCGGCGGGTTTCGCTTGCCCTACCTCCCCGGCGGCAAGAGCTGGTTTCCCTTCGCGATCGGTGCGCTCGTGCTGCTGTGGCTCGTGTTTACCTCGATCCACCAGGTCGGGCCGAAGGAAAAGGGCATCGTCACGACTTTCGGCAAGTACACCCGCACGCTGACGCCCGGCCTCAACTACACGCTGCCCTGGCCGTTTCAGAACGTCGCCGTGGAGAACGTCAGCGAATTCCGCATCGATCAAATCCCCCAGGGGAGCGAAGAGCGGCTGATGCTGACCGGCGACAAGAACCTGGTCGATCTCAGCTACGTCGTGCGCTGGAACATCAAGGACCTGAAGCGCTACGAATTCCAGCTGTCGGATCCGCAGGGCACGGTCGACGAAGTCGCCGAGGCGGCGATGCGCGCCTCGGTGGCCGAAGAATCGCTCAACAGTATCTTCTCGGGCGCCGGCCGCGCCGATACCGAAAATGCGGTCAAGACCCGCATGCAGCAAGTGCTCGACGGCTACAGATCGGGCATCGCCGTCCAGGGCGTGCAGATCAAGAAGACCGACCCGCCGACCGAGGTCATGGACGCGTTCAAGGACGTCACCGCGGCGCAGCAGGATGCGCAAGGCTATGTCAACCAGGCCGAGGGTGTCGCCCAGCAGGTGCTCGCCGGCGCCCAGGGCGACGCGACCGCGTTCGACAAGGTCTATGCCCAGTACAAGCTGGCCCCCGAAGTGACCCGCCGGCGGATGTACTACGAGACCATGGAGCGGGTCTTGAGCAAGACCGACAAGGTCGTCATCGAGGCACCGGGGGTGAATTCGTACCTGCCGCTGCCGCAAATCAAGCCGCGTGCCAACGACGCCGTCACCGGCCCCACGCCGCAGGGGCAGTAAGGTGGAGACGATCTGGCAAAATCATAAAATGAGCATCATCGCGGTCGTCGTCGCGGCGATTGCGCTACTCTCGACCGTGATCGTCGTCCCCGAGACCCAACAGGCGGTGATCATCCGCACCGGCGACCCGGTCGCCGTGGTCAACAAGTTCAAGCCCAACCAGCCGTTCGGCCAGACCGGTGCCGGCATCTGGTGGCGAATCCCATTCATCGACCGGGTGATCTACGTCGACAAGCGCGTGCTGTCGCTCGACATGCAGCCTGAACAGGTGCTGTCGACCGACCAGTTGCGCCTGAACGTCGATGCCTATGCCCGCTACCGGATCATCGATCCGGTCAAGCTGGTGCAAACCGCCGGCACGGTCGACAACGTCGAGTCCCAGCTTTCGCCGATCCTGTCGTCTGTCGTGCGTCAGGAACTAGGACGGCGCAGCTTCGCTTCACTGCTGACCGCGGAGCGCGGCACGACCATGCAGAACATTCGCAAGCTTCTCGACACCCAGGCCCGCGAGTACGGCGCCCAGGTGATCGACGTGCGCATCAAGCGGGCTGACCTGCCTGATGGCACGCCGCGGGAATCCGCCTTCAACCGGATGAAGACCGCGCGCGAGCAGGAAGCCAAGACGATCCGCGCGCAGGGCCAGAAGAACGCGCGGATCATTCGCGCCGAAGCCGACGCGCAGGCGGCCAAGATTTACGCCGAGGCCTACAACCAGGACCCGAAGTTCTACGATTTCTATCGCGCGATGCAGAGCTACGACACGACGTTCGGCGAAGGCACCGGGTCGAGCCAGATCATTCTTTCGCCGGACAACGAGTACCTGAAGCAGTTTCGCGGGCAGTGAAGGCCAACATTAAAGCCGCGTTCAGCTTTTCCGGCGTGAAAGGCGGCGACACTTCAAGAGAGGGCGCCAGCGCGCCTGCGCAAGAGAGGAAAAAAGGACGTGAAGCCCGTGCGCTATTCCTATGCAGTCACCACGGCCCTGCTGCTCGGCGGAGCAGCCCTGACGCTCGTCACCGGCTATCCGGCCGGTGCGCAAGTGGCGCAGAACGACAATTCGCAGATGGCCCGAGTGGTGCCGCGGGCGGGCGCACCCGGCAGCTTTGCCGACCTGACGGCGCAGCTCCAGCCGGCGGTTGTCAACATCTCGACGCGGCAGAAGATCACCGTCAGCACGAACAATCCTTTCGCCGGCACCCCGTTCGAGGACTTGTTCGGCAACCAGGGAGGCGGCAACGGGCAGCCGGTCTCGCGCGAGGCGCAGTCGCTCGGCTCGGGATTCTTCATTTCCGCCGACGGCTACATCGTCACCAATCACCACGTGATCACCGCCGAGAACGGCGGCAAGGTTGAGGAGATTACCGTCACCACCGCCGACGGCACCGATTACCCCGCCAAGGTGATCGGCGACGATGCCCAGTCCGACCTCGCGGTGCTCAAGATCACCGGGCGGCCAAACTTCCCCTTCGTCAAGTTCGGCGATTCGCGAGCCTCGCGAGTCGGCGACTGGGTGATCGCGATCGGCGATCCTTTCGGCTTGGGTACCTCCGTCACCGCCGGCATCATCTCCGCCGTGCTGCGCAACATCGATGGGGGCGCCTACAGCCGCTACATCCAGACCGACGCCAGCATCAACCGCGGCAATTCCGGCGGGCCGCTGTTCGACATGCGCGGCAACGTGATCGGGATCAACAACGCGATCTACTCGCCCACGGGCGGCAGCGTCGGCGTCGGGTTCGCGATTCCGTCGGAGATCGCGCAACCGATCGTCCAGCAGTTGATTCGCGGCGAGGCAGTCCTCCACGGCTACCTCGGGGTGCGCATCCAGCCGGTCAACGAGGAGTTTTCCGCCGCGCTCGGTATCCCCAAAAACCGCGGCGAATACATCCAGTCAGTGGAACCCGGTGGCCCGGCCGACAAGGCCGGCATCAAGGTCGGCGACGTCGTCACCAGTGTCGGTGGATCGGACGTCACGCCCGACCAGTCCTTGTCGTACCTGGTCAACAACCTGCAGCCCGGCACACGGGTGCCGATCACGTTGCTGCGCGACGGCAAGACGCTGACCGTGACGCCGACGATTGCCCGTCGACCCAGCGACGAGGAATTGGCGAAGCAGAGCTTCAACCCCAACGACAAGGACCAGACCCAGCCTCAAGGGCAAACCGGCAGCGGCCTGCTCGAAAAGGCGGTCGGCATCAGCGTCATTCCGCTCACGCCGACGATCGCCGGCCAGCTGGGCCTCGATCAGAGCACGCGCGGTCTGGTGATCACCCAGGTCGACCAGAGCTCGGACGCGGCGCAAAGCGGCCTCGACCGCGGCATGGTCATCGTCGCCGCCAACGGGCAGCCGGTGGCAACCGCGGCCCAGCTCGAGGCGATCGTCAAGAGCGCCCAGGCGGCAGGACGAACGGCGATGCTGCTGCGCGTGCAGGCGCGCGGTGCGCCGGCCGTGACCGTGCCGATCCGCCTGCGCTGAGCCTCCGAGCCCTCGCCTGCCTGACCGGGCGGGGGCCTGACTTCATCTACTGTTGCGGCTGAACCCCGCGCGGCACCGGTGTCGCCCCGGGCGCGGGCACCGGCTGGCGGCGCGGCCGCTGGCCCTGCGGCTCATCGCCGCCCGTCGCCCGGTTGAGGAAGTCCGGACTGGCGGCGGCCGGGGCGGGACCGGAGGTGGGTGCGCCATCGGGCGGAGGGCGCCGTTCGGGCTCGGTTCCCTCGGGCGGAACAATATTCCCGCGCGGCAGGTCCGGCCCGGGCGGCGGCACAAGATTGCCGTTGTCGTCGAAGTTGTAATAGCTGTCAGGGCTGGCCTGGTTGTATTCGTCGTCGGGCTCGAGTTGCCACTGCGGCAGCTGGACCTGCGTGTTGAACGGCTCGACCGGCCGGTTCTTGACCGCATAGCTCATGTATTCGGCAAACGCGCGCGCCGGCGAAGTTCCGCCCCACAGCCCGCCGACCGGCTTGGCGTCGTCGCGGCCGATCCACACGCCAGTGGTGATTCCGCTCGAGAAGCCGAGGAACCAGCCGTCCTTGTTGGAGCTGGTGGTGCCGGTCTTGCCGGCGACCGGGCGACCGATTTGCGCCGCGCGGCCGGTGCCGGTGTTGACCGCGGTCTGCAACAGGTCGGTCATCCCGGCCGCGACATTGTCGGCCACCAGTTGCGACGAGCGCTCGTCCTGGTGCTGGTAGAGCACCTGGCCGCCGCTGGCGGTGACCTTGACGATGCCATAGGGCTGGAGCGACTGGCCCTTGTCCGAAATCTCGGCAAAGGCGCGGGTCATATCGAGCACCCGCACGTCCGAGGTGCCGAGCACCATCGAAGGGTAGGTTGAGATCGGCGTCGTGATGCCGAACCGCCGCGCCATCGATGCGACGGTGCCGAAGCCGACCTGGTTGCCGAGCGCGGCGGCGACGGTGTTTTTCGAATAAGCGAAGGCGGTGCGCACGTCGATCTCGCCGGCGTAGCCCCCTTCCGAGTTGTGCGGGCTCCAGCCGTCGATCGTGACCGGCTCGTCCTGGACCCGGTCGTCGGGCGTATAGCCGGCTTCGAGCGCGGCGAGATAAACGAACAGCTTCCACGCCGATCCGGGCTGGCGCACGGCCTCGGTCGCGCGGTTGTAATTAGATTTCACGTAGTCGGTCCCGCCGACCATCGCCAGGATCGCGCCGTCGTTGTCCATGCTGACCAGCGCGCCTTGCGCTCCCTTGGGCACGTTGTGCTGGATCGAGTCGGTCGCGGCCTTCTGCATGGCTAAATCGATCGTGGTCCACACCTCGATCGGCTGGTTGTTACCCTCGTTGTCGGGCAGCAGCAGGTCGAGCTGCGGCAGGGCCCAGTCGGTGAAATAGCGGACCGAGTTCTGTCCTTCTTCCGGCTTGAGGTGGACCGTGCCGGGGTCGACCGAGGCCTCCTCTGCCGAGATCATGCCCTGGTCGTGCATCAGGCCGAGCACCACGTTGGCGCGGTCGACTGCGGCGCCGACGTCGGCGGTCGGCGAGTAGCGGCTCGGCGCCTTGACCATGCCGGCGATGATCGCCGCCTCCGCGTTCGACAGATTGGTCGCCGGGTGGCTGAAGAACTTGCGGCTGGCGGAATCGATGCCGTACGCGCCGCCGCCGAAGTAGACCTTGTTGAGGTACAGCTCGAGGATCTGCTGCTTCGAGAATTTGGCCTCCAGCGCCATCGCCAGCACCGCCTCCCGCAGCTTGCGGTCGATGGTGCGATTGGAATTGAGGAACAGGTTGCGGGCGAGCTGCTGAGTGATCGTCGAGGTCGCCTCGAGCCGCTTGGAGCCCGTGGCCCAGATATACACCGCGCGCGCCAGGCCCACCGGGTCGACGCCGATATGATAGTAGAACCGCCGATCCTCGGTCGCGATCATCGCGTTCTTCATCGACTGGGGAATTTCGTTCGCCGTGAGCCATTGGCCATAGCTCGGCCCGAGCTCGACGATCTCGCTGCCGTCGCGCGCGCGGACGACGATCGTCTGACCGTTCTGGCTGCCCTTGAGGGCCTCGAAGCCGGGCATCGAGCGCTCGGCGAAAAAAACCGCGCAGCCGAGCGCGAAAACGATGAGCAGCGCAAACGAGCCCCCCCACACCAGCGCCCGCCGCGCCCACAAGCGCCAGCCGCTGCTCCTGTGCTCTTGCTTCTGCCGGCGACGCGCCTGCTGTTCGCGGCCGCGCCGTTCGTTTTCCTGCCGTCTTCTGGAGCGCGAGCCCCGCTTGTCAGCCATCTGGCCCCGTCAGCCGTGATAAGTGAGCGGGTCCCGCCGCCCGGTGTCTCAGCGCGCTTGCATAGAGGAAACAAAACACAGCGTTAACGGCAAACGGGCCTGCGCCGGTCAGTTTTCCTCCGGCTTGAAGTTGAGCGACGCGCTGTTGACGCAATAGCGCAAGCCGCCGCGATCGCGCGGGCCGTCTTCGAACACATGACCCAGATGGCTCTCGCAACGCGCGCATACGACCTCGGTGCGGATCATGCCGTGCGCGATGTCGCGATGCTCTTCGACCGCCCCATCTTCGGCCGGGCGCACGAAGCTTGGCCAGCCGGAACCGGAATCGAACTTGTCTTCGCTTTCGAACAACGGCTGCCCGCATGCCGCGCAGACATATTCGCCCGCGGCCTTGTTCTTCTCGTACTCGCCGGTGAACGCGCGCTCGGTGCCTTTCTGGCGCAGGATGGCGTATTGCTCGGGCGTCAGCCGCTCGCGCCATTCCGCGTCGGTGAGGTTCATCTTATCGGTCATGGAGGCCTCCTTCCCTGCCGATATGGGAATTAGCTGTTAGGGTCGCTATACCCGGCCGGCGCCGGAATGCCTTCCATCTTTTCGGTCAGAAGCGGGCGGAAGCTCGGGCGGCTCTTCATCACGCGGTACCAGCCGTGCGCCTCTTCGTGCCCCGCCCAATCGATCCCGCCGAGATAGTCGGCAACCGAGATCTGCGCCGCCGCGGCGAAGTCGGCGAGGCTCAGTTGGGCACCCGCCAGCCAGCGACGGTTGTCGATCAGCCAGTCGATGTAATCGAGATGCTCGTGCGCCAGCCGCATCGTCTCGCGCAGCAGCTTCGAGTCCGGCGGAGTGCGCAGCACGAGGCGCTTCTTCATCCGTTCGTGCAGCATCGGATGGGTCACGTCGCCGAAAAACTGCTCGTCGAACATCGCCACCAGCCGGCGAATTTCGGCGCGCTGGGCGGCGGTGCCGAGAATCAGCGGTGCCTTGTCGACGGTCTCCTCGAGATATTCGCAAATCGCCCGGCTGTCGGCGAGCGTGAGCGGCTTGTTGGGGTCGCGCAGCACCGGGGTCAGACCGGCGGGATTGAGCGCGTAGAGCGCATCGCCCCCTTCCCACGGATTCTCGCGGACGAGGGTGAACTGGACGCCCTTCTCGCTAAGGGCGAGGCGGACCTTGCGGCTGAACGGGCACAAGGGGAAACAATGCAGCTGCCACATTGCGGCGGCAATGCCGCAAGGTGCCTTGCGCGTCTACAGGCAGCAGACGGAGAAGGGCGCTAGCGGCGCTCGGCCGTGCGATGGCCCGCCCAGTCGCGGTCCAAATCGCGGTCGAGTTTTTCACCCATCGCGCGGAACTGCGGGATCATATCGTGCACCGCGTTTGCAAGGTCGGCCATCGCGCTCGCCATCCGCGGTAGCCCTTCGCTAACCTCGCGTCTCGCATCGTCGGCAGCGGGGCCGGCGAGATCGCCGACGCGCGTATCGGGATCGATCGCGCGCGGGTCATCACCGGCAATCTCCGCGTCTGCGCGTAGCAGCGGACCGACGGGCAAACTCAGCACCGCATCCACGGCGTCTCCCGCGGCTTGAGCGATCTGCTGCTGCCGCGCGGGATCGGCCAATTGCCGCGCCGCGCGGCCCAGGTTGTCATCAGCCGAATGCCTGGCCAATGCAGGCGCGGAAGTCATGGCAACGGTCAAGATCAGCAACGCAATTGGGGATCGCATCACCTCAATCCTCCTTCACGAATCCTCCTTCACGCAAGTGCCGGCAGCTTGGCACAACGACGCTTAGCGGAACCTGAACGGCCGTTCACAATCCAGACGCTTGCAGCGAGGCGAGGCAGGTGGGCATCTGCTTGTAGAGCACGCCGGGGTCTTGCAACCCCGCCGCCTCCTGCGAGACCAATTTCGCGATCGCGTCGTGATCGAGGCCGGCGTCATCCATGAGCTGCACCATCGCGCGCACGAAGTACTCGCGCCCCCGTTGGGTCACGTCGGGGAAGGCGAGCGCCCGCGGGTCCTTGGCGTGCTGGCGGCCCGAGACCAGCGCAAAAGTGGCCGAGCAATGCAGCAGCACGCGCTGATCGTCGGTCAGTTGCGGCGTCGGCTTGGCCTGCTGGGCCATGGCCGGCGCGGCGAGGGCCAGCGCCAGGGCGGCCACGAACGGGGTGCGGAAGGTCATGCGGCCGCCCTAGCCCAGCGAAGCTGAACCGCCAGCATCATATCTCGCGCGCCTTGCGCCGGGTTTCGGCGTAATTGTCGCGGCGAATCTTCTCGAAACCGACTCGTTGGTCGAACCCGGGGTCGTTCGGATAGTCGCGGTAGTCCGCGAGGATCTCGTCGAAGATCTCGCGCACCTCTTGCTTGTGATCCGGATGGGTGAAGATGTTGGCGCGGTTCTCGCGGATGCCTTCGAGGATGCGCGCGCCGATGACGTCGGGCTCCATGCCGAATTCGTGCACTCCCGCGAGCCGCTCGACCATCGCGGTGTCGACGGGCTTCATCTCCGCTTTCAGCTCGTCGGGCCGCACGTCGTCGCTGGCGTAGATGTAGCTCTTCACCAGGCCCGGATGCACGCAACTGACGCCGATGCCGTACCGGTACATCGAGTGGCGCAGCGAATAGCTGAGGCCCCGCACGGCAAACTTGCTGGTGTTGTAGATGCCCGGCGTGCCGCTGCCGATGAAGCTGGCCATGCTGGCGGTATTGGTGACGTGCCCACCCTTCACTTCGCCCGATTGCGCGCGCGCCTTCATCCGCGGGGCGAAGGTCATCACGCCGTTGATAACCCCGCCGAGGTTGACGCCCATCACCCAGTCCCAATCGTCGTACGAACTGTCCTCGATCGGCTGGAAGAGGTTCACGCCGGCGTTGTTGAACACCAGGCTGACCGGCCCGAGCCTGGCCTCGACCTCGTCCGCCGCCGCGGCAAAGCCCTCGCGGCTCCTCACGTCGAGTTGCACGCCCATCACCTCGCGGTTGTCGAGCGTGGCTAGCGCCTGGTCGATCGAGTCCTGGCGGATGTCCGCGATTGCCACTTTCGCGCCCGCCTCGAGCAGATTGCGTACGATGCCGATTCCGACGCCGTTGGCGCCTCCGGTAACGAAGGCCGTGCGGCCGGAGAAATCGATCATGTCAGCGCTCCATCGCGGGCCGTTCCAAAAGTCAGGGAAAAGTCACCCATAAACACATCCCGCAAAACTTCCGGTTTCTTCCGCGTCCACTGTATTTCCAAATACTTAAGAGCAAGAAAGGTCACACGTCGCACTGGCCAAACAGGACCAGACCGATCCTTCACGGATCCGCGCTCGAAAGCCAGCTGCGGCAGCCGGGAATCGCGGAAGAAAGGTTCGAACATACGCAGAACGACAGATTGTAGGAAAGACCTTTCGTTACGCTGCCAACGAATGTTGGATCGCCCTTCTCCCCTCCCGCAAGCGGGAGGGGAATTTAGGCGGCGTCCATGGCGACTACCGGGTTGGCCGGGCCGGATTCGCGGCCCGGCAGGAACTCGTTATAGATCTTCCGCCGCCGGAACAGCCAGCGCGCGTCGACCCGCACAAGGTCGTCTTCGTAGATGCCGAAGCTCGGCAAGGCGATCGAGCCGTCGGGACCGCCGTTGGTCATCTCGAACCAGAAGCCGGTGTTCCATGCCCGGTCGCCGTCGACGCGGATCGCCTTGTGCGCCACTACGTGACGCAGCTTGGCCGCTGCGCCCGAACTATCCTTGAAGATTTCGCCGATGCGCTCCTTGAACGACAGCGCCTCGGCGCGGATTGCCTCGCGCCCGCGCGCCACGCCCATCGCCCAGTCGAGCTCGCCGTCCTCGGTGAAGCATTCGGCGTAGCCGTCGGCGTCGTGGTAATCCATCGCGAACAGGTACCGCGCCATCAGGTCCTCGATTTCGGCGCGGTCGGCAGCGTAGCTCACTTCCTGGCCGCCTCAGCCAGCGCGTCCATGTCGCGCACCGGGTTGTTCGGACCCGAATTGCGGCCCTTGAGGAATTCGTTGAGCACGTTGCGCTTCTGGATGAACCAGTGGCCGCCGATCTTGCTGAACTCGTCCTCGTAAATGCCGTAAGTGCCCATCTTCATCGTGTCGCCGGGTCCGTGATTGGCCATCTCGACCCACAGCGTGCGGCCCCAGGCATGATTGCCCTCGACGCGGATCGACGATTGCAGGATCACGTGGCGCAGCTTGGCCGGCTTGCCGTCCTCGGTGTGATAGAACTGGCCGATGCGGCTGGAAAAGCTGGTCACCGCCGCGCGGATGGCGTCGCGCCCCTTGGAGGTACCGCTGGCGAAGGTCAGCTCGCCGTCGGGGGCGAAAGTCTCGACGTACGAATCCCAGTCGAAGTAATCGATCGCGAACAGGTAGCGCGCCATCAGGTCCTCGATCTCGGAGCGGTCCTCGGCATAGTGGGCGGAATAGGTCGGTTGCTTGGCTTGAGCGGTCATCGAAAGGGCTCCGGTGGTGATGAGGACGGCGGCGGTGAGCACCGCGCGGGCAACGAATCTCGGCATGTTTGTTTCTCCCCCGGCGCATGACGCGCAACATCTGTCGACAAGTTTTCGCTTCGCCTTCGTCTATTCGCTGCCTACAAACCGCCGCAAGCAGATTCACGAAGGCGCGCGAAAGACGCGCCCCAAGGGAGAGAGTGAATGGCTATAGCGCCGACCGCGCCCGGCATGGTCGCGGAAGCCGAAAACGCGGCCGCGGACGTGGGTATGCCCAGCGCGCAGCCGTGGCCGTCAGAGGGCTGGGGCTGGTTCGCCCTCGCCGCGATCATCTTCGCCACCTTTACGATGTTCTTCGACCAGACCGTGTTCGGCATGCTGGCCGAGCGGATCAAGGGCAGCTTCGGCATCTCGGACGCCACGCTCGGCTTCCTGCTCGGCCCGGCGAGCGTGATCGCCTTCGTGATCGTCGGCATCCCGCTCGCGCGGCTGGTCGATATCTACCCGCGCAAATGGGTGCTGTCGGGCGGTATCTCGATCCTTGGCATTATCATGGCGCTGGGCGGAATTGCCCAGAACTTTGGCCAGTTGATCGCCTCGCGCCTGTTCGTCGGCGCCTCGGTGTCGGCCAATGGGCCGGGGTCTTATTCCATGCTGGTCGACTACTTCCGGCCGCTGCGTATCCCGCTCGTGTTCGCGCTTATCCAGCTTGGCTACATCGGCGGAAGCTCGCTCGGCAATATTCTCGGCGGACAGATGATCGCCTGGACGGCGACGCTGCCGACCAAGGTCTCCGTCCTCGGCATCATGACGTTCAACTGGCAGTTGGTGATGATCATCATCGGCGGGCTCGGCCTGCTCGCCGGCGTGATCATGCTGTTCGTCAAGGAACCGCCCCGCCGCAGCCCGCCCGAAGCGCATCAGCTCGTGCCTGAAGGCGCTTCGTTCGGACGCAAGGTGCTCGCCTTCCTGGGATTCGATGCGGCCGTTGCCATCTGGCAGAACAGGCAGGTCTTCCTGCCGCTGTTCGCTGCGCTCGCCCTGTCGGCCGTCGAGAGCCAGGGCCTGCCCGCCTGGCGGATCCCGTTCATGAAACGCACCTATGGCTGGAGCGAAGCCCAAACGGGCGCGCTGCTCGGCTCACTGCAGCTGGTCGCCATGCTGGCGGGCATCGTCGCCGGGACGCTGTTCGTCCAGTGGCTGGCCAAGCGGCACAAGGATGCCAACATCCGGGCGACGGCGATCATCTTCGCCTGCACCACGGTGTGCACGGTCCTGACGCCCTTGATGCCGAACGGCGTCCTGGCGATCACCCTGATGTCGCTCGGGGTGTTCTTCGGCCTCGCCGGAGCGCCGGCCCAGAACGCCGCGGTGCAGCGGATCACGCCGAACGAGAAGCGCGGCCAGATCAGCGCCTTCTATCTGTTCATGTTCACCTTTTTCGGGGCGATGGGCAGCTTTGTGATCGGCTGGGTCAGCACATACGTCGTCGTCGACGAGAGCAAGGTCTGGCTGTCGATCCTGATCACCGCGGCGATCTTCCTGCCGACGGCCACATACCTCATGTACCGCGGCATCCGGCCCTATCGCGAGGAAGTCGAGCGGCTGGAGAAGCTCGGCCTTTGATCGCCGGTTGACGCGACTCGCTAACTCTCCCAAATCGTTTGCAACGCATACAATTTAGGAGAGTCGGGATGTCCGAAGAAAAACTCGCCGCGCTCGAGGCGAAGCTCGAGGCGATGGAGAAGCGCCTGCAGCGGCGCGAGGACGAGCTCGACGTGCGCAAGCTGCAGTTCCTCTACGGCTACCTGATCGACAAGTGCATGTACGACCAGGTGATCGAGCTGTTCACCGACGATTGCGAGGTGCGCTTCTTCGGCGGCGTGTGGAAGGGCAAGGAAGGCGCCCGGCGGCTCTATTGCGAGCGCTTCCGCAAGCGCTTCACCCACGACAACAACGGACCGATCGACGGCTTCCTGCTCGACCATCCGCAGCTGCAGGACATCGTCGACATCGAGCCCGACGGGGTGACGGCGAAGATGCGCGCCCGCTCGACGATGCAGGCCGGGCGGCACAAGGACTACACCGACGAGGCCGCCGGGCTCGGCATGCGCCAGTGGTGGGAAGGCGGCCTGTACGAGAACACCTACAAGAAGGGCGCCGACGGCAAGTGGCGCATCCACGTGCTCAACTACTTCCCGCACTGGCACGCCGATTTCGACAAGGGCTGGGCCTTCACCGATCCCGAGTACACCCCGTTCATCCGCACGACCTATCCCGACGATCCGGCCGGCCCCGACGAGCTGATCGAGGACCACTGGCTGTGGCCGACCCACAAGCTGCTGCCGTTCCACATGAAGCACCCGATCACCGGCGAGGAAATGGTCGCCGAGCGCTGGGAAGGGGACCAGAAGCGCGACGAGGCGCGCGCGGCGCGCAAGAAAGCCGAAGCCGCGGCGGCGGTGACGGGCTAGTCCTAGACGCTGCCCCCAATCCCCGTCCGTCCTGAGCTTGTCGGAAGCGAAGCTGGCCAAAGGCCTACGACCGCTTTTTCTTCCGGCGCCCCGCTCAAAGGAAAGACTGCCCTTCGACAAGCTCAGGGCGGACGGACTAGGGGGTTCGCGCTTCCTCCAACGATGGCGAGACACGAATGACAAGCTACCCCTCCCTCCACATGATCATCGACGGCGAGCGCGTCTCCGGCGGCGGCCGGCGGACGTTCGACGTCGTCAACCCCGCCACCGGCGAAGCGATCGGCGCGCTGCCGCTGGCCGAAGCGGGCGATCTCGATCGCGCGCTCGAAGTCGCCGCCGAGGGCTTCCGCATCTGGCGCAAGTCGACCCCGCAGGAGCGCGCGGCGGTGCTGCAGGGCGCCGCGCGGCTGCTGCTCGAGCGGCAGGAAGACCTCGCCCGCGTCGCCACGATGGAGGAAGGCAAGCCGCTCGACGAAACCCGCATCGAAGTGATGATGGTGGTCGGCCTGTTCAACTTCTACGCCGGCGAGGTCTTCCGCCTTTACGGCCGCGAGCTGGTCCGCCCGGCCGGGCAGCGCTCGACGGTGCGGCACGAGCCGGTCGGCCCGGTCGCCGCGTTCGCGCCGTGGAACTTCCCGCTCGGCAATCCGGGGCGCAAGCTCGGCGCGCCCAGTGCCGCGGGGTGCTCGGTGATCCTCAAGAGCGCCGAGGAAACCCCGGCCAGCGCGCTCGGCATCTTGCAGGCGTTGCTCGACGCCGGTCTGCCCAAGCAGGTTGCGCAGGCGGTGTTCGGCGTACCCGACGAGGTCAGCCGCCACCTGCTGGGCTCGCCGGTGATCCGCAAGCTCAGCTTCACCGGCAGCACGGTGGTCGGCAAGCACCTGGCGAAACTCGCCGCCGACAACATGCTGCGCACGACGATGGAGCTCGGCGGTCACGGCCCGGTGCTGGTGTTCGACGACGTCGATGTCGACCACGTGCTCGATGTCGCGGTGGCCGGGAAATACCGCAACGCCGGGCAGGTGTGCGTGAGCCCGACGCGCTTCATCGTCCAGGAAGACGTGTTCGCGCGCTTCCGCGACGGTTTCGCCGAGCGCGCGCAGAAGGTGAAGGTCGGCGACGGCCTCGTCGAAGGCACCCAGATGGGTCCGATGGCCAACAAGCGCCGGCCCGAGGCGATGGATCGGCTGATCGGCAACGCGAAGGACAAAGGCGCGACGCTGGGCGCCGGCGGCAGCCGCATCGGCAACCAGGGCTTCTTCTTCCAGCCGACCGTGCTCAGCGAAGTGCCGCTCGAAGCCGATATCATGCACGAGGAGCCGTTCGGCCCTGTGGCCCTCATCAACCCCTACAAGGGCGAGGACGAGATGATCGCCGAGGCCAATCGCCTCGAATACGGGCTCGCCGGCTATGCCTGGACCAACGACGCCAAGCGCCAGCGCCGCCTCGCCGACGCGATCGAGACGGGCATGGTCGGCATCAACAGCCACATGATCGCCGCCGCCGACGCCCCGTTCGGCGGGGTCAAGTGGTCGGGCCACGGCGCCGAGGACGGCCCCGAAGGCGTGCTCGCGTGCATGATCACCAAGACAGTTCACGAAGGATAACGATGGCACACGAACTCAAGACCGGCGGCGACCGCGGCTATCTGCGCATCGCGACCGAAGAAGCCTGGGCCACCCAGGAGCAGCTCGACGCAATCATGCGCCTGGTCAGGGAAGGCCGTGCCGACAAGGGCACCGTCAGCCTGTGGGGTTTCTACGGCACCAGCCCCAGCGAGCGCACCACCTTCATCCGCGACCGCCTGGTGGAAGCCGGGCCGCAGCGCATCGCTTCGATGGACGAGAGCGGCATCGACAAGGCGGTGCTGGCGATGACCAGCCCGGGCACCCAGTCGCTGTTCGACGCCGAGGAAGCCAAGCGCATCGCCCGCAACGGCAACGACAAGCTGAAGGACGCGTGCGAGCGCTACCCTGATCGCTTCTACGGCATGGCGGCGGTCGCCCCGATCGATCCCGAATGGTCGGCCGAGGAATTGCGCCGGTCGAAGGAAGAGCTCGGCTTTCACGGGGTGCAGGTCAACAGCCACACCCACGGCCACTATCTCGACGAGCCGCAGTTCGACCCGATCCTGCGCGCCTGCTCCGAACTCGACCTGCCGCTCTACATCCACCCGCAGGGGCTGCCCGACGACATGATCGGCGACATGGTCGGGGCCGGGCTCGACGGAGCGGTGTTCGGCTTCGCGGTCGAGGTCAGCTATCACGCGATGCGCCTGATGACGACGGGCGTGTTCGACCGCTACCCCAACCTCCAGCTGATGCTCGGCCACGGCTGCGAGGGGCTGCCGCACATGCTCTACCGGCTGGACTACATGCACAAGGCGGGCTTGCGCAGCGGCCGGTACCCGCGCCTCAAGCCGCTGCAGCACGACCTGTTCCACTACATGCGCAACAACGTGCTCGCGACCAACAGCGGCCTGCCGTTCGGTCCGGCGATCAAGACGATGATCGAGGTGATGGGTGAGGACCGCGTGATGTACGCGATGGACTATCCCTACCAGTACGTGCCCGAGGAGGTGTGCTGGATGGACGACCTCGACATCCCGTTCGCGCTGAAGAAGAAATTTTTCCAGACAAACGCCGAGCGCTGGTTCAAGCTGTAGCGGCGAATCCCGAGGGAGAGAGACAATGACGACCTACGCGGTGACCGGCGCGACCGGGAAGCTCGGGCGGCTGGTGCTCGACGAGATGCTGCAGAAGGCCGCGCCCGGCGAGATCGTGGCGCTGGCGCGCGACCCCGCGGTTCTCGCCGATTACGCGATGAAGGGCGTGCAGGTACGCCAGGCCGATTACGACGACCCAGCGAGCCTGGAAGCGGCGCTCGAGGGGGTCGACCGCGTGCTGCTGATCAGCGGCAATGCCGTCGGCCAGCGCGGGCGGCAGCACGGCAACGTGATCGAGGCGGCCAAGAAGGCCGGCGCGAAATATCTTGCCTACACCTCGATCCTCAACGCGCGCAATTCGAAGCTCGCGCTCGCCCCCGAGCACAAGGAAACCGAGGAGCTGCTCGAGAACAGCGGGCTCAACCACGACGTGCTGCGGATGCCGTGGTATTCCGACAACTACGTCGGCGGGCTCGCCCCGGCGATCGAGGCCGGCGCGGTCTACGGCGCTTCGGGCCAGGGGCGCTTCTCGACCGCCAGCCGCGCCGACCTCGCCGCCGGCCTCGCCGCGGCGTTGGTGAGCGGCAAGGGCGGCGACATCTACGAGCTCGCCGGCGACCACAGCTGGACGATGGACGATTTCGCCCGCGAGCTGAGTAAGCACTCGGGCAAGGACGTCAAATACGTCAACCAGAGCGAAGCCGAATACGCCACGACGCTCGAGGGCGCCGGCTTGCCGCCGCCGGTCGCGGCGCTGCTCGCGAGCACCAGCTATCTCGCCGGCGAAGGCCAGCTGTACAACGACCAACGCCAATTAAGCGCGCTCAGCGGACGTCCGACCACGCCGATCGGCGAAACGATCCGGCAGGCGCTGGGGTGAACTAAATCCTCCCCGGGACGGGGAGTTGGCGGCCGCCGCGGGCGGCTGACGGAGGGGGCTCTCCTCCAGCGCCGCGCCGGTGGCGGGCCCCCTCCACCACCCTTCGGGTGGTCCCGCTCCCCGTTCCGGGGAGGATTTGAGTGGGGAGAGGAACGACGATGGCCACCACCGCAGTCCCGGAGGACGCGCCCGCCCCGACGACCCGCGTTTCCCGCGCCGGGTGGTACGCGCTGACGCTGGTCTCCACGGCGCAGGGCCTCAGCCTGCTCGACCGGCAGATTCTGTCGATCCTCGCGCCCAACATCCGCGCTGACCTGCACCTCGGGGATTCCGAGCTCGGGCTGCTCTACGGCACGCTGTTCTCGCTGTTTTACGCGCTGTTCTCGCTCCCGCTCGGCCGGCTGGTCGATGGCTGGATCCGCACTCGGCTGCTGTCGATTTCCATCTTCGCGTGGTCGCTGTTCTGCGGCTTGTCCGCGTTTGCCGGCGGATTCGCGCTGCTCGCCTTCTCGCGCCTTGGCGTCGGCATCGGCGAAGCTTCCGCACAGCCTTCGGCCAACTCGATCATCTTCGACACCTTCCCGCGCTCGCGGCGGGGCACTGCGATGGCGGCGATGGGCATCACCACCTCGCTCGGCCTCGGCTTCTCGATGGCGCTGGGCGGCGTGGTTGCCCAGTGGTGGGACGGGCGTTTTCCGAACCATCCCGGAGGCTTCTCGGGCTGGCAATTCGCCTTCCTCGTAGCCTCCCTGCCCGGGCTGCTGCTCGCCTGGCTGATCTCCCGCCTGCGCGAGCCGGTGCGCGGCGAGGTTGACGGCATCGTCTCGCCGCCGGACCCGCATCCGTTCAAGGCCAGCGGAGCGGTGCTCGCCTCGGTCACTCCGGGAATCAACTGGCTGTCGCTGTGGAGCCGCAAGGCCGGCGCCCGGCAGTGGACGGTCAACCTGGTGGGCCTGCTGGTGATCGTCCTGTTCTGCCGCGCCATGACGAGCATCACCCAGCGCTTTTCGCCACGCCCGCCGACCGACGTGATGGGCCTGCACATCGACCCTCACGTGATGCAGTGGTTCGTCGTCGGCTTCGGGCTGTTCGTGATCCTCAACATGTTCCAGTCGCTGCGGCTGACCGACCGGCCAACCTACAACCTGGTGCTGTCGCCTTCGATCATCCTGCTGACCGTCGTCGCCGGGCTGCAGACTTCGATAAACTACGCGGTGATGGGATTCACGCCCTCGTTCCTCCACCGCGCCTACGGCCTCTCGATTGCCGCGACCGGGCTGCAGTTCGGCCTGCTCGCCGCAGGGCTCGGCATCATCGGCCCGGTCGTCGCGGGGCCGCTGTCGGACTGGCTGACCGCACGGGTGGGGGCCCGCGGCCGCGTGTGGCTGACGATCTTCTCGCTCGGCGTCTCGCCGATCTTCGGCATCTGGACCTATCACGCGCCCGACCCGGCGAGCTTCTACCTGCGCTTCACCGCCTACAGCCTGATCCTGACGATGTGGCTGCCGCCGCTCTATTCGCTGGTCTACGACCTGGTGCTGCCGCGCATGCGCGGGGTGACCAGCTCGATCTTCATCATCATCCAGACGCTGCTCGGCCTCGGCATGGGCCCGTACTTCGTCGGCATCGTCAGCGACCGGCTGCACGGCGATCTCGGCACCGCGATCATCTCGATCAACGTGGTCTGGCCGGTGGTGCTGGTGTGCCTGTTCACCGTGCTGTTCCGCGTGAACCGCGACGAGGCGACCGTGCTCGAACGCGCGCGCGCCGGAGGGGAACCGGTCTAGTGCCCACCGTCCGCGAAGCCGCCTTCAGGGTTTTCGAGCACTTCGGCGTCGACCGGTTGTTCGGCAATCCCGGCAGCACCGAGATCCCGATGCTGAAGGCCATGCCGTTCCCTTACGTGATGGGCCTCAATGAAGCCGTCGTGGTCGCCATGGCCGACGGCTTCGCGCGGGCCAGCGGCAACCCGGCGCTGGTCAACCTGCACAGCGCCGCCGGCACCGGCCACTCGCTCGGCAACCTGTTCACCGCGTTCCGCAACTGCACGCCGCTGGTGGTCACCGCCGGCCAGCAGGCGCGCAGCATCCTGCCGTTCGACCCGTTCCTGTACAACGAGCGCGCGCCCGAATTCCCGCGGCCCTACGTCAAGTACTCGATCGAGCCCGCGCGCGCCGAGGACGTGCCGCTGGCGCTGATCCGCGCTTTCGTCACCGCGCTGACGCCGCCGATGGGGCCTTGCTACGTCTCGATCCCGGTGGACGACTGGGACCGCGAGTGCGAGATGCCGGCGCTGCCGCGCCTCACGCTGTGCACGGTGCCTTCGGCCACCGGCATCGAGCGGCTTTCGGCGATGCTCGATGGCTCGGACCGCCCGGCGCTGGTCATCGGCACCGGTGTCGCCAATTCGGGCGGCTGGGACGAGGCGATCCGCCTGGCCGAAAAGACCGGCTGCGCGGTGTGGGCCGCGCCTTATGCCGCGCGCGAGACCTTCCCCGAGGACCACCCGCACTTCGCCGGCTTCCTCCCCGCGTGGCGGGCCGACTTGCGCAAGCTGCTCGCGCCATACGATGCGATCCTCGTCGCGGGGGCGCCGGTGTTCACCTGGCACGTAGAGGGCAGCGGTCCGCATTGGCCGGAGCACGCGAAGCTAATGGCCCTTAGCGAAGACCCGCAACACCTCGCCGCCCTACCCGGCGGAGGCGGTGTGCTCGGCAATGTCGCCGAAGGTCTCGCGTTGCTGTGCGAGCGCGCCAATAAGCGTGCCTATACCGGCAAGCGGCGCACGTTTGCCGAACCGGAAGCGGCCATGAGCGCGGCTTACGTGCTCAAGCGCGTCGCCGCGCTGCGGCCCGAGAATGCCGTCATCGTCGAGGAAGCGCCGACCGCGCGCGGTCCCGAACACGACGTGCTGCCGATCACGCGAGAAGGCGGCTTCTACACCTGCGCCAGCGGCGGCCTCGGCTATGGCCTCCCCGCATCCGTCGGCGTCGCCATGGCGCAGCGGGACAAGGTCGTCGCCATCCTCGGCGACGGCTCCGCCATGTACACCATCCAGGGCTTGTTCTCGGCTGCCGCCGAGAAGGCCAACGTCAGCTATCTGATCCTCAACAACGCCGCCTACGCCGCGCTGACCGGCTTTTCCGCCGAGTTCGGCATGAACGAGGTGCCCGGCTGCGACTTGTCGGGTCTGGAGTTCGTCAAGCTGGCGGAGGGGCTTGGCGTTGAGGCGAAGCGGGTCGACAGCGTCGGGCAACTGGACGAGGCCCTGGAATGGAGCTTCGCCGCGAAGGGACCTACGCTGCTCGACCTCAGAATCGAGTACGCCACTCACAAACACTGAGACGCTGACCGGGCGGGCGCGATTGCCCCTCCCCCTCAAGGCGCTTCGTTGTAGATCGGGCTGCCGACCAGCCCCGGGATCAGTTCGCGCGCGACGGCTGCGCGCTCCTCGTCCTGGCCGAGCGCGCGGCGAATGGCAGCGAAGCGCTCCTCCACGCCGGCACGGAATTCGGGCGCGGTGAAGATATACAGCGCGTTGTCTCGGATGCCCTGCAGCACCAGCTCGCCCGCCTCCTCGGGGCTGGCGGTGAGGCTGGCGAGCCTCGCGCGCTGTTCCTCCGTGAAACTGAAGCCGGGTGGCGGGCCGCTTCGCGTTTCGGCTTCCACGGCAAAGCGCTCGGGACGCGTCTTTTCGTACTCGCGGATATTTGTGCGCACGCCGCCTGGGCAGAACGCCGACACGCCGATTCCCTCCGGCGCCAGCTCGGCGCGCAGCGCTTCGGAGAAGCCGACAACCGCGAACTTGGTGGTCACGTAAATGCCCGCCTGGCTGTACTGCAGCACGCCGGCCATGCTGGCGGTGTTGACGACGTGCCCGCCTTCGCCGTGCTTGCGGATGCGCGGCAGGAGCGCCTTCACGCCGTTGAACATCGAGTTCAGGTTGACGTCGATCGCCCAGTCCCAGTCGGCTTCGCTGGCTGTGCTGATTGGTTTGAGCAGACCGATCCCGGCGTTGTTGCACAGCACGTGGAGCTTGCCGAACATCGCGTCGGCTTCCTCGGCGGCGGCGGCGAACGCCTCGCGGTCGGTGACGTCGAGGCGGATGAAGCGGACCCGCTCCGCCAGGCCCTCGTCGGCGATGGCGTCGTGGGCGGCGGCGATGTGGTCCTCGCGGATGTCGCCGGCGACGACGTTCATCCCGGCCCAGGCGAACACCTTGGCCATGCCGAGCCCGATGCCGCTCGCGCCGCCGGTGATGAACGCCGTCCTGCCTGCGAATTCGCGCATCGCGTCCTCCGGTCGATCATCCTGAACCAAAAAGCTTTTTGACACCAACAAAACTGCACTAGAGAATGACAGGCAACGGGAGGAATGGATGAACGACGCACAAACCGCGGCAAACGGGGGCGCGAAGGCCGACTTCGGGCTGGTCTCGTTGCGGATGATTCGCCTGTTCGCCGTCCTCCGCCGCGCCGGCATCCTGGCGCAGCGACGGCTGTTCGGCCTGTCCGAGACCGAATGGCGGATCATGACCCAGCTCGGCGAGACCGCCCCGCTCTCGCTCAACGGCCTCGCCGAGGCGATGATGCAGGATCGCGGACAGCTGAGCCGCGCGGTCAAGACGATGGTCGAGCGCGGCTTGCTGACCCGCGAGCGCAAGCCCGGCGGGCCCGAGATCGAGATCGCGCTGTCCGGTGAAGGCCGGGCGCTGTACGCCCGGATGGTCGAGTGGGTCGGGGAGCGCGATCGCGCCCTCACGGCGGGCATTCCAAAAGAAGATGTCGAGATCGTCTGGCGCGTGCTCGGCAGCATGCGCGATCGGGCGCAGGCGCTGGTCGAGCAGGAACAGCGGCTCGGAGGCTGATGCTCGCGCTCTATCATTTCGGACCCGTCGCGAATTCCCTGACGCCGCTGCTGTGCCTGCTCGAAAAGGGCTTGGCGTTCGACAATCGCGTGCTCGACAGCCGCAAGTGGGAGCATCACGATCCGGCGTTTCGCGCGATCAATCCGAACGGCGTCGTTCCGGTGCTCGTCCACGAGGGCCGAACGGTGGGCGAATCGACCGTGATCAACGAATATCTCGAGGACGTTTTTCCCGAGGTCCCGCTGCGCCCTGCCGATCCCTGGCTGCGCGCGGAAATGCGCGTGCTGACCAAATACGTCGACGAGTACTTCTGCCCCGCGCTAACGACGATCGGCGCGCACGGGGCGACGCCGTTTGCGTCGAAGATCGATAAGGCCGAGATGGCCGCGCGGCTGGCCAACATGCCCGACGAGGAAGTGCGCCGAAAGTGGGCCACGGTTTCGGAGACCGGCTATTCCGACGAGGAGCTGGCGGACGCTCGGCGCAAGCTCGGCAATTGCATCGCCAGGCTGGAGGGAATTCTGGACGGCGGCCGCCCGTGGCTGCTCGGCGAATTCTATTCCTTGGCCGACATCAAGTGGTACTCGATGGCCCCGGCGCTGCCGCGGGTGATGCCGGAGGCTTGCAACCCGGACGCCACGCCGAGGATCGCCGCCTGGCTTGAGCGCATGGCGGCCCGTCCGGCCGTGCTGGCGCTGCCCGACTACGCTCCGAAGCGCTGAGCTTTCGACCAAGCGCCGGACTTTCCCCACCAAGCGCTTTGCATCGGCAAGATGGTGTATTAAATCACCAACACAGAGGACGCGGATAATCGCAACTGATGAAATAACCGGCAGAACCGGAAGACTGATACAATTAGCGACTTGATAGGGAATTAGCTAATCGGCTAAATAGGCGGGGCGTGGTGATCGCACGGGACATGGGGAAGTCGGTGAATACATCCGGTCAAGGCCGCACGGTCGGGGTGCGCCTGCTGGCTTTGCCGCTGGCGTTGGGGCTTTCGGGGTGCGTGCATCCTGACGTTGCTGCGCCGAAATCCGGCATTACCGTTCCCCAATCCTGGGCGGAGAGCGCCGGCGCCCCGATCTCGACCGATGTCAGCCAGTACTGGAAGCAATTGGGCGATCCGTTGCTCAGCCAATTCGTCGAACTGGCGATCGCCAACAATCAGGACCTGGCGCAGGGTGCGGCTCGGGTGGCCCAGGCCCGCGCCCAGCTTTCCTCCTCGCGCGCCGGGTTCTTCCCGCAAATCACCGGAAGCGGCCAGACCGGCAGGGATTTCGGCGGCTTCGCGCAGAAGAAGCTGCAGTTCAATGTCGGCGCCAACGCCAGCTGGGACGCCGACCTCTTCGGCCGGATCTCGGGCAACGTGGCCGCTTCGAAAGCCGACCTGCTGGCGGCCGGTTACTCGCTCGCCGACCTGCAGCGCGCGATCGTCGGCCAGGTCGCGCTGACCACGATCCAGGCGCGCGCGACCGCGCTCCAGCTGGCGATCGCGCGCGATACCTTGAAATTCCAGGACCAGAACCTGCAGATCGCCCGCTGGCGCGTCCAGGCCGGCCTGGTCTCGAGCCTCGACGTCGAGCAAGCGCGCGGCCAGCGGGCCGCGACTGCGGCGACAATTCCGCAGCTCGAAAGCAGCCTGGCGGCGAGCGCCAATTCGATCTCGACGCTCATCGGCGAGCCTCCCGGGCGCGTCTTGACGCTGCTGCAGGGATCGGACTCGTTGCCGACGCCGCCGGCGATCGACGGCTTTGCCCCTCCCGCCGAGGTGCTGCGCCAGCGCCCCGACGTACGCGGCGCGGAGGAAACGCTAATCGCCAACAGCGCCCGCATCGGCGTCGCCCGCGCACAGCTGTTGCCGATGTTGCAACTGACCGGCAACGTCAGCACCGCTTCGGTCGGCCTGGGCAGCCTGTTCAACGTGATCACCGGCGGCCTGTTCGCCACTATCACTCAACTGATCTTCGATGGCGGGCGGGCGCGAGCCCAGGTGCATAGCGCCGAAGCGCAGGCGCAAGGCTCGCTCGCCGCGTGGCGCGGGACGATCCTCTCGGCGCTGGAAGACGTCGAATCGGCCGCCGTGGACCTCAAGTCGGCGCGCGAGCGTGTCGGCATCGAAGAGGAGGCGCTCGATGCGGCCAACAACGCCGCGATCCTCGCCCGCAGCCAGTATCAGGCGGGCCTGACCGACTTCCAGAACCTGCTGACCGCCGAGAACCAGCTGCTGTCCGCCCGCGATGGCCTCGTCGCCGCCCAATCCGACCGGGCGAGCGCCTTCGTGCGGCTGACCCAGGCGCTGGGCGGCGGCTGGTCGCCAACTTTGCCTGCCATCGCCTCGAACGACGGGATCGAGCCATGAACGACATTTCCACGCCGCCGGTCGAGACGATCGACGAATTCCTCGGCACCACCGAGCGCCCACGGTGGCGCCGCTGGGCCAAGTACTGGATCCCGGCGCTGCTGGTGCTGATCCTGGTCATCGTCGTGATCGCCGAGCGCGGCGGCAACAAGACCGCGTACATCACCGAGCCGGTCACGCGCCAATCGCTCGACCTGACCGTCACCGCCACGGGCAATCTGCGGCCGACCAATCAGGTGCAGGTCGGCTCGGAGGTGTCGGGACGGCTCGATAGCGTGCTGGTGGACGTCAACGACCACGTCGCCCGTGGGCAGGTCCTCGCGCGGATCAACACCGACGTCATCGAGGACCAGATCAAGCAGGCCCAGGCGAACCTTAATTCCGCGCACGCCAGCGTCGCCCAGGCGGGCGCCACGCTCGACGTGGACACCGCCCAGCTGGCGCGGCTGCAAGAGGTCTATCGCCTTTCGGGCGGCAAGGTGCCGGCGAAAACCGAGCTCGAAACCGCCGAGGCCAACGTCAAGCGCGATCGTGCCGCGGTCACCACGGCGCGGGCGGGCGTGGCCTCGGCCCAGGCGCAGCTTTCCTCCGCGGTCACCACTCGCGACCGCGCGGTGATCCGCTCGCCCGTTTCGGGCGTGGTCCTGGCGCGCCAGGTGGAGCCGGGCCAGACCGTGGCCGCGTCGTTCAACACGCCGACCCTGTTCGTGCTCGCCGAAGACCTTTCGCAGATGCAGTTGCGGGTCAACGTCGACGAAGCCGATGTCGGCAATGTCCACGCCGGGCAGAAGGCCGACTTCACGGTCGATGCTTACCCGGGCCGCGCCTTCCCGGCGACCGTCGAACGCATCGACCTCGCCTCGACCAACACCGCCAGCACGGCCGCTTCCGGGACGAGCACGCAATCGACCACGGGTCAGGGCAATTCGGTGGTCAACTACGAAGCTCGCCTGAGCGTCGCCAATGCCGATGGGCTGCTGCGCCCGGGCATGACCGCGACGGCCAATATCGCCACCGGCAGGACGACGGTCAGCCTGCTGGTTCCCAACGGCGCCCTGCGCTTCAATCCCGAGGCAGCGGCCAAGGCCCAGCAAGCGAGCGGCGGCGGGCTGCAAATCCAGGCGGGCCTGCCGCAGGAAGAGCAGAAGGCGACCATCGGCGTCGGCAGCCACCAGCAAATCTATGTGCTGAAGGATGACGGCACGTTGCAGAAGATCGACGTCGTCGTCGGGCAAAGCAACGGCCGGCTGACTGCGGTCACGTCCAGCGCGCTCCGGCCGGGGATGAAATTGGTGACCGGTATCAAGGCCAAAGACGCAAAGCAGACCAGCGCGTGACCGGCGAATCCCTCATCGAACTCGAAGGGATCACCAAGACCTACGGCCAGGGGACGGCCGCGTTCCAGGCCCTGAAGGGCGTCGACCTGTCGATCGCCCAAGGCGAATTCGCGGCCATCATGGGCGCATCGGGCTCCGGCAAGTCGACGATGATGAACATCCTCGGCTGCCTCGACACCCCGACCTCCGGCACCTATCGGTTCAAGGGGGTCGAAGTGCAGGCGATGAGCAAGGACCAGCGCTCGCTGCTGAGGCGCCGGTACCTGGGCTTCGTGTTCCAGGGCTTCAATCTGCTAGCCCGCACCAGCGCGCTCGAGAACGTCGAATTGCCGCTGCTTTATCGCGGGGAGCAGAAGGCCCTCCGGCGCGAGGCGGCGATGAAGGCGCTCGACCTCGTCGGGCTGGGCCCGTGGGCCGACCACACCCCCGCCGAGTTGTCGGGCGGCCAGCAGCAGCGCGTCGCCATCGCCCGCGCCCTGGTGACCGAGCCCGAAGTGCTGCTCGCCGACGAGCCGACGGGGAACCTCGACAGCGAGCGTTCGATCGAGATCATGGAGCTCCTCAGCCAGCTCAACCGTGACGGCATTTCGATCCTGCTCGTCACCCACGAGGCCGAAATGGCCGCCTATGCCGGTACGATCGTCTACTTCCGCGACGGCCTGATCGAACGATTCGAGCGAGGCCATCGGAACGGTGCCCGGGTGACTGCCTGATGTTCGGCGCCACCCTGCTCCTGGCGATGCGGCAGATCCGCCGGCACTTGCTGCGTTCGAGCCTGACCACGATCGGCATCATCATCGGCGTTGCCGCGGTGATCACCATGGTCACGCTCGGCAAGGGGCTGACGGCGCAGATCCAGAAGCAGATCGCTTCGCTCGGCTCGGACGTGCTGATCGCGTTTCCGCAGGAGACCGACCAGAACCGCCAGCCGCGCCCGTTCAAGCAGGATGACGTCATCGCCGTCCGCCAGCAGCTCGCCGGCGTGAGGTCGGTGGCCGGCGAGGTCAACCAGAACGTCCAGGCGTTTCACAACGGGCAGAACTGGTCGTCCAAGGTCGAAGGCGTGAGCGACGCGTTCATGGACGCCCGCGGCATCGGCATGGACCAGGGACGGCGGTTCACGCCGGCCGAAGAAGAAGCCGGCGCGAACGTGTGCATCATCGGGCCCAAGGTCTTGCAGGAAATCTTCGTCGCCGGGATCAGCCCGCTGGGCGAGCAGGTGCGGCTCAACGACGTTTCCTGCACCGTCATCGGGGTGTTCGCCAGCCGCGCCCAAGGCGGCAACAACCAGGACGACGACAACTCGGTGTTCATGCCGCTCAAGAACGTCCAGCGCCGCTTCACCGGGGCGGACACGATCGGCTACATCGTGATTTCCTACGATCCGGCCTATTCGAGCGCGACGATCCAGCAGTCGCTGATCGATCTGTTGCGCGAACGGCACCACTTGCAGAGCGGCCAACCGAACGATTTCAACATTATCGACTCCGCCGCGCTTAACGACACCGTATCGAGCGTCGTCGCCCGGCTGACCATGGCGGTCGCCGCCATCGCCGGCATCAGCCTGCTGGTCGGCGGCGTGGGGATCATGAATATCATGCTCGTCTCGGTCACCGAACGCACGCGCGAGATCGGCATCCGCCTGGCGATCGGTGCGCTCGCGCGCGAGGTACGGTTGCAATTCCTCACCGAGGCGGTGGTGCTGTGCTGCTTTGGCGGGCTGATCGGGATATTCCTCGCGCTCGGCATTTCCTTCGGGCTCGCCAAGGCGATCGACGTGCCGTTCATTTTCGACCCGTTCGTCAACGCGCTCAGCTTCGTGTTCTCGGCCATGATGGGGATCATTTTCGGCTATTACCCGGCGCGGCGCGCCTCGCGGCTCGATCCGATCGAGGCCTTGCGGCACGAATAGCCGCGCGCGGTCAGCGCGATGCCGCGTGCTTGTTCTCGCGACGATAGCCGAGCATCGTGCTCCGCTCGAGACGTGCGCACAGCGCGGCATAATAGTCGGACAGGAAGCCCCAATCGTCGCCGTCGTCCGGCAGGCTGGCCTTGTGGCGAATCGAGGCGGCGACGGTGACGATCGCCTCGTCGCTGCCGCGGCGCAACACGTCCTCCAGCGTCTGCAGCTCGTACACGCCGTAGAGATCGAGTGCCGCCTCCGAAAACACCCGCCGCTGGCGCGTCGCCCCGACCAGGTCGTCGGCCAGCTTTCCGCGCACGGTGTGCACTACCCAGGTCCCGGCGAGCAGGTCGCCGATACGCAAGCGATCGCGATTGAACAGCGGGAAGAACAGGAACAGCGCGACCCACGAGAAGGCGAGGATGTAGATCAGCGCGTCCAGCCGGCTTTCCGAAGCGTCGACGGCGAGGAAGGACAGCGGCAGGAACAACTCCAGCTCGCGCATGGCGTTGCGCACCACCACCGCGCCACCGGTCAGCCGCGCCCCGTCGCGGGCGACGACGCGCAGACCGAGCAGCCGCTTGCCGGGGGTGGCGCCGCGCCCGGACAGCTCGAACAGGATGAACCAGCCGTTGCGCAGCACGAAGAAGCCGAGGAGCCAAGTGATCGACAGTATCGAATCGGCGGCCTTGCCGGCGCCGGCGTCGAGATAGACCACCGCGATCGTCACCGCGATCAGGATGACGAGCATGATCAGCGCATCGATCAGGAAGGCCGTCGCCCGCTCCCCGGCTCCGGCGAGTTCCAGGTTCAGGTCGACGCCCTCGGGCGTGACGAACTGGCGGCGCAAGGAACGCTCGCCGGATGGCCGCCGGCGTCTAAGCCAGGGCATGGCGCTTCCGCGGCAGGTAGTAATAGACCAGCCAGCCGACGAACACCGAGCCGCCGAGCGCGTAGCGTTCCCAGTCGAGCTGGATGGTCTGCCGGCCGATCCCTTCCAGCAGCCCGGCGACCACCAGCATCAGCACGACCCCGGCCATCGCGGTGCCGCCGGTCCGTCCGGCGGTCACGGCGGATTCGAGGCGGCTGGCCCTGCCGGGAAAGCCGACGGCGAGGCCGATACGGAAACCCGCCGCGCCCGCCAGCGTGATCGCGAACAGCTCGGTTGAGCCGTGAATGATCAACCAGCCGCCAAGCATCGGCCCCAGCCCCTTGGCGACGTAGATTTCGACGAGCGCCCCGAGCGTCAGGCCGTTGTAAACCAGCAGCAGCGCGGTCGGAACGGCGAAGGCGAAACCGAGCGCGAAGGCGAACAGCGCCACTTGGGCGTTGTGGGTGAACAGGTAGGCCGCGAAAGCCGTCAGCGGGTCGGAATCCTTGCTGCCGTAGAGCACTTCCTTGAGCGCCTGGGCCGAGGCGGACGGGTCGCGGCCTTCGGCGAGCTCGGCCGGGATGATGCTGTAGAACCACGACGGGTCGTGCTTGACCAGAAAGTACCCGAGAACCGCGCCGAGAATGCCGAGCGCGGCGGCCGCCACCGTCTCGCGCCACAGCGACGCCACGGCCCGCGGCCAGCCATCGGCGAAGAAATGCGCCAGCTGCCGCCAGGCTGTTCCGGGAGCGCCGTAGATCTGGAAATAGGCGCGAGTGCACAATTGCTCGAGATACGTCTGCAACGCGCGGTCAAGCGAAGTTTCCCGCACGACCGAAAGCGACGACAGCGTCGTCCGATAAAGCACCGGCAGCGCCAGCAAGTCGTCTTCGCCGAGAACCCGTACGGAGCGCTTCTCGATGCGGCCGACGATCGCTTCGAGCCGCTCCCAGGTCGCCTGGTGGGCGGCGCGGAAGCGAGTGGCGTTGACCAGCGGGGCGGCGGGCAGCGGCGCGGTCACAGCAAGTCCCTCCGCTTGAGGTCGAGATAAGCGGCGACGAGGCGGTCGCCGACGCGGTCGTGCTCGCTCTCGACGACATGCGCGCCGATGTGGCGCAGGCGAGTGAGCACCAGCAACCGCTCCTTGAGCAGCGCCGCGGCGGTCACCGCGCGGGTGACGTCCTCGGCGCTTTCGGGGGCGCGCCCGGCAATACCCTCCAGCTCCTCGTCGCGCAGCACGACCACCAGCAGCAAGTGGGTGCGCAGCAAGCGCCCCGCCGCGCGAACGAGGAACTCGGCCGAGGTCAAGTCGGTGAACTCGGTCAGCAGCACGATCATCGAGCGCCGCTGAAGCTTGGCCGCGAGCGTGGTCAGCGCGAAAGTGTAGTTGGTCTCCTCCCCGCTATAGTCGACCTGCGCGGCCATGCGCTGGACCTCGCCGAAAGCGCCAGGCCCCGCGACGAAGCCGCTCGACAGCCGCGGGCGCGAATCGAATGCGTGCAGCGCCACTCGGTCGCCCAGTTTGAGCGCTACCCAGGCGCTCAACAGCACCGCCGATACCGCCCGGTCCACGCGCGGCAGGCCGGCGACCGGGTCGCACATTTGCCGCCCGGCATCGATCGCGAACACGATCTGGCCATTGCGCTCGACCCGCTTCTCCTTGGCGTGGAGCTTGGTGTGGCGCGCCGATTGCTTCCAGTCGATCGACCGCCGGTCCATCCCGGAGCGGAACTCGACCAGCGATTCGAACTCGGTCCCCTCGCCGCGGTGCATCTGGGTCATGAGGCCTTGGAGCGCGTGGCGCTCGAAGATTTGCGCGCCGCGCGTGCGCGCGGTTTCGAGGTCCGGATGAACCGGCATGCGCGCCTCGCAGGCGAGGGTGCGCTGCTTCCATACGAGGCCGAGCCGCCCACGCCAGCGCACCCACAGGCGAGGAATCGCGACGGTCCCGCGGCGGCGGGCGACAAGCGAGGTGAGGCCGATCCCGCGGCCGCCGGAGAGCAGCACCCACAGCCGCCCTTCGTTCTCCAGTTCGGCCAGTGGATCAGGCGCGAGCGCCACTTCGGCCGCGCGCGGGGGGCATGGATCCTCGATGGCCACGAGAACAGATCCTTCGACCCTGACACCGATCGACGCCGAGCGCGGCAGCCGGAGCTCCGCGGTAGCCGCCTTCGGCCCTGCGCCAAGCAGCGCATCGACCACCGTCAGCGCCATGAGCACGAGTGGCCAGGCGAGCCCGGCGTACCATTGCCCAGGCGCGAGCACGGCGACGGCGAGGGCGACGGGCGCGCCCGCCGCCGTCGCCAGCACCGCGGCTCGCGTCGGGTAGATCAACGCGGGGCCTCGATCGTCTCGATGATCGTGCGCACCACATCCTCGACCTGGCGTCCGTCAATCTCCGCGGCGGGCGAAAGGATCAGGCGATGGCGCAGCAGCGCCGGCGCGAGCGCCTTGACGTCGTCGGGGATGACGAAGTCGCGCCCTTCCATCGCCGCGCGCGCTCTGGCGGCCCCGGCCAGCATCGCTCCCGCACGCGGCGAAGCGCCGCTTTCAAGATCGGCAACGTCGCGCGTACCGCGGATCAGCGCGGCGATGTAGTCGACCACCTCTTCGACCAGCTTGATCCCCGCGACGAAGGTCACCGCCGCGGCGATGGCGTCGCCGCCGGCTTTGGCTTCGACGCCCCACTGTTCGGGCGACATCTGCGCATCGGCCGCGCCGTGGGTGGCGATGATCCGCTTCTCCTCCTCGAGCGGCGGGTAATCGACGATCTGCTTGAACAGGAAACGATCGAGCTGGGCCTCGGGCAGCGGATAGACACCCTGCTGCTCGATCGGATTCTGCGTCGCGATGACGGTGAAGCGCGGCCCGAGCGGCAGGCTTTCGCCGTCGATCGTCACGGTGCGCTCTTGCATCGCCTCGAGCAGGGCGGCCTGGGTCTTGGGCGGCGTGCGGTTGATCTCGTCGGCCAGGAGCACCTCGGTGAACACCGGGCCGCGGCTCAACTGGAACTGCGAGGTCTGGAAGTTGAACAGGTTGGCGCCGATGATGTCGCCTGGCATCAGGTCGGGCGTGAACTGGATGCGCCCGAAGTCGAGCCCGAGCGCGCGCGCGAAGCTGTGCGCGAGCAGGGTCTTGGCGGTGCCCGGCGGACCTTCGAGCAGGATGTGCCCGCGCGCGAGCAGGGCGACCAGCATCAGGTCGACTGTTTCGTCCTGGCCGATCACGGCCTTGGCGACTTCCTTGCGGATCGTCGCGGCGAATTCCTGAACTGACTCAATCGTCACGCACGATCTCCCGTTTCCAAGCATGGAGCGCCCGCGCCGCGGCGAGCATGTCATTCTCGTTGTTCGCCGCCTCGGCCCGCTGCGCAAGTTCGGTAAAGCGACCGCCTTGCCCCAGCCCGTCGAGGTAGCTGTCGATTTCGGCCGGGGTGAAGCGAGGCGACACGCCGAACGCGCGCACCGCCTGCTCGCGGATAACTTCGGCATAACGCCCGCCGAGCAGCCGCGCCTTGCGAGCCTTGCTGACGAGCAACGCGCTGTTATCGACCAGCGCCGCCTTGCCGAAGGCGATCGCGCGGGGCCGCGGACGGGGCGCACCGAACCGCCCGGCGGCGCGGATGCCGACCAGCACCGCCATGGCCGCCAGCGTCAGCGTCATCGCCAGGAACGGCGGGTCGAACGCGAGGCGCAACAGGTTCTTGCTCTGCCCGAGGCCGTTCAGCACGACGTCGAAGCCGATTCCTTGTGCCTTAGGCCTGTTCAGCCAGTCGAGCAGCGCAAGGGCGGACGCCGCATTGGCCGATTGCTTCATCGCCGCGTTGTCGATCAGGTCCGGGTCGGCAAGAATGTACAGCTTGCCGATCCGGCCCAGCACGATCCCGCCGGATCCGTCGGTGATCAGCGGCTGGATGGCCTTGTAGCTGTAGTTCATGTTGTTCGCCTGCTGGTCGCGGTCGACCGGCGGCGCGACGGTTATCGGCGTCCGTTCGACCGACGGCTTGGCGGTCTCCTCTTCCTCCGGTTCGATCACTTGCAGCTTGGCCGGGGTGATGAACCCCAGGGTATCCGGCAGGCTGGGATCGGCGACCCGAAGGGGCGGTATCTTGTCCAGGTGGCGCTTGATGGCGAACCGGATGCCGGGCGCAAACACGCCTTCCGGCTCGAATGTGGGCAGCAGCCCCGAAATCCGCACCCAGCCCTTGTGACTCTTGTCTTCCGCGGCGTTCCACTTGGGGAGCACGTAGAGCGTCGGCTTGTCGATTCCCCGCGCGGCGAGGATCTTGTCGAGCTGCGTCGCCGCATCTTCCGGTGTCGCCACGACCAGGTCGTCGCTCGCCCATTCCTGCTCGCCGCGCAGGATGCGCGGGTTGCGCCCGGTCGCGCCGGCCAGCCTGACCAAACCGCTGAAGCCGATCGCCGCGTGCGAGGCCGCGTGCGCCCCGGCGTGGCCTTCGCCTTCCAGGTCCGGTGCGTAAGTGCCGAGCACCAGCGCGCCAAAGAAGCCGACCACGCCGATGAGGATCATCAGCGCGATCGTCGCCGGCTTGAAGAGCGCGTTCGCGCCGTCGCCTTGAAGGCTGACCTCGCTCATGTCCGCCACGCCTGCGGCAGCGCGAAATCGGCATAAGCCTTGCGTGTGGCCGACCAGTCATCGGCGGACACTGGCCGGCCGCCGAACAGGCTGCGCTCGACGATGGCGACGATCGGCTTGAACAGCGCTCGCGCCGGCCCCGGAATGCCTTCGGTCGCGGCGATGTCGCGGCTGGTGAGCGCCGGGCGAACCAGCTGCGGGCGGCGCCAGGCGATGTCGTCGATGCTGCGGCGGAGCAGGTGGTGGACTGCTTCGGCAAACTGTCCGCGGGCCGCCAGCGCGTCGGCTTCCTCCAGCCAGGCGCGCGCGGGAGCCGCGTCAGGCGCCCATTCTTCGTCGGCCTCGAGGTTTTCCGCGCCACGCCGGCGCCAGCGGGGGAGCCGCCACTCGCCGCTGCGCCAGCGCTGGACGAGCAGCCACAGCAGCGCCAGCGCCGCGGCGATCAGGACCGTCCACAGCAGGATGCGGGCGTAAGGCGCGGCCGGCATTTGCGAGGTGAGCCAGGCGATCGCGCGGCCGATCGGCCGGAACACATCGGCGATCCAGTGGCCGAGGGTGCGCAGCCATTGCGGCGCGTGGGGCAGCGGCGCGGCCGGCGTCAGGTCGAACTGCACGGCGCCGTCGCCGCGCAGCGCGCGCCAGGCCTGCTGGAACCGCGCGTCGCTGGCGACCGCAGGCAGCTGCGTCTGGCCGGCCATTCCGTCGAACCTTCCCCCTTTTGCGGAACAAGCCGCGGCCGGAGCCTAACGGAAGCGTCGAGACGCGCAACAGCAGAATGTGCGCGGCAACCGACTGGACACCGGGGAAGCCTTGGAACATGATGGGCTTAGCGCAACTGGGGAGGGGCGAATGGCGAGCCTGGCTGAAACCGGCGAGACGATGTCAGTCGGCAGGGTATTTACCCGTGGGTTCGGTGTCATTGTCGACAATCCGCTCGCCGTGTTCGGCATCGCCTTCCTGTTCGGCGCGCTTCCGTCGGTGGTGCTGAGCTGGCTTCAGCAGCGGCTGCTGGCGGGGCAGATGGACAAGTATCAGGTGATCGGCACGGCCGGCGTGATGGCCGGCTCGATGCTCGTCGGCCTGGTCCTCCAGGCCCTGGTGCAGGGCTCGCTGGTGCGCGCGGCGCTGGCTTACGCCCGCGGCGAAAAGGCCACCTTCGGCCAATGCGTCGGGACCGCGCTGCCCGTCGTGCTGCCGCTGATTGCGCTGGCGATTCTGATGATCATCGGCATCTGGCTGGGGATGATCCTGCTGATCGTCCCCGGCGTGATGCTGTTCGTGATGTGGTCGGTCGCCTCGCCGGCGCTGGTCGCCGAACGGACCGGCGTTTTCGGAGCCTTCGGCCGCAGCCGGTTCCTGACCAAGGGCGCGCGGTGGAAAGTCTTCGGGATCGAGGTCATCCTGATCGTCGTCTATTATGCCTTCATCGGCGCCTTCGCGGCGACGACGTTCACGGCGACCGGCAGCAACTTCGCGACGAGCATTTCGACGAACGGCCTGTCACTGGGCTGGATCGTCGCGACGATCGTCTCCTCGACGCTGGCGACGACGGTATGGAGCACGGTGCAAACCGCGCTCTACGTCGATCTGCGCAACTGGAAGGAAGGTTTGCCCGAGGAATCGCTGGCGGAAATCTTCGCCTGACCGGGCGCCGCCCGCAGGCAAGGCTGCATCTATCCGAAAGGGTCTGGTGCGCCACGCAGTCCTTTGCGAACCAGTCTCCGCAGTAGAATCCCATTTATTCCCATTTCCAACGATTGGTCAGGGCAGAAATTCGGCCCAGCGGCCCAGCCACCTCGCTGAAATGTGGCACATTTCGAGAACTGACCCGCCGCGATAAGGACCGCGAACCTGTGTAAACGGCTGCAAACGCCTGGAAAACGACTGAATCCGCGAGGGCATCCCGCAAAATCCCAACGAATTTCTGAGTCATCCACAGAGATTACATGTGAGCGCTTGATCCATTCTCTGTGCAGGAATAAAAGGCGAACACCCACCACGGAGACATCAGGTTAGTGTCTATCAAGGTGAGTGGGTCATATGTCCAAATCTTCCGACAAAAATGGCGCGGGGCCACTGGATGGCCGGCGCAACAACGTTCCGCCTGAAGCGGGCAAGATCAAGCCCGGGGAGGTTCGAAATAAGTGGGGCAGGGGCGGCAAGCCGCAGCCTCCGACGCTCACCGCGCTCGATAAAATCTTTCTGGCCGAGGCGGCACGAATCGTAAGCCACGGGCCCGATGGTCCCGTCGACGCCAAACAGAGGTTGGTGCAGGAGGAATTTGCTGCCGCATTGCGCGATCGTGACAGCAATGTCCGGGCAAGGTTGCTGGCCCGACTGCACGACATCAACATCCGCGTTGAGAGCCGGCACGAGGAGATTCTCACCTTCTTCATAGAAGCGAAGCCCTTCGTCAGTGAGCAGTTCTACTTCGCTGAGAAGATGCGGCTACCTGCACCCGACATCGTGCCTCATCCCAATCACGTCGTGGTCACCGATCACTCGGTTGAGTTCTACGGACCGGCGGATCGCCGCGAAAGGGAGCTGTGGGAGATCCTTAAGGCTTCGATCCGCATCGCCGCCTGCCTCCACGATATCATCAGGGCCGAGTACCGGCGCACGGGCAGCTCGGCCGTACTCGGCAATCTGAAGTGGATCGAAAAGCACAGGCGGCAGCTGATGCGCGCTGTGCCGAAGGGGTGGAACTGGCGGGAGGAAATCTACTGTCGGGACAGCCTTCTCTCCTTTGCCAACGAAGTAGTGAAGGATTCTCGGGAGATTGGTTATGCCCCGTTCGAAGCTTGCGATTGAGTATCTTCCGGTCGACCAGCTTGTCCCATCGCCGCGGAACGCGCGTGTCCATTCGCGGCGGCAAAAGGCGCTGATCGCCGACAGCATCCGGCGTTTCGGAATGGTGACGCCAGTGGGGATCGGGACGGATAACCAATTGATCTACGGACACGCGCGGGTCGAGGCGGCGAAGCTTGCCGGCCTCGAGACCGTGCCGGTGGTGCGGCTCGAACATCTGACGGCGGATGAGCAGCGTGCCTATCTCCTCGCCGACAATCGCCTTGCGCTGGAATCCGGCTGGGACCGTGAGCTGCTCGCCCTCGAGCTGCAGGAGTTGCAGGCGCTGGATTTCGACCTGCCGGCCCTCGGCTTTTCGCTGCCCGAGATCGACAGCCTTTACGAAGACCTCGCGGATGCCCGCACCGAAGGCGCAGATCCGCAGGACGATACGCTGCCCGATCGGCGGCAGTATACTGTCACTCGTCCCGAGGAAATGTGGGTTCTCGGGAATCATCGACTCATCCGAGGCGATGCGCGGAATTTGCTGATCTACGAACGTTTGCTGCAGGGTGACGTTATCGACATCGTCTTCGCCGATCCGCCTTACAACGTCAAAATCGAGAACAATGTGTCCGGGCTCGGCAAGGTTAGGCACGTCGACTTCGCCATGGCTTCGGGGGAAATGTCTACCCAAGAGTTCACGGACTTCCTCGCAGAATGCTTCGAGCCAGCTGCCGCTCGCATGCGCGCCGGCGCGATAGCCTTCGTCTGCATGGACTGGCGGCACATGACCGAGTTGCACGAAGCGGGACTGCGGGTTTTCGATGAGCTCAAGAACGTCTGCATCTGGAACAAGAAGAATGCCGGAATGGGGGCGTTCTACCGCAGCAAGTACGAGATGGTGTTCGTATTCAAGAAGGGCGAAGCGTCCCACATCAACACGTTCGGTCTAGGCCAGGGAGGCCGGCACCGTTCGAACGTCTGGGACTATGCGGGCATCTCGACACTTTCCAGATCCGGACTCGATGAGCTTGCCATGCATCCGACGGTCAAGCCGGTCGGCATGATCGTGGACGCGCTTAAGGATTGCTCAGCACGCGGCGGAATCGTGCTGGACAATTTCGGAGGCTCAGGTTCGACGTTGATCGCTGCCGAGAAATGCGGGCGAATAGGCAGGCTCATCGAGTACGACGGGAGCTATTGCGACACGATCGTCCGCAGATGGCAGACGTACACCGGGAAAACGGCCATGCTGTTCGGCACCGACACAAGCTTTGACGAGATCGAGGTCGAGCGCTGCGATGAGTGACAGCATTGCGCGGATCTGGCCGTTCCGAGCGCCCGGCAATAATTTCGAACGCTGCCATATCTGGTGTGTTGGCTGACCCCACACAGCGGGAATCTTGCTGCAGGCGGCGCCCACAGCGAGCGGCTCTCAGCTGTGCGACGATCACGTCGAGCGTGAGCGGAGGTTTCTCAGAGAAGCAGCTCGGTCGCACCCGGCATCTCCGGGAATCGGGGCAACATTCGCATGTCTGATGCCAGGCTCCACGATCACCACCCAATAACGAAAAGCGAGATAGCGGGCCCGATTGACTAGCCGCTCGGCGCGGGACGAGAGGCGCTCTCGCTTCCTGTCGCAATAGGCTTGGCCAAGGTGGCGGCTTTCGGATCGGCCCGCGTCGGAAACCCGAACATCCGCCGCTGCAGGTCCCAGTCGAGCGGCAGGGCGCCATGGAGGAGCCGCTGTGCGGTCAGATCCATCGGCTGGGCGCCGACGAGGATCGCGGCCACGATATCGGGCGCAAGATAGTTCAATCGCAGAATCCGGCAAAAGCGCTGCGTCGAACAGCGGAAGCGGCCGGCCAGCTGGTTGAGGCCGGCGTCGCATTCGGCATCGACCGCCGACTGCGCCTCGCGAGCCGTGCGGATGAGGCGCAAGAGATCGGCTCTCGGAGTGCTGCGCTGTTCTTGCGGTATAGGCTCGACGGGCATCTCGACCATGCGGTTGAACCGGACCTCGTCGAGCGGCCGCCGGACCGCGAAACCCGGCTCGTTCGTGCCCCAGGCGGCCCGGTCGCCCTCGAACAGGCCGATCCCGTCCCAGGCAAGCAACCGCGCGACCTCGATGGTGCGAAATTCGAGCGTGAGGTGATGCGCCGACACCTCTCCTTCGCTGATCAGACAGCGCAGCATCTCGCGCCGCTGCTCGGGCTCCGCCCGGTCGAGGCGGGCACACGCGGCCGGCGCCCGCCGCGGCAGGAGATGGAGATCATCGCCGCGCCGTCCGAGCACGCGCAGCGCGGCGCGGATCTGCTCGCGGTCATCGAACGCCTCCTTGACCGTCGCGAGGACGAGGTCCTCAAGATCACGCGCCGGCATGCGAAAGGGGCGGATCCCCGGCTGGGCGGCGAGCGCCGTCTTTTCGGATTGGTAATAGCGGTGCATCCTTTTGCCCGAGGTGCGGATGATCAGCCGCCGGCCCTGGGTATCGCGCAGCAGGCGCTTCAGGAGATTGAGCGGCTGTCGCGGGACCGGTCCGAAACGCTGGCGGCGGGTCATCTGCTCCTGCACCGCATGCCACGTTGCCTCATCGACGATCGCCTCGTGCTCGCCGGGATAGCTTTCGCCGTTGTGCGGCACCCGCCCGGCATAGGTGGGGTTTTGCAGCATGTGGTAGATCATCGTGTGGCTGACCGGGCCGCCGCCGACGACAGCACCCGTTCGCGTCACGTAAGCCTTGCCAGTCATGCCCTGGGCTCTGAGCTCGCGGAACACCGCGCAGCAGATGCCGACCTCAAGGTAGCGCCGGAAGATCGCCCGTACCCGCTCGGCTTCGGCCGCGTTCACGACGAGGCGGCCCTCGACGATGTCGTAGCCGTAGGGTGGCTTGCCGCCGTTGATGAGACCGCGGCGCTTGATCGCGGCGACCTTGTCACGCACCCGATCGGCGATCAGCTCGCGTTCGAACTGCGCGAATGTCAGGAGGATATTGAGCACGAGCCGGCCCATGCTGTCGGAGGTATCGAACGCCTGGGTCACCGAGACGAACTTGACGCGGGCGCGCTCGAACGCCGCGACAAGGCGGATGAAGTCGCCGAGGCTGCGTGTGAGGCGGTCGATCTTGTAGATGACCACGATGTCGATCGCCCCGCATTCGATGTCGCGCAGCAGGCGCTGCAGCGCCGGGCGGTGGAGGGTCGCGCCCGACTGGCCGCCGTCGTCGTACGATGGCGCGATGGCCTCCCACTGGCGGTGCTGCTGGCAGGTAATGTAGGCCGCGCAGATGTCGCGCTGGCTTTCGATCGAGTTGAATTCCGCGTCGCGGGCGTCGTCGGTGCTCTTGCGGGTATAGATCGCGCAGCGCTGGGCGCGTGCGGGGGTCGGAACGGGCATCGGGGTCTCCGTGGCTGCTGTGGAAAGCAAGGCATGGAACTGGTCAGGCGGGAGTGCGCGCGGCTTGACGCATTGCGGGGCGCGAGCGGGC
>JANWHA010000097.1 GCA_025450635.1 Croceibacterium sp. | reverse complement strand
TTCCGGGGTTGGGAATACCTGGCCCGGTGATCTTGCCGAACAGCGTCTCGCACCCGGCCTCGTTGGCGAAGTAGGGGGTGTTGAGATAGCCGTGGTAGTTGGTCGCCATGCCATTGTGCAGGTCGATCACCACGATGTGCCCGTCGTGGTTCGGCTGGCCTTCGAGCAGGTGCCCGAAGATGAACGCGCCGGGCATCATCTCCCAGGCGTTGTAGCGCGCCGGGATCCAGTTGCCGTTGTTGATGCACCATTCGAGCGCGTCGGGGCCCTTGATGCGGTATTCCATCAGCGGCCCGCCGTCGTATTCGATCGCGAACTGCTTGCCGGAAAGCGCCCCGCTCGGCGTCATGCCGTTGCCCGCCATCGGGCTCGGCTTGTCGAACACGTGGACGCCCGTGGCGACCACCGCGTCGACTTCCGCGCGGGTCATCTTGTCCATCGTCGCCAGCGGGCGGTAGACGCGCCGCTCGCCTTTCTTGGCGTTGGGGATAGGCAGCGGATCGGCCGAAAAATCGCCCAGCTTCTCGAACCGGGCGATCTGCCCGAGCCATTCGCCGGTCCCGCGGAACATGTAGAACTCGAGCGCGTCGGCGCCGTTGAAGCCGAACCTGAGGCCGGTCTGCTCGAGCCGGTTCACGTCGGTCAGATACAGGTGCAGCAAGCCCGAGAATTCGGCCTCGATCCGGGCGACGGCGTAGATCGCCTCGGTCAGCTGCACGTAATCGGTCGGCGCGGAATAGCCGCGGAAGTCCTTCAGCCGGTCGAGCTCGACCCAATGGCTGTAAGTCGAGCTGGGATAGTACTCGATGGTGCGATTGCCGGTGTCTTCCTTCCACTGGAAGGCGCGGCCTTCGACCCGCAGCGTGCGCTTGTGCAGCTCCTTCGGCGTCCCGCCAGGATCGGCCATGGCGCCGAAGTGAACTTCGCGGTTGAGCTCGCGCGCCCGCGGCGCCGGCCCGCCGCCGAACCACAATTCGAACACCGTCGCTGCGTTGCTCGCCCGGTCCCACGCGACGGCATAGGCGGTGGCGGTGTCGGGGACGATGTGCGCGAACAGGGTCAGATGGTCGAGGTCGAGCGAGCCGTAGCCCGCTTGCTTGCCCTGGAAGGTCACCCGGTTGCCGGTGCCGAAAGTCCACGAGAGCCGGTTGCCCCCGTCACCCGCGAAATTGAGCACCTTGCCGGCGAGGTTGTTGTCGAGCGGTCCCTTGCCCCCCGGGCCGGCCTTGGCCGGTCCGGCGAGCGCCGCCCCGATCTGCGCCTGACTGAGGTCGGTGTACGAATACCGGAACAGTGGCACGTCCGGATAGGCCTGCAGGGCCATGGGCTCCCCTCTTCCCTGATCTTAGTTGACTTTATCCTGCCACAGCGAGGGAGGAGCGCAAGCGCGGAATTCCGACACCCACATCAGCATAGACTGGCTTTTCAGTCGTGAAAGCGCGCCGAATTTATGTTGCGTTAGACATATCCCTCTAGCCTCAGGGCATGGGCACGCACGGCGCCATTCGCGCAACCGAGCGCTATCCGGTACAGGCCTCGATCGAGGTCGCTCACCCGCGCTCCGTGCGGCGGGTCGAGGCGGAATTGCAAGACCTCTCCAGCGGGGGATGCAGGATCGTCAGCCCGGAACGCTTCTCCCTGGGCGATCAGCTTCTTCTCACGATCGAGGGACTTGAACCGTGGCCCGCCGCGGTCGCGTGGATCGGGGAGGGGTGCGTCGGACTCTCCTTCCACCGGCCGCTCGATCAATCGATCGCGGAGCATTACGCTCGCGTCTTTCGCTGACCGGACTGGTTAGTCCCCGTCGCGATCCGACGACTCGGCGCTTGCGCGTCGCGCCTGCATCCGCGACAGCGCGCGGCGATGTTCGACGAGAATCTGATCGAGGCCGCCCGCGTGTCCAAGGCCTGGCCGTTCCAGGAGGCGATGAAGCTCGTCAAGCGCTATCCCGACGGCAAGCCGGGCGGTGCTCCGGTGCTGTTCGAGACCGGCTACGGCCCGAGCGGCCTGCCGCACATCGGCACCTTCCAGGAAGTGCTGCGCACCACGCTGGTGCGCCGAGCCTACGAGATCGTGGGCGCCAAAGACGGCAAACCTGCACCCACGCGGCTGGTGGCATTCAGCGACGACATGGACGGCCTGCGCAAAGTGCCCGACAACGTTCCGAACCACGCGTTGCTGGCGGCGAACCTCGGCAAGCCGCTGACGCGCATCCCCGACCCTTTCAACGCCGGCTTCGAGAGCTTCGCCCATCACAACAACGCGATGTTGCGCAGCTTCCTCGACCGGTTCGGCTTCGATTACGAGTTCGTCTCCGCGTCCGAGCGCTACAACTCGGGGGCCTTCGACGACGCGCTGCGCAATGTGCTGCGGCACTACGACGCGATCATGGACATCATGCTGCCGACCCTGCGCGAAGAGCGTCGGCGGACTTATTCTCCGGTCTTGCCGGTCAGCCCGGTTAGCGGCGTAGTGCTGCAAGTGCCCGTCAAAGTCGTCGACGCCGAGGCCGGCGTCATTCGCTTCGAGGACGAGGACGGGAGCGTCGTCGAGCAGTCGGCGCTCGGCGGGATGTCCAAGATGCAATGGAAGGTCGACTGGGCGATGCGCTGGCACGCGCTTGGCGTCGATTACGAGATGTGCGGCAAGGACCTGACCGACTCCCTCACTCATTCGACCCGTATCGTGAAGGTTCTCGGCGGCCAGCGGCCCGAGGGCCTGATCTACGAGCTGTTCCTCGACGAGAAAGGCGAGAAGATATCGAAGTCGAAGGGCAACGGCCTGACGATCGAAGAATGGCTGACCTACGGCACCGAGGAGAGCCTCGCCTTCTATATCTACCGCGAGCCGAAAAGCGCCAAGCAACTCCATGTCGGCGTGATCCCGCGCGCGGTCGACGAATACTGGCAATTCCGCGCGAAGATTCCGGAGCAGCCGCTGGAGCAACAACTCGGCAACCCGGCGTGGCATCTGTTGCGGGCGAACGGTTACCAGGGCGGCGATGGCGATGAGCTGCCGGTCACCTACGGCCTGTTGCTCAACCTTGCCGGAGTCCTCGGGGCTGATGCGAAGGAGGAGAACCTGGCGGATTACCTGCGCCAGTATTTGGGCGATTTCGAAGGTAATCACGATCTCCATCGGCTGATCAAAACGGCGATCGCCTACAACCGCGATTTCGTAGCCCCGACGCTGCACCGCCGCGCGCCCGACCCGAACGAGGCCGAGGCCCTGCAGGCGCTCGACCTGTATCTCACCTCGGTCCCGGCCGGCGCTTCTGCCGAGGACCTGCAAACCCAAATCTATGAAATTGGAAAGCGGGGAGAATTCGGCTTCGATAACTTGCGCGACTGGTTCCGCGCGCTTTACGAGACGCTTCTCGGCAGCTCGCAGGGGCCGCGCATGGGTAGCTTCATCGCCTTGTACGGGATCGCAAATACCCGACGGCTGATCGCCGAAGCGCTCGCGCGGTGACCGCCGGAGACGGGCAGCCCGGTGACCCGCCCGCTCGCGCCAGCCGCGTCCTGAAACTGGGCCTTGAGGGTCTCGGCCCGGGGCTGATCACCGGCGCGGCGGACGACGATCCGAGCGGAATCGCGACATACTCGCAAGCCGGCGCGCAGTTTGGGCCCAACATGCTGTGGACCGTGGTGTTCACCTACCCGCTGATGGTGGCGGTGCAGGTGATCAGCGCCCGGGTGGGGCGGGTTACCGGCAAGGGCCTCGCCGCCAACCTGAGCGGGGTCCTGCCCCAGTCGGTGGTCGTCACGCTGGCCTTGCTGCTGTTCGTCGCGAACACGATCAACATCGGCGCCGACGTCGCGGCGATGGGCGCTGCCGCCCAGCTCCTTTCGGGTTGGCCCGCCATTCCGTTTACGCTCGCCGCGGCGGCGATCTCGCTCGGGTTGCAGGTGTTCGTGCCCTATCACCGTTACGTCCACTACCTGAAATGGTCGACCCTGGTGCTGTTCGCGTACGTCGGCGTGGTGTTCTCGGTCCATATCGACTGGGCCGAGGTGGCCACGCGGATCGTCATGCCCAAGGTCGATTTTTCCTCAAAGTGGGTCACCATGGTGGTCGCGGTGTTCGGCACCACCATCAGTCCTTACCTGTTCTTCTGGCAGACCTCCGAGGAAGTCGAGGACATGGAGCTCAAAGGGCAGCGGGACCTCAAGCACACCGATCGCCAGGCAGCGCGCCGTGAGCTGCGGCGGATGAACGTCGATACCTTCACCGGCATGGCGATTTCGAACCTGATCGGCTTCTTCATCATCCTGACGACAGCCGTGACCCTTTTTCAATCGGGCGCGACCAACATCCAGACCTCGGCGCAAGCGGCCGAGGCGCTGCGGCCCGTCGCCGGCTCGCTCGCCTTCCTCCTGTTCAGCATCGGCATCGTCGGCACCGGCTTTCTGGCGATGCCGGTGCTCGCCGGCTCGGCTGGCTACGCCATGGCGGAAGCTTTCGGGCTGCCGAAGGGCCTGGAGAAGCAGCCGGCGGAAGCGAAGACATTCTATGGCGTGATCGTCGCCGCGATGGTGATCGCAACCGGGGCCATCTTCATGCCGCTCGATCCGATCAAGATGCTGTTCTGGACGGCCGTCATCAACGGCGTGATCTCGGTGCCGATCATGGCGGCGATGATGATCCTGGCACGGCGGCACCGCCAGATGGGCATCTACGTTGCCGATGCCTGGCAAGGAATCCTCGGCTGGGCGGCGACGCTTGCCATGGGCCTGGCGGTCGCGGCAATGTTCGTCTTCAGCTGACGACCGGACAAGGAACCGCGCCATGATCCGCTCCGCCGACCCCGCCAAGCTTGCGCTCGAGCTGCTCGGCCGCGAGCTCGATGAACTCGACGCCGAGGAACAGGCGGTCCTCGACCGGGTCGCCGCGGGGAGCTACATCGGCATCGATGCGAGCGAAGCCTCGCAGCTCAACATGAGCTTCGGCGACCGCCTCGCGGACAGGGTCGCCTCGATCGGCGGCAGCTGGGGCTTCATCATCGCCTTCGGTGTGGTGCTGTTTTCGTGGATGGGGCTCAACAGCGGCCTCTTGCAACTGCTCGGCGTGAAGCCGTTCGACAACTATCCTTACATCTTCCTCAACCTGATGCTGTCGATGCTCGCCGCAATTCAGGCGCCGGTGATCATGATGAGCCAGAACCGCCAGGCGGATAAGGACCGTATCACGGCCCGGCACGACTACGAGGTGAACCTGCGCACCCAGCTCGAAATCCTGCGCCTGTCGCGCCGGCTGGACCGCTTCACCCACATGATGCTGCGCGCCGCCCACAAGGCCGAAGAGGACAAGAAACTGTTCGAGGACATCCAGGGCATGATCCGCGAGCTGGGCGACTAGCCGGCGGGAGCCGCCGTCAGCCCCACTTCCGTGTGCGGTACCACTTGGTGATGATGTACTTGACGCCTGCCTTGACTTCGGTGCCTGAATGGATGGTCCAGCGGTTGGGGACCCCCTGACGGTCGGCGTTGTTCCACATCAGGATCGCGCCGGACTTTGGAGCGACCGACAGGCCGAGCTCGGGAAAGTCGGTCGCGCCGCCTTCCTCGACCTCGTTGAGATAGACCATCGTCGTCCAGCTGCGCTGGCCGCCCTGGGCGGCTTCCGTGGGCCAGTAGCGCGCCTCGGTGAAGAACCAGTCGCAGTGCGGTCCGAACTTCTGCCCGGGCAGGTAGCGCTGCCCCTGGATGGTTTCGCCCCACGACGGATCGAGGCCGAGGAGATCATCGATCCGCCGGCTGATCTTGCGGACAAACGGATCGTGGGGATCGACGTCGCCTGAGTAGGACGTGCGGTATTCCTCGCCGTAGCTGACGTCGAACGTGGAACTCGGCCGCGCGACCTGGTCGATCATGGCGATCATCTTGCGGCACTCGGACGGGCTCATGAAGTCGCCCATCGCCAGGATTTCCGCCTTGTCGGTCGGCAGCGTGTAGATCGCCGGGTTGCCCACAAGCCGCTTGTGAACTTGCTCGCCGACGTGCTTGAGAGCGGCACGGTCGGGCACTTCGGGTTGTTTCGGTTTGATAATCGTGAAGGCTGCCATCGATTCGGCTTACCCATTCCCGCCTTCCCGACGCAAGACCCGCTCTTGCCGCGCAAGCGTTCGCCGCTAAGTTGCCCGGCGAAAGGAAGCGCGATGCCGACGAACCGCTATTCCATCGGGGCGATGACCTTGCACTGGGCCATTGCGATTGCCGTCATCTGGGACTGGCGATTGGCCGACGCCGCCGAGCACGCACCGCGCGGGCAGCACTTCGCGGTGCTTCAGCCCCACTTCGCGCTCGGGATGGTAATCCTGGTGCTGACCGCTATCCGCCTGATCTGGCGCTGGACTCACAAGGCCCCGCCGCTCGGCACCCACCTCGCGAACTGGGAGAGGTTCCTCGCGCAGGCGGTGCATTACATCTTCTATGCGTTGTTGCTCGGGCTGCCGCTGATGGCGTGGATCGGCACCTCGATGATGCGCCAGCCGATCGACTTCTTCGGCCTGTTCACGATCCCCAACCTGCCGACGCCCGATGCCCGCGGGCCGGGCCACGAGCTGACGGATTTGCATGGCACGCTCGGCAACATCATGCTGTGGCTGATCGTGCTCCACGTGCTGGGGGCGCTGAAGCACCAGTTCTGGGATAAGGACGGCGACCTCTACCGGATGCTGCCGTTCGGCACGCCGAGGAGTGGCTGACAAAGCAAGAGCCCCCGGCCTTTCGGCCGGAGGCCCCGCTTACGCCGGTCCACTCAATCCGGCAGCAAGTTGGTTCAGCGGTTACCAGAAGAAGTCGTAGATCACGTCGACCACTTCGCCGCTGTAGACGTCCACCAGCACGGCGTCGTCGTAGTAGCGGACCCAGCGATAGGGACCGTAGACGTCGGGCAGGCGGTAGTACCCGGGATCGCCGATCAGGTAGTCCTGGCCGAAGAACAGCGGGTCGAGGTAAAACCCGACGCCGAGCCGGCGATAGGAATAATCGCGATACGGCGCGTAATACGGACTCAGGTGATAGGCGTTGCGGTTGTAGGTGCGATAGCGCTGCCAGTCATACCGGCTGTTGTTGCGCCAGTCGCGGCTCCACTGCTGGTTGTAGCTGCGCCCGTTGCGGTCCCATTGCTGGCGGTTGTCACGCCCGTTCCACGTCTGGTTGTTGTCTCGGCGGTCGTTCTGCCAGTTGCGATTGTTCTCGCGGCGATCGTTCTGCCAGTTGCGATTGTTGTCGCGATACGTCGTATTGCGGTTGGGATCGACGTAGGTCGGGTTGCGGCCCTGGTAGGTGTTGGCGCGGTTCTGTTCGACCGGCGCGGTACGATTGCCGTTCCACGCGCGCCAGGGGTTGTTGGCAGGGTTGTTGGCACCCTGCGGCGCGGCCTGCGTGCGCTGGTCCGCATGGCGGCCGGTCCACTGGCCGTTCGACTGGGTCGCGGCGGGCGTGTTGGTGCGCTGCGGCTGATCGCCGCGGTTCCGGCTGCCCCAGGCCGGCGCCTGGGCGTTGTTTCGCTTGTCGGCGTGCGAATCGTTGCCGTTGGACTGGGCCGAATTGTTGTCCCGGTTATGATGCCAGTCCTGGGCCGAGGCCGGGACGGCGGTGAAGGCGAGGGCGGCAGCCACTGCGGCCAGAGCCCCGCTCGTAAGAAACCTATTGGTCATCGTCGTATCTCCTGTCGGCCGTCCACTGGCGGCCTTGGTGAGACGGGTGATAGGCAATCGGCTGTGAGCGATCTCTGAACCGGTCGGTATGCCTTTCGTTCATGTTCAGAGCTGATTGGCTGAATGAAATGTCAGGATGGACACACGCTTCGAGCAGCTCTCGAGCGGCTGGACCGCGACCCATTCCCTGACTAGGGCCCGGCAATGAATCCTCTGTCGCAGATCGCCCGGCGATTTCGCTCGAGCGTTCCAAGGGATATGGTCGAGTTCCATGAATGGCGCCGGCGGCTGGCGATGCTCACCGCCGCGCTGCTCATCGGCTTGCTGGCCACGCTGTTTGCCTGGGCGGCCGACTTCGCCCAGCGCAATTTCGCCGCCGCGGTCGCCAGGGAGCCATACCTTCCCTTGGTCCTGACGCCGCTGATGTTCGTGGCGATCGCCGCGCTAACCCGGTCGCTGGCGCCGGCATCGCGCGGCTCGGGCATCCCGCAGGTGATTGCTGCCAGCCGCGACCCGGACGGCGAGACGACTGCCGGGCTGCTGTCGGCCCGCACCGCGTTCGTCAAGCTGGCGCTATCGATCGCCGCGCTGTTCGGCGGCGCCTCGGTCGGCCGCGAAGGGCCGACGGTTCAGGTCGCCGCGGCGGCGATGACCCAGGTGCACCGGCTGTTCCGCGTGCCGGTGACGCCGGGCGTACTCATTGCCGGAGGGGCGGCCGGTGTCGCCGGCGCTTTCAACACGCCGCTGGCCGGGATCGCCTTTGCCATCGAGGAGCTGGCGGTCGCGTATGAGCAGCGCGTCGCGCTGCTGGTGATGGGCGCGGTGATGATTTCGGGCCTGACCAGCGAGGGGATCGCCGGCAGCTACGTCTACTTCGGCCACATGGGGGCCACGCTGCCGCTCGGCGTGATCCTGATCGCGGCGCCGCTCGCCGGGTTCGTGGGCGGCATCTGCGGCGGGTTGTTCTCGCGCGCGTTCCTGTTGTTGCGCGGGCCGGATGGGCGCTGGAGCGGGGTCCTCGGCAAGAGGCCGCTGATCACCGCGCTCATCTGCGGCTTCATAGTCGGCGCGATAGGGGTGGCCGTGGGCGGGACCACGTGGGGCACGGGCTACGTTCCCACCAGGCACCTGCTCGAAGGTGCGCGGATCGGCTATTCGTTCGGCCCGGCCAAGTTTATCGCCGTGCTGGCGACCAGTGTGAGCGGCATGCCCGGCGGCATCTTCTCGCCCTCGCTCGCCGTGGGCGCCGGCATCGGCAACCTGCTGACGCCGCTGTTCCCGAACGAGCAGGGCGCGGCGATCATCCTGCTCGGCATGGGCGGCTATTTCGTCGGAGTGGTCCGCGCGCCGCTGACCGCGGTGATCATCCTCAGCGAGACCACCGGCACGACCTCGGCCATCCTGCCGCTGTTCGTCGCCTGCCTGGTCGGCGATTGGGCCGGCTCGCTGGTCTGCCGCGAGCGGCTTTATCACGCGTTGGCGCGTGACTTCACGCCGGCGCCGCAGGCCGAAGAGAACCCGGTTGCCTGACGGCCTATATTTCCGGGCGGCTTTGATAAAATTTTCAGGTTAATCGCTTAGGAAACTGGCTTTCCGTGCCTCGTTACGGAGTCAGACGATGAGCTCTCGCACGCGTATCTTGTTGTTGTTCGATAACAATGGCAACGAATATGTCTCACGAATTCAGGAAGGCGCAAGCCGGTTCGGCCGCTCGTCCGGCTTCCCGGTGCAGGCCGAAAACCTTCATGCCAGCCGCCGGACGGCAGCCCAGGCGCTGGAGTCGGAAGCCGTCGCGGGAGTCGTTCTGACGCCGCCTCTGTCGGACGATCGCCATGTCCTGAGCTTGCTGGAAGAACGCGGGCTGCCCTACGTGCGGATTGCCCCTCTCCTCGACCGCGATCGCGGCTGCACCGTGGTGATGGACGAATACGATGCAGCGCGGGCCATCACCGACCTGTTGCTGCAGAAAGGCCATCGGCGGATCGGTTTCGTGCGCGGGCCGGATTATCATCTGGTCAGCATGCGCCGTTACAACGGCTATGCGAACGCTCTCGGCGGCAAAGGTCTGCGCATCGACCCGACGTTGATCGTCAAGGGAGACTTTTCGCGCCAGTCCGGCCGCGAAGTGGCCGGCACCCTGTTCGCCTCCAAGCCGACCGCGATCTTCGCCAGCAATGACGAAATGGCTGTCGGCATCATCGAGGCGGCCAATTCGGCCGGCGTTTCCATCCCCGGGGATATCTCCCTGGCCGGGTTCGACGACAACGCGATCGCCAGGACGGTGCGCCCGCGCCTGACGTCGGTGCGCCAGCCGCTCGAGGAAATGGGCGAAGCGGCCTGTCAGCTAGTCGTCGAGCGGATTCGGCTCGCCGCGCGCGGTAACGTACACAAGCAAGTGCCGTTCGAGATCGTGGAACGCGAGTCGGTCATCGAATTCGCCACCGCCTGAGCGGTCGACCACATCACCGCGTCAGCTTCTTGTACGCCAGCCGCGTCGGCCGGTCGGCCGCGTCGCCGAGGCGCCGGCGCTTGTCTTCCTCGTAATCCTGGAAGTTGCCTTCGAACCATTCGACATGGCTATTGCCTTCGAAGGCGAGGATGTGCGTCGCCAGGCGGTCGAGGAAGAAGCGGTCGTGGCTGATGACCACCGCGCAGCCGGCGAAGTTCTCGATCGCGTCTTCCAGCGCGGCGAGGGTTTCGACGTCGAGGTCGTTGGTCGGCTCGTCCAATAGCAGCACGTTGCCGCCCGTCTCGAGCATCTTGGCCATGTGCACCCGGTTGCGCTCGCCGCCGGAGAGCTTGCCGACGTTCTTCTGCTGGTCCTGGCCCTTGAAATTGAACGCGCCGACATAGGCCCGCGTGCTCATGTCCATGCCGTTGACCTTCATGTAGTCGAGCCCGTCGCTGATCTCCTCCCACACGTTGTGCGCGGGGTTCAGGTGATCGCGGCTCTGGTCGACGAAGCCGAGACGGACGGTGTCGCCGATGTCGATCTTGCCGCTGTCGGGCGTTTCCTTGCCGGTGATCAGCTTGAACAGCGTCGACTTGCCGGCGCCGTTGGGGCCGATCACGCCGACGATGCCGCCGGGCGGCAGGGTAAAGCTCAGGTCTTCGAACAGCAGCTTGTCGCCGTAAGCCTTGGAGAGGTTGCTGACCTCGATGACCTTGCCGCCGAGCCGCTCGGGCACCTGGATGACGATCTGAGCCTTGCCGGGCTTGCGCTGGTCCTGCGCGTCCTGCAACTGCTCGAACTTGCGGATGCGCGCCTTGCTCTTGGTCTGGCGCGCCTGCGGGGTCTGCCGGATCCATTCGAGCTCGCGATTGAGCGCCTTCTGCCGGCCGCTCTCCTCGCGCTCTTCCTGGGCCATGCGCTTGGCCTTCTTCTCGAGATAGGTCGAGTAGTTGCCCTCGTACGGGAAGTACTTGCCGCGATCGAGCTCGAGGATCCAGTCGACCACGTGGTCGAGGAAGTAGCGGTCGTGGGTCACCATCAGCACCGCGCCGGTGTATTCCTTGAGGTGGTTTTCGAGCCATTCGACGCTCTCGGCATCCAAATGGTTGGTCGGCTCGTCGAGCAGCAGAATGCCGGGCTTCTGGATTAGCAGCCGGGTGAGGGCGACGCGGCGCTTCTCGCCGCCCGAGAGGTTCTCGACCGACCAGTCGCCCGGCGGACAGCGCAGCGCCTCCATCGCCAGCTCGAGCTGGTTGTCGAGCGTCCAGCCGTCGACCGCGTCGATCTTCTCCTGGAGGACGCCCATTTCCTCCATCAGCGCGTCGAAGTCGGTCGTTTCCTGCGGGTCGCCCATCTCGGCGCTGATGGCGTTGAAGCGGTCGACCAGGTCGGCGATTTCACGCGCGCCGTCCTTGACGTTCTCGAGCACGGTCTTCGAGGTATCGAGCTCCGGCTCCTGCGCCAGGTAGCCGACGGTGATGTACTCGCCGGGCCAGGCTTCGCCGGTGAAGTCGCTGTCGATCCCGCCCATGATCTTCATCAGCGTCGACTTGCCGACGCCGTTGGGGCCGACGATGCCGATCTTGGCGCCCTGGTAGAACTGCAGGTTGATGTTGCTGAGCACCGGCTTCTGCGCGCCGGGGAAGGTCTTCGTCATGTTCTTCATGACGTATGCGTACTGGGCGGCCATCGGGGGTCCTTGGGTATTCGGTGGTGTCAGGAATTGGCGCGCAGATAGGGCTTGCGACCGCGCCGGGCAAGCGCGGCAGGCGCGGACGGACGGCAATGTTGCAGCGAATGCAAGTTGACGAAATCCAGACCGGTCGATTTTGGCGCGCGCGCGCCAAACAGAGCGCCCAAAATGCGCGAAAGCCGCGCTGGGCGGCGCGGCTTTCGAGGCTTCGGGTGAGGGTTGCCGTCTCATAGGCCGGCGATTCGCTGAGGCATGGGCGAGCGATGGCAGATGGCGACGAAGTAGGAAAATGTTTTCGCGACGACGCGGGGCGCGCCGTCAGCCAGCGCGCGCGGCCGTCTTCATCGCCTCGGTTATCTTTACCGTGTCCACGCTCACCCGCACCACCCTCGTGAGCAATTCGAGGATGCTCTCCTTGCAGTCTGGGGAGCGGTGGGTGTTGAATTGCTCGCGGATTTGCCCCGGCGGGCGACCCCCTTGCGGCCCTATCCTTTACATTCCGCGACGGATCGCGCTGTCTGTCCGCGCGAAAGGAGCGATTCGCGCCGGGGAGGAGACCTACGATGCTCTACCGGTTCGCTTGTCTGTGCCTGGCCGCGCTCGCCGTCGCCATCCCCGCCGCCGCGCAAGACAGACCAGCGCCGCAGGTCATCCGCTTGTGGCCCAACGGCGCGCCCGGCGCGGGAGCTCGACGAAATCAGCCTGAGCAAGCCGCCGAATACTGGGTGAAGAACGTCAACGATCCGACGCTGACCGCCTTCCCCGCCGATCCGCGCCACGCCAACGGCGCGGCGGTGATCGTGATTCCGGGCGGCGCGCACAAGGAGATCGTCTGGACCACCGAGGGGCCGAACGTCGCCCACGCGCTCAACCGCATGGGCATCGCGGCCTACGTGCTGAAATACCGCCTCGCGAACGAGGAAGGCTCGCATTAAAAAGTCGGGGACGCCGCGGCCGACACGCGCCGCGCGATCCGCTGGCTGCGCGCCAACGCCGCCTCGCAGCACGTCGATCCCGACCGCATCGGAGTGATGGGCTTTTCCGCCGGCGGCGAGCTGGTGACGATGGTCGCCGACGATCCCGAGCCGGCCGCTTCGCGCGCCGCCGATCCGCAGCGCGATGTGTCCGCCTGGCCCGACTTCCAGGTGCTGGTGTTCCCCGGACCGGGCGGCCAGCCGGCCACGGCGATAAACGACGCGCCCCCGGCCTTCCTGGTCGCCGGCTCGCTCGATCCGTGCTGTGCGGCGCCGACGGTCGCGCTCTACGAACAGCTGCGCAAGGCCGGCATCGCCGCCGAGCTGCACATGTACGCGGGCGCCGCCCACGCGTTCAATCTCGACGAGACGGAGCTCTTCGGCGTGCTGCACTGGCCCGACCGGCTAGCCGACTGGATGGCCGACAGCGGCCTGATGGACGAGCGCAGCCGGCGGAGCGCGGGGCCGGCGGGCGAGAAGCGCTAGAGCCTTCGTTCGGAACCTTTGCGCGGCCGCGCCATTGCGAACCGCGAGGGGACCAGGCGCAGGAGATTCATATGAAACGTAAGTTAGTTCCAATGCTTGCGCTCGCGAGCGGCCTTGCCCTTACCACGGCGGCATGCGGCCAGAAGAGCGACAACAGCGACAATCCCGGTGGGGCCAATCCCACCGCGACGGCCCCCGATACCGGCGCAACCGAGGCGGCGGCCACGCCCGCGAGCAGCGATCACGCCGCGCAGTTCCTGACCGACGCGATCAAGGGAGACAACGGGGAAATCCGCATGGGCAAGGCGGCCGAAAGCATGGGCTCGAGCCAGGGGGTGAAAGATTTCGGCAAGATGCTCGTCGCCGATCACACCAAGCACAAGGATCAGGCGGTTGCGATCGCCAAGGCAATGAACGTGCCGGTTCCCGACGGAACCACGCCCGAAGCCGATTCCGCTTACAAGATGACCACCAGCATGTCCGGCGGCGGGTTCGACAAGGACTTCGTGTCGGCGATGATCGACGATCACAAGAAGGACATCGACAAGTTCCAGCAGGAGGCGGCCAGCAGCGATCCCGCGCAAGTGACCGACTTCGCCAAGCAGAGCCTGCCGACGCTGAAGAAGCACCTGCAGACTGCGCAATCGTTGCAAAAGTAGGCGCCATCGCACTGGTCCTGGCGTATCCCGGCCCGCCGCTTCGGGCGGGCCGGTTGTCGCTCGGCGGCGTCGACCAAACCGCAAGACTGATCGACTGATGGCGGTGTCGCAGACTTCCACTGAGTGCTAGGCCGGGCACCCGCTCCAAGGGCGGTCGGTGGGGGTCCTGACAATGCAGCCTGCTCAACCCAATCTTTTCGCCATTCTCGTCTCGGTCGTGGTGATCGGCCTGGTGCTGTTTCTTCGGCTTCGCCGGATGACGGCCAAGCGGCCGCTGAAGCCGGCGACGCTATGGATCGTACCGGCTATCTTCGCCGGCATCGCGGTCTTGAACTTCGCCGAATACCCCCTCCATCGGCTCGACTGGTCGTGGATCGGGGTCGCGTTCGTGCTCGGTGCGGCGCTCGGCTGGCAGCGCGGACGCCTGATGAAGATCTGGATCGACCCCGACAGCGGCAATCTCATGTCGCAGGGTTCGGGCTGGGCCATCGTGTTCCTGGTCGTCCTCATCGTGCTTCGCACGCTGCTGAGAACGGGGCTGGCGATGGAGGCCGGAGGGGCGATCACGCCAGCGCTGATCAACGATGCGTTCGTGATGTTCGCGGTCGGGTTGTTCGCAACCCAGCGCGGGGAGATGGCTTTGCGGGCCCGGCGATTGAAACAGCAGCATGCGGCCCTCGGCCGAGCAGTCGAGCCGCGCTGAGGGCGCCGCCGGGTCCTACTCTTCCACGTCTTCTCCCGATCCCGATTGTTGCCCGGCTTGAAGGCGATGGCGTTCGCGGCGGGCGCGACGCTCGCGGCGGTGAACGTAGCGCTCCGAGTCGTAGATCGCCCGCCAGCACGCGAAGGCGATTGCCGCCAGCAGCAGCAACAGGAGCAGGTAGCCGATGATGTGCCGCGTCGTCATTCCACCTCCCCGGTGTCGGTTGCAGCCAAACTATTGTTAAGTCTGTTAGCTGAACGCCAGCTTTCCGACCACTTCAAACGTTGTCTTGGTTGCAAGACGACGCGCCCGAGGCCCGTCCGCAGGTGAGGAGCACGCGCTGGGTCGTGACGTCAACTTCGCGCGAATGCGGATGCGCTGCGGCGAGCCTAGTGGCAGCGCGATTGGTTCAGCCGAACATGTCGCCCAGCTCCGCCGCCGCGCCGAGCACATCGCCCGGTTCGGTCATGGTGTTGCCGGCCAGCGCGATCGACAAGCCGGCGTGAGGGTAAAGCATCAGGCCGCAACGGCCGCCGGGAGTGGTTCCGGAATGGTGCCAGCGCTCCCGGCCGCGCTTGTCGGCGTCGATCCGCCAGCCGAGGCCGAGCGGCGGGCTGGCCTCCGTGGCTTGGGTCAGCGGCGTGAACAGCAACGCGCGTTCCGGCCCGGCGATCCGGGTCGAGGGGCCCTCCAACAACGCCGCGCCGAAGCGGGCGAGGTCGGGCATGTCCGCCAGCAACCCGGCGCCGGCCCAGCAGAAGGCCGGGGTGCTGAGGCCGATGTTGGCATGCTCGGCGGCGATCGGTGCGGGCTCGAAGCCGGGCATGTGCGCGGCGAGCAAGCCCAGCTCTCGCCGGGTGAAATAGCCGGCCGCGCGGCCGGGGACGATCGCGAGAGGATCGTCGGCGGCCAGGCTTGGTAGCGCGAACGGACAAGCGATTTCCTCGTCGATCAGGGCTAGGAAGTCCTGCCCGGCGGCGGTCTCCATCACCATCGACGCGAGCGTGTAGCCGTACGAGGAATAGCTGACCCGGCTACCCGGCTCGGCAACCAGCGGGTCGCCGATGAACAGCGCCAGGACCGACTGGCGGTCCGGATAAGTCCGTTGGGTGACGGGCCCGCCGGGGGCGTTGCGGTCGAGGTCTTTCGGCAGGTAATGCCGCACGCCGCCGGTATGCGTGAACAGTTGCCGCAAGGTCGTCTGCCGGTGGTGGACCGGCAAGTCGGGCAGCCAGTAGGCGATCGGTGTGTCGAGCTCGAGGATCCCTCGGCAGAGCAGCCGGGCCGCGGCCGTGGTGGTGATGACCTTGCTCACCGAACCGAGACGAAAGCGGTGCTCGGGCTCGGCCGGAACCGCCAGCTCGAGATCGGCGAGGCCGCGCGCCGCGCTCCAGATGAGGCCTTCCGGGCGAGCCACGGCAAAGGCCATCGCCGGCGCGGCGTGCGCCGCGTGGAACCCGCTTGCCCACGCGTCGGCGCCATCCGCAGGGGAAAGACGTGGGTTTTTCTGCCTTAGCATACTAATACACTAAGACACTCGCGTGGGCGGAGCAAGTCCCGCCGAACGCCCTCGATCGGCTAAAAGGCAGCGATCCCGGTGATCGCCCGCCCGAGGATCAGCGCGTGGATATCGGCGGTGCCCTCATAGGTGTTGACCGTCTCCAGGTTGAGCATGTGGCGGATGACCTGGAATTCCTCGGAGATGCCGTTGCCGCCGTGCATGTCGCGGGCCATGCGGGCAATCTCGAGCGCCTTGCCGACGTTGTTGCGCTTGACCAGGCTGATCATTTCGGGAGCGAAGCGGCCTTCATCCATCAGCCGGCCGACGCGCAAGCTGGCCTGCAGGCCGAGCGCGATCTCGGTCGCCATGTCGGCCAGCTTCTTCTGGTAGAGTTGGTTGGCGGCGAGGGGTCGAGCGAACTGCTGGCGTTCGAGACCGTACTGGCGGGCGGCGGCAAGGCAGAACTCGGCCGCTCCCAGCGCGCCCCACGAGATGCCGTAGCGCGCGCGGTTGAGGCAGCCGAACGGGCCTTTCAGCCCCTCGATCTCGGGGAACATCGCCTCGGCCGGCACCGCCACGTCATCCATGACGATCTCGCCGGTCGTGCTGGCCCTGAGCGACAGCTTACCCTCGATCTTCGGCGCGCTGAGGCCCTGCATGCCTTTGTCGAGCACGAATCCGCGGATCGCTCCGCCGTGCGCCTCGCTCTTGGCCCAGACCACGAACACGTCGGCGAACGGCGCGTTGCTGATCCAGGTCTTGCTGCCGCTGAGCCTGAAGCCGCTGCCGTCTTTCCTCGCCACCGTGCGCATCGCGCCCGGATCGGAGCCGGCGTCGGGTTCGGTCAGGCCGAAGCAGCCGATCAGCTCGCCGCGGGCGAGGCCGGGAAGATAGCGGGCCTTCTGCTCGTCGGAGCCGTAGGCATGGATCGGGTACATCACCAGGCTCGACTGAACCGAGGCCATCGAGCGGTATCCGGAGTCGACCCGCTCGATCTCGCGCGCGACCAGACCGTAGGCGACGTATCCTGCGCCGGCGCCGGCATAGGTCTCCGGGATGGTGACGCCGAGCAATCCGGCCTGGCCCATCAGCGGGAACAGCTCGGGGGCGGCGACTTCGTTGCGGAAGTCGTCGATCACCCGCGGCTGCAGCGTTCCCTGGGCGAATCCGCGCGCCGCGTCGCGGATCATCCGCTCTTCGTCGGTCAGTTGCCCGTCGAGATCGAGCGGATCGGCCCAGTCGAATGGCGCCATGCAGATGGTCTCCTTTGAAACCGCCTTAGCGGCGTCAAAGGAGCAAGCCAATCGGCCGCGGATTTAGTGCGTGGTCTCGGCTTCCTCGATCGCGCAGCCGATCATCGAGATCAGCCGGTCGGGCGGACACGGCTTGGCGCAAGCCTGGGCTCGCGGATAGCGCTCGGCGATCTCGATTGGGGGTACGTGTCCCGAATGAAAGATCAGCGGCACGCCGGCGTCGGCGAGGGCGTCGGCCAGCGGGTAAATCTCGCCATCGGCAATCTTCACGTCGAGGATCGCGCAATCCGGCAATCGCTCGTCGATCGCGACGAAGGCGTTTTGATTGTCGGCGAAAGGCCCTTCCACCTTGAAGCCGAGATCGCGCACGGTTTCCGACAAGTCCAACGCGATGATGAACTCGTCTTCGACGACCAAGACCGTCGGGCGATGGCCGTCCTTTGTCGCGAACTTCATGGCAGGCGAGGCTCCTTTATGGCGCGAAGTGATTAATGCCTCCGCAATGTTCGGGTTCCCGCAAAACCGCGGAAATCCGCCGATTTTTCAACCCGGAATTAACCGCATCCGGGCAAACCTACAGCTTGCCGAAGCGATTTTCGAATCCGGCCTTGTCACCGGCAGCGAGCAGCCGCGCCTGGGCCGGCCAATCGTCACGCCGGATGCGGCCCTGGAAAGCTCCGAGCTGCGCGTCGATCCGGTTTATCTCGGCATCGTCCCAGGCCGCAATCTGGGCGTAGCTCGTTACCCCCAGCGAATTGAGCAGGGTTGCCAGCTTCGGGCCCACGCCCTTGATTTGCCGCAGGTCGTCGGCCGAGGCAGCCGCGGGCTGGTGGATGGGCTCGGCGGCGGCGGCGACGGCGATGCCGACGCCAGCGAGGCCTTCGGGAGTCGCCGGCGGCAGGTCAATGTCGGCGCTGGCGCTCGCCGCGTCGATCAGTGCCTGGTTCCGGCGGGCGGGCGTGTCCTCCGACGGCGGCGCCTCGGTCCGCTCGATGCGCGTCTTGCGCGTCGCGACCAGGGCCCACCAGGCGAACAGGATGGCCACGATCAAGGCGGCGACCACATACATCCAGGTTTGGGACATCACGTCAGTCATCTCCTTACTCACGGGGCACGCGGCCGGTGTCTGACTCAAATTCCTTCACCAGCTCGGCGGATAGGACGTCGATGGGCGCGAACTCGCCGACGGCAGCTTCCGCCTTGCGGAACAGGATCCGGTCTTCCGGCCCGAAACCGCGCCGCCAGATCACCCAGCCATAGGAACCCAGGATCGCCGGAATGCCGAAGGCCAGCTCGGCCCATTCGGGCAACCGAATGGCCACCTCGCCGACCGCTACCGCGACCGCCGCCGCCCACACCAAAGCCCAGCGGAGGTTATTGATCGACCGTCCGAGGATCTTCGACAGCGCCACCGCCTTGGTCAGCGAGGCCGCGCCCAGCGCGAGCGACAAGGCGATCGCAGCGCCGGCGGAGCGGTAAAGCTCTGGCAGGTGATAGCGGTCGACCAGCATCATTGCGCCCACGGTCAGCAGTGCCTGCAGGCAGATCGTGGCGATCGAGATCATCAGGTTGCGGAAGCGGGCAACGTAGATCAGCGCAGACTCCGATACCACCGCCATCGAGGCGACGACTTCGGCGGCGAGCAGGAAGGCGAGCGCGCCGGTTCCCCCGACGAACGTCGGGCCCGCCAGGCCCATGATTGCCTTGCCGGGAATGCCGAGAGCCAGGGCGATGCCGGCTTGCATTGCGGTGATCCAGAAGCCCACCTGGCACACCTGCCGCGCGATCGCGTCGTAATCCCTGTCCTTCAGCGCACGGGTGATCACCGGACCGAGGATCGGATCGAAGCTCTGCTTGAGCTTCTGTGGCAGGCTGGCGATCTGTTGCGCGGCGTAATAAACGCCGACCGCGGTCGGCGTGGCGAACAGGCCGAGGATGAAGATGTCGAGGCGCCGGGTGCCCCATTCGATCCCGTCGGCCGCGGCCAGCGGCGCGCCACGTATGGTCAGGCGCGCCATGTGGCCGGGACGCGGATGCCAGCCTCGCGGCCAGCCATAGCCCCTGAAGAAGAAGAATGCGGCTGTCCCGAGCGAGGCGTAGATCGAGACGAGATAGGCGAGTTGCAGGCCGCTGCCGCGGAACAGGAAGTAGAAAGCGCCCGCGCACAGCGAGATTGTCCACGGCTCGACGATCGCGCGGGCCCATACCGTCGCGCCAACGTCGTAGCGATAGGCCTGCGCCGCGAGCAGGATGTCGGTAAGGGCGAAAGCAGGAATAGCCAGCACGAGCAGCTGATCGGTGCTGTTGTAGACTCCGCTGGGGAACATCGGCGCGGGCACGAGCCACAGGAAGCCCGCAGCTGCGCTGCCCGCGATGACCGCCGTCAACAGTCCGTCGCAGACAACGTGCCCGGCGTCGCCCTCTTCATCGGCATCCGAGAGGCGCTGCGCGAGGCCGCGCTTCTCGCCCAGGGTGCAGATTGTCGCCGTCAGCTCTACGATCACCAGCGCGGAAGCGAAGCGGCCGAGCGCGTTGGCGCCGTAGAGCCGAGTGCCGATCAATATAAACGGAAGCCGCGCCATCAATCGCAGCAGGAAGCCGAAGAAGTTGGTCCGCCCGCCTTTCGCGAGGGCAGCGATGTCGCCGTCCGCCGCCCGTGGCGGCGCCTTGTCGGGCGGAAGCTCGCTCAAGCCGTGGGCCCTTCCGCCGTGAGCGGACGAGCGAGGAGATGAGCAACGACTTCGCGCGCCGGTGCTCCCTGCAGCAGTTGATAGACCGCCGTGACGATCGGCATCGCCACGCCGTGTCGTGCCGCCAGCTCGACCAGCACCGGCGCGGTAAAGGCGCCTTCCGCCACCGTGCGCCGATCGGCCATGAGGTCGGCGGCGGCGTGGCCCTCGCCGAGCGCCTTTCCGAGCGAGAAGTTGCGGCTGGAAGTGGAGGTGCAGGTCAGCACCAGGTCACCGAGGCCGCACAGCCCGGCGAGCGTGTCGCGCTGCGCCCCGCGCGCCTCGCCGAAGCGGAGCATTTCGGCATAGCCGCGGGCGATCAGCGCCGCCCGGGCGTTCTGGCCCAGGCCGAGGCCCTCGACGACACCGCAGGCGATCGCCAGCACGTTCTTGACCGCGCCGCCGATCTCCGCCCCGACGACGTCTTCGGAGTAGTAGGGCCGGAAGTGAGGTTGGGCGATGACCGCCGACAGCCGCCGCCATTGCGCCTCGCGGCCGCCGCACGCCAGCGTCACCGCGGTCGGCAATCCGGCGGCAACTTCGTGGGCGAAGGTCGGTCCGGAAAGCACCGCGATCTCGCTTGCCGGGGCGGCGTCGCGCGCCACTTCGCTCATCAGCCGCCCGCTGCCCGCCTCTATGCCTTTGGCGCAAACGACCAGATCGAGCGGGAGCGCTTCGATGTCTGCCAGCACGCCTGCCAGGTGCTGCGCCGGGGTCACCAGGAAAAGGACATCGCAATCGGCCGCGTCGGTGACCTCGCTCGTAGCCTTGACGGTCTCGGACAGGGGCACCGAAGGCAGGAACAGCGAATTGGTGTGGGCCGAATTGATCTCGGCGACGAGCTCGGGTTCGAGCGCCCACAGCAGCACCTCGCCTCCGTCGGAGGCGAGCAATTGCGCCAGGGCGGTGCCCCAGGCGCCCGCCCCGATGACACCGATCGGCGCCGTCATGCCTTGTAGCCCGCGCCGCGCACCGGCGCCGCGCGAGGGTCGAGCGGCCAGCGCGGCCGGGCGGAGATGTCGAGCGGATCCGACGCCCCCTGGCGCAGGCGCTCGATCCCGGCCCAGGCGATCATCGCCGCATTGTCGGTGCACAGCTCGAGTGGCGGGGCGACAAAGCGCAAACCGCGGCCGGCGGCCAGCCTTTCGAGCGCTTGCCGGACGTGCCCGTTGGCCGCGACGCCCCCCGCGACAACCAGTGCGGTCACTTCATCCATTTCCTCAAGAGCATGCTGTAAGCGGTCGCAAATGCAATCGATCGCGGCGTGCTGGAAGCTGGCCGCGATATCGGCGCGATCGTGTCGGCCGCTTTCCGCCGCCCGCAGCACGGCGCTCTTTAGCCCGGCGAACGAAAAATGCGGCTCGCCGCTGCCGACGAGCGGGCGGGGCAGGGGGACCGCGTTGGGATTGCCCTCAGTCGCGAGCTCCTCGACGGCCGGACCGCCGGGATAAGGCAGGCCGAGAATCTTGGCGGTCTTGTCGAAGGCTTCCCCGAGCGCGTCGTCGATCGTCGTGGCAAGGCGGGTATAGCGGCCGACGCCGTCCACCTGCAGGATCTGACAATGGCCGCCCGAGACCAGCAGCAAGGCGTAGGGAAAATCGAGCTTCGGGTCGGCCAGCCGCGGGCTCAACGCATGGCCTTCGAGGTGATTGATTGCGATCAGCGGTTTGTCGCTCGCCATCGCCAGCGCCTTGGCGGTGACCAGGCCGACCATCACTCCGCCGATCAGTCCGGGCCCGGCCGTTGCGGCGACCGCGTCGCAGTCAGCCAGGGCGATCCCCGCGTCGTCCAGCACCGCCTCGATCAGCGGAGCGAGCTTTTCGGCATGGGCGCGGGCGGCGATCTCGGGAACGACGCCGCCGTAGGGCGCGTGGGCGGCTTCCTGAGAAGCGATCCGCTGCGCGACGATGCGCCGGTCGCCGGTGACCAGGGCCGCGGCGGTCTCGTCGCAGCTGCTCTCGATCCCAAGCACAACGGTTTCGGCGCCTCTCATCCCGGGTTTCCCTGACGCAGAATGCCGCAGGGGTCCAGCCCCACGGCTGGCAAGGGCCGTGACGGAGCGGATTTTGGCGCAGGGCAAGAAGCGAGGAGGGAGCGATGCCGAAGCATCGTGACACGACGAGCGACGCCGCCATGCGCCAAAAGCCGCCCGCCGCTGCGCGGTCGCCCTCAGGAGCCCCCGGGGCTGCGGTGCGTGCTGGCGCGGAGCGTCGGCTACGCGACTGCGCTGCGCTCCTAGCCAGCGGGC
>JANWHA010000096.1 GCA_025450635.1 Croceibacterium sp. | reverse complement strand
CAATGATCCGGGACAGGAGCCCCCGCCATGCGCATGTTCACCTCGATCCGTGAAGCGATCTACGGCAACCGCCGGCGCGAGGGCGACGCGGTTGACGCCCAATCCGATCCCGAGCGGCCGGAACCGCACGCGATCGACATCGAGAACCATCTCGATTCGATGCCCGGCGCCGACCATCTCAACTGGCGCACCTCGATCGTCGACCTGATGGACCTCATTGGGGTCGATTCGAGCGATGAGGCGCGCGGCTTGCTGGCCGAAGAGCTGGGCTATCAGGGCTCGTCGGGCGACGCCGTGGCTCGTGACAACTGGCTGCACACCCGCGTGCTCGACCAGCTGGCCGCCTACGGCGGCATCGTGCCGCCAGAATTTTCTGGCTGAGGCGCGGCTCAGGCCGCCTGCGGCGCGGCGTCCTTCACGCCCTGGTCGACGTACTCATCGAACTGGGCGAAGTTGTCGACGAACAGCTGCACCAGCTTGTGCGCCGTGCGGTCGTACTCGTCCTTGTCCGGCCACGCGGCGCGCGGATCGAGCAGGTTGCTATCGACGCCCGGCACCGCGACCGGCACCTCGAAACCGAAGTTCGGGTCCTTGCGGAACTCCGCATCGTTGAGCGAGCCGTCGAGCGCGGCATTGAGCAGCGCGCGGGTGGCCTTGATCGGCATCCGCTTGATGCCCGGATCGGAAGCCTTGCCGCCCGACCAGCCGGTGTTGATCAGCCAGCACTGCGCCCCGCCCTCGGCGATGCGCTTCTTCAGGAGGTTGCCGTAGACGCTCGGATGGCGCGGCATGAACGCGGCGCCGAAGCAGGTCGAGAAGGTCGCCTGCGGCTCGGTCACGCCGATCTCCGTCCCGGCGACCTTGGCGGTGTAGCCGGACAGGAAGTGATACATCGCCTGGTCCGGCGTAAGGCGCGAGATCGGCGGCATTACGCCGAACGCGTCGGCGGTCAGCAGGATGATGTTCGACGGCGGCGGGCCGAGGTTCTTCTCGCTGGTATTGGGGATGAACTCGATCGGATAGGCACCGCGGGTGTTCTCGGTCTTGCTCGCGTCGGTGAAGTCGAGCTCGCGAGTGTCCGGATCCATCGCCACGTTCTCGAGGATCGTGCCGAACCGTTTGGTGGTCGCGTAGATCTCCGGCTCGCCCTCGGCCGAGAGGTTGATCATCTTGGCGTAGCAGCCACCCTCGAAGTTGAACACCGCCTGGTCGGACCAGCCGTGCTCGTCATCGCCGATCAGCGTGCGGCTGGCGTCGGCCGACAGCGTCGTCTTGCCGGTGCCCGACAGGCCGAAGAAGATCGCGCTCTTGCCGTCGGCGCCGATGTTGGCCGAGCAGTGCATCGGCATCACGCCCTGCGCCGGAAGCAGGAAGTTGAGCAGGCCGAACACGCCCTTCTTCATCTCGCCCGAGTATTCGGTGTTGCCGACCAGGATCAGCTTCTCGGTCAGGTTGACCGCGATCACCGTGTCGCTGCGGCAGCCGTGGCGCTCGGGCTGGGCCTTGAAGCTGGGCAGGTTGATGATGGTGTACTCGGGAACGAAGCTCGCCAGCTCCTCGGCTGTCGGCCGCACCAGCATGGTGCGGACGAACAGGTTATGCCAGGCCATCTCGTTGATGACGCGCACGTTCACGCGGTATTCGGGTTGGCTGCCGCCGAACAGGTCGGCGACGTAGAGCTGTTCCTGATCCTTGACCGAGTCGAGGAAATCGGCCTTCAGGGTGGCCCAGTGCTCGCCCGACATCGGCTGGTTGATCGGGCCCCAGTTGATCGTATCTTCGGTCGTGCCATCACGGACGACGAACTTGTCCTTGACGCTGCGCCCGGTGAACTTGCCGGTATCGACCAGCAACGCGCCGTCCTTCGTCAACCGCCCCTCGCGCCGTTGCAGGGCCTCTTCGATCAGGGCGGCGGTGCCGAGATTGGCCTTGATCGTTGCGTCGGTCTGGATGCCCTGTTCGGCGAGGGGAACGGTAAGCGAAACGGTCACGCGGGCCTCTTGCAGCAATTCACGGGAAAGGGGCGGTCATTGGCGGCCGCCGCCTCGGCTTGGCGCATAGTCGCCGCGGCCCCCGGCGTCAATTTGACTCCCGGGCGGGCGTGGCCAGAGCGCCCTCCCACTGCCGCGATTATCGAGCAACCACAAATGATTGCTGTTGGCTCATACGGAGAGAGCGCCAACTCGATTGTTTCGGCAATGGCAACGCTGTAACCCGTTGCCGATGGCCAGTGATCCCGCGAAGCAAGCCACCGAGGCGCCGGCCGCCGATGGGCGGCGGACGATCGCGCTGGTCGATGATGACCGCAATATCCTGACCACACTGTCCATCGCGCTGCAGGCCGAGGGCTTCGCCACGCGCGTCTATTCGGACGGCGAAGCCGCCCTGAAGGCGCTGTCCGAGAACCCACCCGACCTCGCCGTGTTCGACATCAAGATGCCGCGGATGGACGGAATGGAGCTGCTCCGCCGGCTGCGCGATCACTCCGATCTGCCGGTGATCTTCCTCACCAGCAAGGACGAGGAGCAGGACGAGGCGGCAGGCCTGGCGCTGGGCGCCGACGACTACATCACCAAGCCGTTCAGCCTGCGGTTGTTGCTCGCCCGTATCCGCGCGATCCTGCGCCGCGCCGGGCCGGCGCAGCCCGGCACCGGCGAGCAGCCAGCGGAGGGGGACGCGGCGACGATCGAGCGCGGCCGGCTCACCATGGACCCGGCCCGGCACAGGGTGACATGGGCCGGAAAGCCGGTCTCCCTGACCGTGACCGAGTTCCTCATCCTCGAGGCGCTCGCCAGCCGTCCGGGCGTAATCAAGAGCCGCAACCAGCTGATGGACGCCGCTTATCCCGACGACGTGTTCGTCGACGACCGCACCGTCGACAGCCACATCAAGCGCCTGCGCCGCAAGTTCCGCGCCGCGGATTCCGAGTTCGGGGCCATCGAGACGCTCTACGGCGCCGGCTATAGCTTCTCCGATGGCTGACAATGGTCCGTGGCCGCGGACTGAATTCTTCAAGCACCCGTGGCGTTTCTCGCATCGCCTGTCGCTGACGACCCGCATCCTGGCGGTCAACATATTGCCGTTGGCCCTGCTTGGGGGCGGCATCTTCTATCTCGATTCCTACCGTAAGCAGCTGCTGTCTGAACGCTATCAGCTGGCGCGGATCGAAGCGCAGATCACCGCCGAAGCCCTCGCCGGCGCGACGCGCGAGCGGCAGGACGCCGTCCTGACCGAGATCGGCAAGGAACAGCACATGCGGGTGCGCACGTTCGATCCGCAGGGACGACTGGAGGCGGACAGCTTCAGGCTCGACAAGCCCACGTTCGCCTTCGACGTGGTCGGCGACGAGGACCTGCAGGAGCGCGTCGCCCGCTGGCTCGACCGCGCGGTCAACTGGATCGTCGGCGCGGATCCGATCCCGGATTACGTCGAGCCGAGCGACACGCGCGCAGACGCATGGCCCGAGTTGCGGCGTGCCCGCGAGGAGCACCTGACACAGATCGAGCTGCGCGAAGCCCCGGACGGCACTCCGGTGATCACCGCCGCGGCGCCCGTCGGCCTGCACGGCTCGACGCTGCTGACCACCCGGAATGCGGTGGACATCACCGACAAGGTGCGGTCGGCACGCGGGACCCTGGGGATTGCCGTGGCCCTCGCCCTGGCGACCTCGATCCTGCTGTCGCTGTTCATGGCGCGGACGATCGTCACCCCGCTGCGGACATTGGCCCGCGCGGCGATCCGCGTCCGCCTGGGCCGCGACCGGGGCGTCGAAGTCCCCCGCCTGCCCGAGCGGCACGACGAGATCGGCCTGCTCGCGCGGGCGGTCGCGGACATGACCGGCGCGCTGCGCCACCGGATCGACGCGGTCGAAAGCTTCGCCGCCGACGTCGCGCACGAGATCAAGAACCCGCTGGCGAGCTTGCGCAGCGCGGTCGATTCGCTTGGGCGCGTCGACGATCCCGAACTGCGCAAGCAGCTTACCCGGATCGCCGCCCACGACGTCCGCCGGATCGACCGCCTGGTGAGCGAAATCTCCGAAGCCAGCCGCATCGACGCCGAGCTGAGCCGGGCGACATTCGAGGCGATCGACATCGCCAAGCTGGTCGGCAACCTGGTGGAGCGGCGCGAGTCCCGCGGCGAGAACGGCACGTGCAAAATCGAACTGTCGCGTGAGCGCGGCTCGACGATGGTCATGGGTGTGCCCTTGCGGCTCGAGCGGCTGCTCGAGAACCTGCTCGACAACGCGGTGTCGTTCTCGCCCGAGACCGGCACCGTTCGCGTCACTGTCACCCGCGACGGCGACCGGGTCGAAACATCGGTGTGCGACGAAGGCCCCGGCATCCCCGCCGATGCGCGCGAGAAAGTGTTCACCCGGTTCCATTCGCTGCGCCCGGAAGCGGAGGGTTTCGGCCATCACAGCGGCCTCGGGCTGGCCATCGGCCGCTCGATCGCCGAAGCGCACGACGGCACCCTGGTGGTGCGCGATCCCGAGCGCGGCGCCGGCGCCTGCCTGGTGCTGACGCTGCCGGCGGCGTGAGCACCCTCGTCGCCAACACGAGCTGCGTCGCGCTCGGCGGATCCCACGAGCAGCGGGCCGTGCTGATCGAGGGCCCACCGGGAAGCGGGAAGTCGAGCCTCGCGCTGGCCCTGATCGCCCGCGGCGCGGTCCTGATCGGCGACGATGGGGTTCTGCTCGTGAAACGTGAGCAACGGCTGTGGGCGGCACCGCCGCCGAACATCGCCGGGCTGATCGAGATACGCAACGTCGGCCTGGCCACCCTGCCGACATGCTCGGCGCCGCTCGCGCTGGTGATCCGCCTCGACGAAGCAGCGCCGCGTTTCATCGAGGCCGCCCAGCGGGTCGAGCGTGCGGGGCACCTGGTGCCGGCGGTCGCGCTTTATCCCGCGAGCAGCGCCCTGCCCTTGCGCGCGGAATTCGCCCTGAACATGCACGGATTGGCCTGAGCCCTTCCCTTTGAGCGCCCAAACGCGCAGAAATTCCCCATGCCGAGCGATTCACCGCCCGACCGCCAGCGCATCCTCCTCGTCACCGGCACGCTCGGCGCCGGCAAGACGACCGCGCTGCAGGAGCTCGAGGACATCGGGTGGGAGGCAATCGACAACTTCCCTATGCGCCTGCTCGGACGCCTGCTCGGCCCCGAAGGCGAGCGCGCCGAGGGCGATACCTCGCCGCTCGCGATCGGCTTCGACGCGCGCACCCGCGGATTCGCGCCGGACCGGGTGATCGACCGGGTCAAGCAATTGAACGCCCGCTCCGACCTCGAAGTGACGACGCTGTTCCTCGACTGCTCGACCGCCGAATTGCAGCGCCGCTACGACGAGACCCGCCGGCGCCACCACCTGGCGCACGACGTGCCGGTCGAGGAAGGCATCCGCGCCGAGCGCGATTTGCTGGCCCCGCTGCGCCGGTGGGCCGACGTGTTGATCGACACGACCCGTTTTTCGTCCAACGAGCTGAGGCAAGTGATCCGCGAGCATTTCGCCGGCGAGACCAAGGGCCAGATGACGGTGACCGTGTCCAGCTTCGGCTTCGCCCGCGGGATGCCGCCGGCGGCCGATCTGGTGTTCGACATGCGCTATCTCGACAATCCCCACTGGCAGCCGGAACTGCGCGAGCTGACCGGGCTCGACGAGCCGGTGGGGGCGCACATCGAGAAGGACGAGGCTTTCGCCGCCAGCTTCGATCGCATCAGCGGCCTGCTGCTCGACCTGCTCCCGCGCTACGCCGCGCAAGGCAAGAGCTACGTCAACATCGCCTTCGGCTGTACCGGGGGCCGCCACCGCTCGGTGTTCATGGCGGAAAAGATCGCCGCGGCCTTGCGCCAGGGGGGCTTTTCGCCGACCGTCCTGCACCGTAACCTCGGGTCGCGCGCGGCGGAGTTGATTGAGGGGTCGCATCAGCCGTGATTTGGGTGTATCGGCCCCGTCCTTCTCTGCCGTTAGGCATGAGTGAACGCTTCGAGAGTAACCTGACTACATGATCGGAATGATCCTGGTGACCCACGGCCGCTTGGCCGAGGAGTTCGTTCACGCGATGGAGCATGTCGTCGGCGAGCAGCCCGATGTCGCCACCATCTGCATCGGGCCCAACGACGACATGGAAGCCCGCCGGCGCGAGATCGCCAACGCGATCAAGCGGGTCGATTCGGGCAACGGTGTGGCGATCCTCACCGACTTGTTCGGCGGCACCCCGTCGAACCTGGCGATCTCTTTGCTCAAGCGCGGCAAGGCCGAGGTCATCGCCGGGATCAACCTGCCGATGCTGATCCGCCTCGCGGGCGCGCGCAAGGACATGGACCTGACCGCCGCCATCACCGCCGCGCGCGAGGCCGGGCGCAACTACATCACCGTCGCCTCGGAGTTCCTGGGACAGGATGCGTAAGCCCTGATGGCCGGCGCGAAGCAGACGGTCACCATCGTCAACAAGCGCGGACTGCATGCACGGGCGAGCGCCAAGTTCGTCACCGCCGCCGCGCAGATGGAGGGGACCACGGTCACCGTGTCCAAGGATAGCGCGAGCGCGGGAGGCACCTCGATCCTCGGCCTGATGATGCTCGGCGCCGCCAAGGGCGACACGATCGACATCGCCGCCGACGGCGCCGACGCCGAGATGCGCCTCGCTGAACTTGTCAAGCTGGTGGAAAGCGGCTTCGGCGAGGACTAGGGCTCGGCCATGCCCCGCCGCACGATCTCCGGCTTTTCCAACCCGACGGTCAAGTACCTGCGCAGCCTGCGCGACAAGAAGCACCGCAGGCGCGAAGGCAAGTTCCTCGCCGAGGGGTTGCGCCTGCTGACCGACGCCCGCGAAAACGGGCGGCTGCCCGAAACCCTGGTGATGGCCGACGTGCGCGACGAGCATCCCCTGCTTGCCGCGCTCATCGCCGAAGTAGAGTCGCGCGGCGGCGAGATTGTCGAGACCAGCCCCGAGATTCTCGGCAAGATCACCGGTAAGGACAATCCTCAAGCCGTGATCGGCGTGTTCGCGGAGTTCGATACTTCGCTGGCGGCGATCGACCGCGAGCCTGGTCGTTTGGGCGCGCCGATCTGGCTGGTGGCGCAGGCCGTGCGCGATCCCGGCAACCTCGGCACGATGCTGCGCACCGGCGACGCGGTCGGCGCGGGCGGGCTCATCCTGATCGACGAGTGCGCCGACCCGTTCAGCGCCGAAGCCGTGCGCGCGAGCATGGGCGCCGTGTTCACGCAGGCGATCGCCCAGGCGCCGTGGAGCGAGTTCGTCGGCTGGCTGCGGCAGGGGGAAGGCCAGCTGGTCGCCGCGTCGCTGCGCGATGGCGTGCCCTACCGCGGCGCGGCCTATCGCTCCCCTTGCTTCATCCTCGTCGGTAACGAATCCCGCGGCCTTCCCGAAGAATACGAAGCCGCGTGCGACTTGCGCGTGACGATGCCGATGCTCGGCCGCGCCGACAGCCTCAACGCCGCGATCGCCGGCGCGGTGCTGGCCTACGAGGTGCGGGCGTCGTTCGAGGGTTGACCGCTTTCAGGCCGCCTCAATCCCCCGAAACGAGCGCGACGATGCTCCACTTGCCGTTCCGCTGGCTGGCCATCAGGCGATAATCGATCAGGCTGCGCAGCTTGTCGGTGGCGATGTAGCCCTTCTTTCCGTCCGTCGTGGTGACGCTCTGATAGGGATCGTCGGGCATCGGCGTGTCCAGCGAAACCACGTCCCACGAGATCGCCCCGACGGCCTGGCTCTTCGGGTCGGGGCCGCTGAGCAGCGGCACGTTCTCGCCGGTGACCAGCATCCCGCTGGTCGCGTCGACCTTGTCGATGTGTTGTTCGAAGTACCACGGCAGGGTGATCCCGCCCTGCTGGTTCGCCGCGCAGCCGAGCTGGAGCAGCTGATCCAGCTCGTCCCACAGCTTCCACTGCTTGTCGGTGAGCCGTTGCTTCAGCTCGGCGCGGCCGCCGCCCCCGCCGAAATCGAGCTTGATGTCGTTCGCCGCCAGGGCGAGCAAGGCCTCGGGGTCGCGCGCCACCACGGCATCGGCCAGCTGGCGGCGGAAATCGTCGGCGCCTTTGACGCCGTGGCAGGTGTCGCGCGGCGCGTAGGGGCCGTCAGCGAGCGGCGCCGGGGTCGGCGTCGCCGCGCCGACGAGCTTCTTGGCGGATTGGGCCAGCTGGTTCGACGGCGCGTCATGCCGGTTGCAGGCGGAAAGGCCGAGCAGCAGCGGCACCGTCGCGATTTGGGCCCAAACCTGCGCCTTCATCCGCCTTCTTCGCCTTCCTCTACCTGCGTGCCGCCGACCAATCGAACGGGCGCGGCGTCTTCTCCCTCGCCACCTGTATAACGCGGGGCGCTTTCGACAAGGGGCACCTCGTCGATTTCGCGCTTGCCGATCTCGATGCCCTTTTCGGCCAGGCGCTTGCCGGATGAGAGGACGTTGCGCTCGAAGCTGCCGACGAACTTGTTGTAGTTGTTGACCGCGCTTTCGAGCCCGCCGCCAACGCGCTTCAGGTGATCGGCAGCGACGGCGAGGCGTTCATAAAGCTCGCTTCCCAATCGGCCGATTTCCTGCGCCTCGCGCGCCAGCCCATCCTGCCGCCAGACTTGCGCCACGGTGCGGCAAATTGCCACGAGGTTGGTAGGCGTCGCGAGCAGCACCTTGTTGCGGAAGGCGAAGTCCCACAGCTCCGGATCGTGTTCGAGCGCGGCCGCTACGAAGTGCTCGCCAGGGACGAACATCACCACGTAATCCGGCGCTTCCTCGAACTGGCTTTGGTAGCCTTTCGCGCCGAGCGTCTGAACATGGTTGCGCATCGAGCGGGCGTGCGCATCTAGCGCCTTGGTCCGCGCTTCGTCGTTATCGGCCTCGAACGCTTCCTGGTAGGCGTTGAGCGATACCTTGGCGTCGATCACCAGCTTCTTCTGCCCCGGCACGTTGACGATCGCGTCGGGCCGCAGCCGGCCGTCCTCAGTGTCGATCGAGTGTTCGAGGTGGAAATCGGTGTGTTCCGACAAACCGCATTGTTCGAGCACATTTTGCAAAGCCCGTTCGCCCCAGCGCCCGCGCGCCTTCGGCGCGTTGGTGAGCGAATTGCCGAGCCGGGCGGCTTCCTGGCGGATGGCTTCCTGGCCTACCCGCATGTTTTCGATCAGGCCGGTCAGCTGGCCGAAACTGTCGACGCGCTTGGCCTCGAGACTGGCGACCTGCTCTTCGTAGCTCTTCAGCCGCTGGTGAACGGGATCGAGCAGCGACTTGACCGCTTCCTTGTTGGTTTTCTCGGCGTGGCCGAATTTCTCCTCAGCTCGCTTGAGGAACTCTTCCTGCGCCCTGGTCAGCACTTCCCCGCCCGCCACCTTGAACTGCGCCAGCAGGTCCTCGCGCGCTTCCCTTAGCTGATTGAGCTGCTTGTCGAAGTTCTCGGCATTTGCCTTCAGCGTCGCCAGTTCAATCCGCGCGTCGGCGAGTTCGGCCACCGCGCGCTTGAAGTTTTCCTCGTGCTCGCGCGCCGCGCCGTCGCGTTCCGCATGGCGCGCCTTCCAGTCCGCGACAGGGCGGCAGCCAAGGAACCAACCAATTCCAACGCCGACAAAGGCAGCGGCGATGAGTAGAATGGCAGTAGTCGAATCCATGTCTTCGTCCTTTGACTTTCCCAATGCCGTCGACGAATCTCGTCGACGGCACCGGGTCAGCGTTCACGCTGGACGATACCCAAGTCCCTCAACGCCTCTTCCTTCGTCGGGAAACCGACCGATGAAGTTGCGACAATAGAACCCTCAGGTTGCATGAGCATCCAGTGGTACCCATCCGCGAGCTGACACGTTGAGTGGAGCCGAGTCTTCACGGCCACCTCCTGTGTCAGGGGCTAGCCGGAGGTCCGAGAGAATGTCAGGCATTTGCCTAGAACGCGCGTTCTCTTTCGAGGGCAACGCTTCGGCAAAATGGAATGCTACATCCAAGCGGGGCTACGACTTTGCCTCGGTCGCCCATGTATGAGGCAGTCCGATAGTACGAGCACGAAAAGGGAACGCAAGCGCTCGCTTGGCTTCTCCACCGTTCAGCGACACCGCCCTTCCCAGAATCACCCTTGAGATTCGCCCCCGGGCGATTGTATGGGGCGCTTACAAATTTCGGACTCGCGAAATTTTCGCGTAAGTGAAACAAAACCGCGTCCCACACCCGAGAGGTCTAGCCCAATGCCCACCGATATCGAGATCGCCCGCCAGGCCAAGCTGAAGCCGATCGCCGAGGT
>JANWHA010000095.1 GCA_025450635.1 Croceibacterium sp. | reverse complement strand
CTGGTAACTGCGCGCCGCAGCCGCTAATCCGCGCAGCGGCGGGCGTGGCGGAATGGTAGACGCCGGGGACTTAAAATCCCCTGAGCTTAGCTCGTGCCGGTTCGAGTCCGGCCGCCCGCACGTTTCTTCCGCGCAGGCCCACGGCTACGGCGTGGGCTGCCCGGCAAAGATGTCCGCCCCCAAGGCGCGGTAGAGCTCGACCAGGTTCTCCAGCGTAGCCGCGCGCACCGCCACTTCCTGCCGCCGCGCGGCATAAAGGCTGCGCTGCGCGTCGAGGTTGGCGAGGAAGCTGTCGATGCCGCCGCGATAGCGCTGCTCCTCCAGCCCGGCGGCGTCGGCCGCGGCTTCGGTGTTGGCGTGGGCCGCCTGCAAGCGGTCGCCGATCGTGCCGCGTACGGCGAGCACGTCCGAGATTTCGCGAAACGCCGTCTGGATGGCCTTTTCGTAAGTCGCCAGGGCTGCGTTGCGCTGAGCTTCGCTGACGGCGACGTTCGCCCGGCGCCCGCCGGCGTCGAAGATCGCGTAGGAAGCATTGGCTCCAGCGGTCGCGGTGAACGCGCCGCCGGTGAACAGCGAGGTCAGCGCGCTGCTCGCCAGGCCGAGCAACCCGGTCAGGGAAATCTTCGGAAACAACTCGGCGCGGGCGACGCCGATATCGGCGTTGGCCGCTTTGAGCTGATGCTCCGCTTGCTCGACGTCCGGCCGGCGCAACAGCACGTCGGAGCTGGTCCCTGGAGCGAGGGCAACGAACTCGCCATCGATTTGGCCGAGCCCGTCCGGCAACAGCGCCGGATCGAACGAAGCGCCGACCAGAAGGCGGATGAGGTTCTCATCCTGGGCCAGGGCAGCCTTTTGCTGGGCGACATCTTGCGCGGCGGTGTCGAGAATCTGCTCGGCCTGACGAAGGTCGGTGCGCGGTGCGATCCCGCCTTCCAGCCGCAGGCGGGTGAGGTCGACCTCCTTCCTGGCCGCGGCCGCGGTATCCTGAGCGACGGCCATCAGGTCGCGGTCGGCGGCGTAAGTCACCCAGGCCTTGGCCAGATCCGCTACCAGGCCGATCCGCACCGTGCGCGCGTCCGCCTCGCTGGCGAGCGCCCGCTCGCGCTGCGCGGCTGTGGCGTTGGCGAGACGGCCGAACAGATCGAGCTCGAAGGCCGACACTCCCCCTTGCAGCGCGTAGCGCATGCCCGAACCGCGGTTATAGGTCGCCGAGCCATTGGCATCGACCTCGGGGAATTGCGCCGCGCGGGTGACGCGAACCTGGGCCCGGGCCGCGGCGAGATTGGCGGCGGCCACGCGCAAGTCGCGATTGTTGGCGAAAGCCTGGGCGATCAGCGCCCGCAGCCTCGGGTCGCGGAACAGGTCGCTGTATGAGATCGACGGCAGCTCGCCCTGCTTCAGCGACGGGTAGGCCTGGCCCTGCGGGAAGGAAGGCGGAATGGGCGCGGCGGGGCGTTGATAGTCCGGCGCCAGCGAACAGCCGGCGAGCGCCGTCGTGGCCAGCGCTGCCGCAACGCGCCCGATCATGTCGGCTGCGCTTGCTCGCGCCGGCGGCGAAAACGTTCGCGCAGCGCGCTGATGCCATCGCGCGTGCTCCGCCGGACGAGGACGAAGAGGAGCGGAATGTAGAAGATCGCCAGCACCGAGGCCGTAAGCATGCCGCCGATCACCGAAGTGCCGATGGCGATGCGGCTGTTGGCGCCCGGGCCGGTCGAGATCGCCAACGGCAGCACGCCGAAGATGAAGGCGAAGCTGGTCATCAGGATCGGCCGCAGTCGAATGCGGGCCGCGCGCACCGCAGCTTCGATCACGCGCGCGCCCTTCTTCTCCTGCTGCTCGGCGAATTCGATCATCAGGATCGAGTTCTTGGCCGCCAGGCCCATCGTCGTCAGCAGGCCGATCTGGAGATACACGTCGTTCTCCAACCCGCGCAGGGTCACCGCGAACACCGCGCCGACGAGGCCGAGCGGAATCACCAGCACCACCGCTACCGGTATCGACCAGCTTTCGAACAGCGCCGCGAGGCACAGGAACACCACCAGCAGCGAAATCGAATAAAGCAGCGGTGCGCGGCCCGATGACAGCCGCTCCTCATACGATGTGCCCGACCAGGCGACGCTGGTGCCCGGTATCTTGGCCGCCAGCGCCTCCATTTCGTCCATCGCCTCGCCGGAGCTGGTGCCGGGCGCCGCCTGGCCGGAGAAAGAGAACGCCGGCACCCCGCCGAAGCGGCTTGTGGTCGTCGGGGTGGTTGCCCAGCCGATCCGCGCGAACGAGGAGAAAGGCGCCATGTCCCCGCTGCGCGAGCGGACGTACCATTGCGAGATGTCTTCCGGGCGAGCCCTGTACTGGGCGTCGCCTTGCACATACACGCGCTTCACGCGCCCGCGATCAATGAAGTCGTTAACGTAGCGCCCGCCCCAGGCGGTCGCGAGCGTCGCGTTCACGTCGTCGGTCGACAACCCGTAAGCGCTCAGCCTCTGGGTATCCATATCGACCTTCAGAGTCGGAGCGTCCGGCAAGTCGCCAAGCCGCACTTGCGCGAGCTTGGGATCGGCGTTGGCCATCGCCAGCAAGCGGTCGCGCGCGTCGGCGAATTGCTGGCGGCTCATCCCGCTGGCGTTCTGCAGCTGCATGCTGAACCCGGCGGTATCGCCAAGGCCGCGAACCGCGCCCGGGACGAGAGTAAACACCTGCGCATCGCGCAGCCCGCGAAAGGCGCCGGTCGCCCGCTGGGCGATCGCCTGCGCGGTGTTGTCCTTGCCCGTGCGCTTATCCCACGGCGCCAGGACCACGAAAGCCTGGCCGGTGTTCTGCCCGGACGCGCCACCGCCACCGCCGCCGCCTGCAATAAGGAACGTCGTGCCGACGTTGGCCTTCTCCTGGGTGTGGAGGTATTTCTTGATGATATCACTCACTTCGAGCGAGCGCGTCTGAGTGGCGCCGGCCGGCAGCCGCCACTGCACCATCACCCGACCTTCGTCTTCTTCCGGCAGGAACCCGCCAGGGAGCCGAACGAACAACACGATCAGCAGCAGAACGACGAGGCCGTAAATGGCTAGGAACAGCCACTTGCGGTCGACCACCTTCTCGACGTTCGCGGAATAACGCTGAACCGTCCGCTCGAAGGTCCGGTTGAACCACACTTGGGACTGATGGACCCGCCCCCACGCTCCGGGGAACCGCCGTTCCAGATAGCCGCGACGCGGCGGCTCGCCATGAACCCGCTTCGCCTTGAGCACGGTGGAGGTGATCGCCGGGCTGAGGATCAGCGCGACCAGCACCGAGAGCACCATCGCCGAAATGATCGTGAGCGAGAACTGGCGGTAGATCACACCCGTCGAACCGCCGAAGAAGGCCATCGGCAGGAACACCGCGGAAAGCACCAGCGCAATCGCGAACAGGGCAACCTGCAGCTCGCGCATCGAGATGATGGTTGCGTCCTTCGCGCTCATGCCCGGGTTTTCGTGCAGCAAGCGCTCGACGTTCTCGACGACCACGATCGCGTCGTCGACGAGCAGGCCGATGGCGAGCACCAGGCCGAACAGCGTCAGTGTATTGATCGTGTAGCCGAACACGTAGAACACCGCGAAGGTGCCGAGCAGCACCACGGGGACGGCGATGGCCGGGACCAGAAGCGCCCGCCAGTTCTGCAGGAAGACGAACATGACAATGACGACGAGGACGATTGCCTCGAGCAGTGATTTCTCGACTTCCCACACCGACAGACGGATGAAACTGCTCGAGTCGTTGGCGTAGGCATAGGCGAGCCCGTCAGGCATGTTGCTCGCCAGCTGGGCCACCTTCGCCTTGACGAGATCGGCGGTGCGCAGCGCGTCGGCGCCGGGCGAGAGCGAAATCGACAGGCCCGCACCCGGGTGTCCGTTCACGCTCATGACAATGTTGTAGCTTTCCGCCCCGATCTCGACTCGCGCCACGTCTCTCAGGCGCACGGTCGACCCGTCGGGATTGGTCTCGAGGACGATGTCGCCGAACTGCTCGGGAGATTGGAGCTTCGATTGTGCTGTGACCGTTGCGTTCAGCAACTGTCCGGCCGGTGCCGGCACGCCACCGACTTCCCCCGCGGCGACTTCGGTGTTCTGGCTGCGGATCGCATTGATGACGTCGCTCGGCATCAACTGGAAGGCGGCGAGGCGCTGCGGGTTGAGCCAGATTCGCATGGCGTGCGGCGCGCCGAACACATTGACGTCGCCAACCCCATTTACTCGCGAGAGCGGGTCCTGGAGGTTCGACGTCAGGTAATCGGACACGTCCTGGAACGAGCGCGTGTCGGTCGTGTCGTAGACGGCCACCGACAGCAGTTGGTCGGCGTTGGATTTGGTGACGCGCACCCCTTGGGCCTGCACTTCGGCCGGCATCCGCGAAATCGCTGACTGGATCGCGTTTTGCACCTGCACCTGGGCGATGTCGGGGTCGGTGCCCTTGGCGAACACCGCGGTGATGCTGGCCTGCCCGCGCGAGCTCGACTGCGAGCTGAAGTAGAGCAGGCCGTCGAGCCCGGTGAGCTGCTGCTCGAGGATCTGGGTGACGCTGTTCTCGATCGTCTCGGCCGACGCGCCGGGGTAACTGGCACGGATGTTCACCTGGACCGGGGCGATGTCGGGATACTGCTCGATCGGCAGCGAGAACAGCGCGCCGAGGCCCGCCAGCATCAGGACGATGGCGAGAACCCACGCGAAGATCGGCCGGTCGATGAAAATCCGCGACATGGCTCAGCCCGGGCGCGTGCCGGCGAACTTGCCCCCGCGCGGTCGCACGCCGACGTGCTGCGGCGCGCTTTGCGGTACCGGCCGCACTTTCATGCCCTGCTTGAGGTTGGCGAGGCCCTGGGTGATCACCCGGTCGCCGCGCTGGAGCCCCGCGGTGACGATCCAGTTCGTACCGTCGGTGCGGTCGGCGGTGAGCTTGCGCCGCATCGCCTTATTGCCGGGGCCGACGATGTACACGAATGCCGACCCATCGAAATCGCGCTGCACGGCTGGCTGGGGAATCAGGAACGCGTTCGGCTGCACCGCCTGGTCGAACACCGCCTTCACGAACATGCCCGGCAGCAGCAGACCCTGCGGATTGCGAAAGGTGGCGCGCAGCGTGACGGTGCCGGTGTTCTGGTCGACCGAGACTTCGGAGAACTGGACCTGGCCGGCGTAGGGATAGTCGCTGCCGTCCTCCATCTTGAGGCGCACCACGGCGCTGCCGGATGCGACTTCGCCGCGCTGCAGCGCCTGGCGCAGGCTCGTGAGATCGGCGGCCGATTCCTCCATGTCGACGTGGATCGGGTCAAGCCGCTGGATCACCGCCAGGGGGTCCGTCTGGTTGGCGCTGACGAGCGCGCCGACGGTGAACAACGACCGGCCGATCCGGCCGCTGATCGGCGCCGGAACGGTCGTGTGGCGGAGGTTGATGCGCGCGGTGTCGAGCGCGGCGGCGTTTTGCGCGACGGTCGCCCGGGCGACCCGCGCTTGGGCCAGGGCGTCGGTGTAATCCTGCTGCGACACCGCTTGCGCCTCGGCGAGCGGCTTGTAACGGTCGGCCTTGACCACCGAAGCGGCTTCGCTGGCGCGGGCGCTTGCGACATTGGCCTGTGCCTGGTTCGCGGCCGCGCGATAGAGGCTCGCGTCGATCTGATAGAGCGGCTGCCCGGCGCGGACATAAGCGCCCTCGGCGAACAGGCGCCGCTGGATCAGGCCGGTAACCTGGGGGCGTACCTCGCTGGTCTCGTAGGCCACCGTGCGCCCGCCGAGCGTGACCGACAACGGCACCGTGCTGGCCTGCGCGACATAGTACCCGACTTGCGGCGGCGGGCGCTTGAAGTCCTTATCGCCGGACGAGCAGGCGGCGAGAGCGCTCAGGAGCACAAGCAAGCCACCACGGCGGATGGCCGACGGCCAGCGGAACATCGGGTTAAGAACCTTCACGGTTGTCGCGACCGGCCGCCTTTCCGGCAACTGCGACCCTTGCGCAAGGACGAGTTCGGCCGGTGCGACAATTTTTGACAAATTCACCTTCGCCCGAACGAAGTTTCGGCAAGCCGATGCGCGGCCCGGAGGCAGCAGAATTGTGCGGCGCTGGCGCACCCGACAGGATTCGAACCTGTGACCTCTGCCTTCGGAGGGCAGCGCTCTATCCAGCTGAGCTACGGGTGCTGGCGCGGGCGCGAGCCCTAGCAGCGGCCCACATGAGCGCCAAGCCGCTTATTGCCCGCCCTTGCCGTCATTGGGCGCCGGATCGCCGAACGGATCGTCCTTGTCGTCGAGCCCGAGGCTCATCGAAGGCCGGCCATGCGCATCCGAGGCGTCGCGGTTGTTCTCCTGGCAGACGTATTCGCGCATCGTCCAGTCGCGGTGACGCGTCCACGCGGCGTTGATCGTGTACGGCTGCGCGAGCGTTTCCGGATCGGTCAGCGTGATGGTGCCCACCAGCGTGTTCGGGTCCTTGAGGCGATAGGTCTCATGGATCTTCATCTTGTCGCTGGGGTGGACGCCTCCGGTGAAGGTGATCTCGGGCGTAAAGCCGACGGTGTCGATCACCAGGGTATCGCCGTCCCAGTGCCCGACCGAAGTGCCGTTGAACTGCGGGTCAGGATCGGTCGGCAGCGCGCGGCCGTCCATATAGATGCGTCGCACCTGGCTTTCGGTCTCGATCGCCAGCGTCACCCGTCCGGGCGTGAACAGCCATTCAATCGGATAAGGCATCGCCATGATGCCCGGCATCCCCGGCGGCACGCAGTTGGCCAGCTGGTTCTGCAGGTTCTCGCCGTTCTTCTTGCCCGCCTCAAACGCGTCCGCCAGCTTTTGCGCCTCCGCCGTCAGCACCGGCTTCGGCGGCCTTACGAAGGGGGCGCCCTTGGCGGGGCGCATGAAGGTCGGCTGCCACACGCCGCTCCAGTCGGGCAGCTTGGCCAGCGCCGACCACTGAGCGGCCGTCGGCGCCTTGATCTCGGTCTTGTTGAAGGGAGTGGTTTGCGCCAGCAACGGCGACGCCGCGACCGCGGCCACAGCGGCAAGCATCAGTGAAACGCGCATTGACCCGTCCTTCCCCCATCGCCGCGCCCCTGCGCGGCCGGCCCGCTCGCCGTGCAAGCGGGCCAAATCCGTCGCTCAGGCGCTGCTTACGGCTTCGGCGGCCCGGGCAGCTGGCGGATCGTCTCACCGCCGGGCTTGGTCACCGTGACGTCGAACCCGCCCTTGCGCGTGTCGCGCAACGGGTAATACGTCAGGTTGATCTTCTGGCCGGGCTGGAGCGTATCCTTGTCCCACCCGTTGCGCACCAGGTGGTTCGGGCTCATGCCTTCGAAGGCCCACCGGGTTCCGGAGGCGTCACGCACGTAAAGGAAGGTGTGCGGATTGGTCCACACCCATTTCTCGACCGTGACGTTGTCCATTTTCTTCTCGTTCCCCCAATCGAACATCGCGGTCGAATGATGGGCGAGCGCGGGGGCGGCCAGGGCACAAAGCCCGGCGGCGCCGGCAAGAGCTAGTCTCAGCGTGGTCGTTGACATAAACCTCTCCATGGTCACAGGCGGATGAACCATGCCTGAGCGTCCGGACCCTATTTGCCAGAAGCAAATGGACAAAATCAACCTGAATCGATCCGCTGCTTGACTTTGTCCGCACAAACGCACCACTCTCGGAATCGGAGAGAAATTGCCCGGAGGGACTTATGAAATTTGTTCGGCGCGCTTCCTGCCTCGCCGCAGGCGCGGCCGTGCTGGCGCTGGCGGCGGCCGCACCGGCACAGGATTCGAGCTTCGTGCCCCAGCGCGCTTCGGCTTACGGCGAAGTCACCAAGTGGCCCGATTTCGGCGGCGTCTGGAGTCCCGACTGGTCGCAGTTGTTCGGCCCCGGCGGCCGCGCCGGCCCGACCAAGCTGACGCCTGACGCGCAGGCCAAGCTCGACGCCTACAACGCGACCAAGAAGCAGGGCGAGCACCAGCAGACTTCGGCGGCCAACTGCCTGCCCAACGGAATGCCGCAGATCATGCGCCAACCCTATCCGATCGAGTTCATCTACTCGCCCGGGCGGGTGACGATCTTCATCGAATCCTACAGCCAGGCGCGCCGCATCTACCTCAATGCCCAGTTCCCGAAGAACCCGGAAAACCTCTTCAACGGCAATTCGATCGGCCACTGGGAAGGTGACACGCTCGTCGTCGATACGATCGGCTTCTCTCCGGAGACGGTGATCGCAGACGGCGTGCCGCACAATGACAAGATGAGGATCCAGGAGCGGATTCACAAAGTCTCGCCTGTCAGGCTGGTGATCGATACCACCATCACCGACCCCGGAGTGCTGGCGGCGCCGTACACCTACAGCCAGGCGTTCGACAAAAAGCCCGACTGGCAGATCCGCGAGTATGTCTGCGAGGAGAACGACCGCGATTCGGCGGACGCCGAGGGCCGGGCGCACCTCGATCTTGGTCTCGACGGCAACGGCGATGATCCCTTCGGTCCGCCGGCGGCGGACGACAAGAGCCAGGGCTCCAAGGCGAAGTAAGCCGCTTTTCCGCGCGCGCCGCTAACCAATTGGCAAGCGCGCGCGGGCTAGACCCGCGGCGATGAACGCCATCCCGCCTTCGATGACGCCCGGCGCCCAGTCGCGCGCTTCCTTCGGTCAGTCGGCCGCGAGCGCGGCGAGCCTCAAATGGGCCGCGCTGCAGGATGCGGCCAACGTCGTTGCCGGGCTCGCGGGGCTCGAGCTCGAACGCTCGACCCCGGAAATTCGCAATTTCCCGGCGCTGATCCGCGATACCGCGGCGTGGCGCCGTGAGCTGGCCGAGCGCGGGATCGACGACATGGCCGCCGTGATGGAACCGGGCATCGCCGCGCTGCTCGGCGTCAACGCCCGCGGCGCCGATCCGCGCGCCGCCGCCCTGGCCCTGTGGCGCGAGTTTTCTCACGCGCGCGGCGCCGTGCTCGCGCTGCTGCCGCCGAGCGGCACGATGGGGCCAAGACGCAGCGCCTGATAGGGATCGAGCGCTGCGGCGCTTGACGCGGTTCCCGCTATGTTCCAACGCTCGGCGGATGGTCGAATCGCCTGCCCCCACCCTCGTCGCGGCCCAGTTCGATCGCCGTGCGCAGGCGGTCGCGCGCGGCATCTGCCGGCTGTTCGCCCGCAATGACATCTGGGCGCTCGCGGAAATGCCGCTGAGGAACGGGCGCCGCGCCGACCTGATGGGGATCGATGCTCGTGGCCATGTCGTCATCGTCGAGATCAAGACCGCGCGGGGCGACCTGCTCGGCGACGGGAAGTGGCCCGATTACCTCGACTTCTGCGACCGGTTCTACTGGGGCTTGCCGCCGGAACTCGACCGAGCCTGTCTCGAGGGCGCCGAGTTCCGGCCCGATTGCTGCGGGGTGATCGTGGCCGACGAATACGATGCCGAGATCGTCCGTCCCGCCCCCAGCCAGCCGCTCGCCGCCGCCCGCCGCAAGGCGGAGATCGAGCGCCTCGCCCGCGCCGGGCTGCGCCGGCTGGTCACGGGCGCGGACCCTGAATGCAGCGGCTGGGGCCGCGTAGCGGGCTAACTCACGGCTGGACGAGAGGTGGCGGCACGGCGGAGCGACCGCTTGACCAGGCGCCAGGCGGCGTGACGTCACCCGCGCTTTTCAAACCACTTTCCGCATTGGTTTAACGGTTAATTTACCACGCGAGGCCAGAACGGCACCGGATTGGCAACCGGGGGCATGCCCTATGGATACCTTAAGGGGCAATTTCGACGCGCTGGAGGATTCGCACGACCACCTGTCGGGCGAAGACGAATCCGGCCGCGAAGCGCCGCCGGCCTCCATCGGGCAGGACGAGCGGCGCATGCAGGTGCGCGCGTACAATCACTGGGCGAGCCTGCTCGAAGAGCGCAATTTCCCCTCGATCGATGGTCTCGAGCCGACCCAACTGCCGGATTTCGGCCCATATTCCGTGCTGCTCGATTTCACCGCCGGGATCGAGAACCCCGGTGTCGCCTATCTTGGCGACAAGCTGGCCGCCGAATGCGACATCGCCATTGACGAGCTGCGGACGCTGGCCGACGTGCCGCCGCGCTCGCTGCTGAGCCGCATTACCGACCATTACATGCAGATCCTCGCCAACCAGGCGCCGATCGGGTTCGAAGCCGAATTCGTCAATCAGCGCGGCTCGACGATCCTCTACCGCGGCATCCTGCTGCCTTTTTCGACCGACGATGAGGCGATCGACTTCATTTACGGCGTGATCAACTGGAAGGAGCTGGCCGACCAGCACACCTCCGATGAGTTGCTGCTGCAGGTCGACCAGGCGCTCGAGCAAAAGGCTGAAAGCCCACCCGCGAGAGTGAACGATGCGCCGCTGACCGACTGGGCCGACGGGCCCGGCGTGGCAGCCGCCAACGATATCGACGACGAGCCGCTCGAGCTCTCCGTCGACGACGCCGCTCCGCTCGAATTTTCGCTCCAGGACGAGGCGCTCGACGAAGACGATGACGCGCCCGTCGATTTCAGCGAAGGCTTGCCCGCGTTCTCCGGCCGCGCCGAGGATTACCTCGACGACGAGGATGACGAGAGCGAGGAAGAGGACGGCGTCGACGACGGGCTCCCACGGCCCAAGTTCGGCTCCTTGATGTCGATCGGCGGGGGCCGGGCCGTCGCGCCGGAAGTTGCCGACGACTTCGACTTGCCCGTTTACTCGGCCGACGAAGAGGGCGAGGAGCCGCTTGCTGCCAGGCTCGACGATGTCGAGGATGACGCAGCTATCGAGGCGCACGACGACTTCGAATACGCCGACGATGCCGTGATGGCGCTCGACGGGTTCGAGCTTGAGACAGGTGCCCACGAGCCGGTCGGCGGCATCGCCCTGCCCACGATCGATCCGGCCGAAATGGCGCTCGGCGACTGGCTCGCCGCCGCGCGCGAAATGGCCGCCCAGGCGCGCAACAGCGAGGATCGCACGCGCAACGCGCTCTATGAGGCGATCGGCCGCGCCTACGACTTCTCGCTCGCGGCGACGGAGAACCCCGAGGACTTTGACGACCTCATGGCCGATTCAGGCCTTACCATCCAGGACCGCGCGCCGATGACCCCGGTGGTTAAGCTCGTCTTCGGCGCCGACTACGACAAGACCCGGCTCACCGAATACGCGGCGGCGCTCAGCCACGCGCACCGGCTCGAGCTGCCGCGCGGCTCGCTCGGCGACTTTCTGCGTGGCGCCGACGGAGGCCTCAAGGGCGTCGTCAAGGCCGAGCGGCGGCTGCGCCGCGAGACGAGCGGCAAGAGCGATCCCGCCGCCGATTCACGCGAATTGCTCGCCGAAAAGCTGCGCGAGATGCCCGCCATCGAGCTGGCGGAGATCCCGGCTTACGGCAGCGAGTTCGCCCTGGTGGTGATCCGCCGCAGCGACAGCGGCGAGGTGGCGATCCTGGGCGAAGTGCCGGAGGACGTCGGCCTGATTGAGAAGGCGGCCAAAAAACTGGTCGGCTGACGGGCTCATCCTGCGCCATGCGGTATGTCCCACCGCTTGCGCCCGTGTATACAGCCCCTGATTGGACGCGGCCTTCAGCCGCGGTTCAGCCCTCGGGAGCTTAGCAGCGGCTTCGATGCGCCTTCTCGCCCGCTCGTTCGCATTTGTGGCGGCTCTCGCCTTCGTCGCGCAGCCGATCGCCGCGCAAGACGCCAGCATCCTGCGCGATTCCGAGACCGAAAGGCTGCTCAAGGATATGGTCAACCCGCTGGTTGAGGCCGCGGGCATGCCGAAGGATGCGGTCGACGTAGTCATCGTCAATGACCCGGACATCAACGCGTTCACCTCGCAGGGCCAGGTCATCTATATCAACTCGGGCCTGCTCAATGCCGCCGACAACGCCAACCAGGTCCAGGGGGTGATGGCCCACGAGCTCGGCCACATCGTCGGCGGCCACGCGATCGGCATCGACAACGGGTTCAAGAAGGCGGGCAAGATCACCCTGCTTTCGCTCCTGGTCGGCCTGGCGGCCGGCCTCGCCGGGGCCGGCGATGCGGCGATGGGCGTGATTTCGATGGGACAACAGGCCGCGTACGGATCGTTGCTCGCCTTCAGCCGGGCGCAGGAATCCTCCGCCGACGCGGCCGGCGCGTCATATCTGTCGAAGGCCGGTATTTCCGGGCGCGGCAGCTTGCAGTTCTTTGAAAAGCTGCAGAACCTGGAGTTCCGCTACGGCGTGCCTCATGGCGAGGAGGCGACCTACGCCAGCACCCATCCGCTATCGGGCGACCGCATCGCCACGCTGCGCGAGGTTTACGAGAAGGATCCGGCCTGGAACGCCAAGCCCGATCCGCAGCTGGAGGAACGCTTCCAGCTCGCCAAGGCCAAGCTCTACGGTTACCTGGCCGACCCCGCGGACACGCTGCGTCACTATCCGCCATACATGACCACCGAGCCGGCGCGGTACGCGCGGGTTTACGCCTATCATAAGGAATCGAAGCTGGACGACGCCATTCGCGAGGCCGACGCCTTGCTGGCCGACAAGCCGAACAATCCCTACTTTCTGGAGGTCAAGGGCCAGGTCTTGCTCGAAGAGGGCAAAGCCGATGACGCGCTGGCGCCTCTCCGCAAGGCGACCGAGCTCACCCGCAACGACCCGCTGATCGCCAGCACCTTCGGCCTCGCGCTCATCAACACAGAGGACAAGTCCCACCTCGCCGAAGCCGAGACCGTGCTGCGCGCGGCTGTCGCGCGCGACCGTGAAAACCCGTTCGCCTGGTACGAGCTCGGCATGGTCTACGGTGCGAAGGGCGACATCGCGCGGGCCAATCTGGCCAGCGCCGAACAGCAGGTGATGAGCGACAGCCCGGCCCAGGCGTTGCGCAGCGCAATGACGGCCCAGGCCGGCTTGCCCAAGGATTCGCCGGACTGGATTCGCGCCCAGGACATCTCCATGGAAGCGCGCGCGCAGCTTGAACGCAAGAAGGACCACCACTAAGGCCACGGTCATGCGCTGGCTCGCCACCGTCGTGCTTGCCCTTCTTGGCGGCTTCGCCGGGGCCGCCGCGTGGGACTACGCCGGCTTGGGCGGCCATTCCACCCGGGACTATCTCCTGGCGCATCCCGAAGTCCTGCCGGAAGCGATCAATCGCTACCAGGCGCAACAGCGCCAGGCGCAGCTCGCGCCGGTGCGCAAGCAACTGGAAATACCCTTCCCCGGAGCGGTGCTCGGCAATCCGCAGGGCAAGGTAACGCTGGTCGAATTCAGCGACTACGCCTGCACCTATTGCCGGCAGAGCGTGATGGACGTTCAGCAGCTGATCGCGGCCAATCCTGACTTGCGGGTGGTGGTGCGCGAATACCCGATCCTGCGCCCGGAAAGCGCCGACGCGGCGCGCATGGCGCTGGCGGCGGCCGAGCAGGGCAAGTTTGCGGCTTATCACGACGCGATGTACCGCCTCGGTCCGCCGAGCAAGCAGACGATCGAGCAAGCGGCCAACGAGGCGGGGGTGGACTTGGCGACCGCTGACAAGGCGATCGCCAGCGGGGTGTTCGATTCGTTCCTCACGTCCAACATCGCCCTCGCCGATCGAATCGGCATCAACGGCACCCCGGGCTGGGTGATCGGGGACCGGATCATCGACGGCGCAGTGGGCCAGGCGGCGCTCGGCCAGGCTATCGAGGAGGCGCGCAGATCCTGAAGGCGCTCACCTCGCGCTTCCGGCCCTCGCCGGAACTGGAACGAGCCGCCCCGTCGCCATCGACGGGGCCCGGAAGCATCGGGATGCTGCCTTTCCGCCCGACGCCATTTTTCGCCGACAAGAACCGCGCTTTCTGGAATCTGCAGTTCATCGGCTGGGGCGGCTCGATGCTGCTGCGCTCGATCACCAACATCGCCAATGGGACCCCGCTGGCGTTCCTGGTGCTGACGCTGATCGCAACGATTACCGGCTTTTCGATGAGCCTGATCCTGTCGGTCATCTACGGCAAGCTGATCAGCCAGCGGCCGCTGGTGACCTGGGGGCTCACCGCTCTGGTCCTGGCCGCGGCGGTCGGCGTCACCGCGCTGATCGACGGGTGGACGATCAGCCTGTGGCGCGGCGGCAGCGACCGCGGCTTCGCCACCCTGGTGCTCGGCGTGTTCTACATGGACATGACCCTGCTCGGCGCCTGGTCGGCGCTTTATTACGCGATCAACTACTACCTTCAGGTTGAGCAGCAGGCCGACCGGCTGGAACGCCTCGAAGCCCAGGCGACCAGCGCCCAATTGGCCATGCTGCGCTATCAGCTGAACCCGCACTTCCTGTTCAACACCCTGAACTCGATCAGCACCTTGGTTCTGCTCAAGCAGACCGAGCCCGCCAACGCGATGCTCACCCGCCTGTCCGGCTTTCTGCGCCACACACTGGTGACCCAGCCGGGGGGCAAGGTGACCATTGCTCAGGAAGTTGAAACGCTAAAGCTCTATCTCGACATCGAACGAATGCGCTTCGAAGAGCGCCTGCGGACGGTCTTCAGCATCGACCCTGCCGCCGCGGCCGCCCTGATCCCATCGTTCCTGCTGCAGCCGCTGGTCGAGAACGCGGTCAAGTATGCGGTGTCTCCGCAGGAAGAAGGCGCGCGGATAAGCCTTTCGGCGCAACTCGTCGGGCCGCGCGTTCGCTTGACCGTATCCGACACCGGGCCGGGATTGCGCGCCCGGCCGGCCCGCGCGACGGTGTCCGCGGCGATGAAAGGCGCCGGCCATACGGTTTCAACGGGCGTCGGCCTCGCCAACATCCGCGATCGCCTGGCCCAGGCCTACGGCGACGATCACGTATTCGACATCCGCACACCACCCGAAGGCGGCTTTACGGTGGTCATTGAAATCCCTTACGAGCGGCAGGACGCCCCCGAAGACACGTCAGCCGCGCTCAAGAAACCCTCTGCGCCTCCAACCGTTACCCCCGCGCCCGCCGCGCGCCCCTTGGGACTTGATGCATGACCATTCGCACAATCATCGTCGATGACGAAAAGCTCGCCATTCAAGGCCTGCAGCTCCGGCTCGATAAATTCCCCGACGTCGAAGTGATCGAAACCTGCGCCAACGGGCGCGAAGCGATCCGCAAGATCAAGACCGAGAAGCCGGACCTGGTGTTCCTCGACGTGCAGATGCCCGGCTTCGACGGCTTTTCGGTGGTCAAGGGGGTGATGGAGATAGAGCCGCCGCTGTTCGTCTTCGTTACCGCTTACGAGGAGCACGCGATCCGCGCGTTCGAAGCCAACGCCGTCAATTACCTGATGAAGCCGGTCGACGAGGACAGGCTCGCCGACACGATCGACCGAGTGCGCTCGCGCCTCGCCGAGAAGCGTTCGGCCGAGGAAGCCGGTAAACTCAAGGACGTGCTGGCCGAGGTTGCTCCCGAGGCGATGGACAACATGCCGGTCGAGGAAGAGAGCGCGGGCCGCTACGAGAAGCTGATCAACGTCAAGGACCGCGGCCAGATCTTCCGGGTGGACGTCGACACCATCGAGCATATCGAGGCGGCCGGCGACTACATGTGCATCTACACCGGCGACAATTCGCTGATCCTGCGCGAGACGATGAAGGACCTCGAACGCCGGCTGGATCCGCGGGTGTTCCAGCGCGTCCACCGCTCGACCATCGTCAACCTCGATCAGGTGCGCCAGGTCAAGCCGCACACCAACGGCGAATGCTTCCTGGTGCTCGATTCGGGCGCGGAGGTGAAAGTGAGCCGGTCATACAGGGACGTGGTGGCGCGCTTTGTCCACTGAGGGCTGGCAACTCGAAAACTTCGATCTAGACCGCTTCGTCCGCCAGACACTGGACGAAGATCTTGGCGTCGGATTGCCGGGCGGCGGGCATGACGTCACGGCGGAAAGCGTGATTCCGCTGGATGCGCGCTTTTCCGGCGTGATGGACAGCCGCGATGCCATTGTCGTGGCCGGCCTGCCGATCGCGGCCGCGTTCTTCCGCGCGCTCGATCCGGGGATCGATGTCGAGGGCTTGGTGGAAGAAGGCGCAGAAGTGCAGCCGGGTGCGCACCTGCTGCGGCTGGCCGGCAACGCGCGGGCGATGCTCACGGCCGAGCGCAGCGCGCTCAACACGATCCAGCATCTGTCGGGCATCGCCACGCTGACCCGACGTTATGTGCGCGCGATGGGCGATACCCATTGCCTGCTGCTCGATACCCGCAAGACGCTGCCCGGCCTGCGCCTGCTGGAGAAATACGCCACCCGGATCGGCGGCGCGCACAATCATCGCATGGGCCTGTGGGATGCGGCGATGATCAAGGACAATCACGTGCTCGTCGCCGGCAGCGTCGGCCAGGCCATCGGCAGCGCGCGAGCGGCGGGCATCGAGCGGATCATCTGCGAAGTCGACCGGCTCGACCAGATCGAGCCCGCGATCGCCGCGGGGGCGACCCACCTTCTTCTCGACAACATGAACCCGGCCATGCTGCGCGAAGCGGTGGCGCTGGTTGCCGGACGGGCAGCGACGGAGGCCTCGGGGGGAGTGACGCTCGACACCATCGGCGCGATTGCCGCGACAGGGGTCGATTTCGTCTCGGTGGGCCGAATCACGCAAAGCGCGCGGGCGGCCGACATTGGGCTCGATTTCGCCGCTGTTGGTGGGCCGAGATCGTGAAGCCCCGCTCAATCACCCTCTTCGCCATCTTGTTTGTGACCCAAGCCGCGATGGGCACCATCCATAACATTGCCTCTCCCGAGTCCATGCGGGCTCAGATTGAAGCGTCATTCCAAAGCGGCGATCAGACCAATGGCGTGTTCGCCGTGATCCTCGGGATCCGACTGGCGATCGCCGGCTTGCTCGCATGGCTCGTTTGGGCGCGGGCTAACAACGTCGCGAAATGGATCGCTATAGTTTTTGCCATTGGACGGATTGCTCAGGTCCGCGACGCTTGGTCTGGCCTCCAGCACGGGCATGCGAATTCCATTGCCTGGACGGCGGAACTACTCGTGGGTCTGCTGGCGGTCGCTTGCCTGTTCACACCGAAATCACGAGACTGGTTTCGAACGAAGGGGCGCCCGGTCGAGTCCTATGTCTCGATCTTTGAATGACCGAGCTTTGAAGGGCCGCCGGTCGGGTCGGCCGACCTGAGGCTAACGCCGGGCGGAGAAAAAGGCCCGCAGCAAGACTGACGCTTCGCCTTCGCCGATGCCGGCGAAGACTTCGGGCCGATGCAGGCATTGGCGCTGAGAGAACACGCGCGCGCCGTGCTCGACCGCGCCGCCCTTCGGGTCGGAGGCGCCGTAATAGAGCCGCGCGATGCGCGCGTGGGCTATGGCGCCGGCGCACATCGCGCACGGCTCGAGAGTCACCCACAGGTCGCACTCGCCGAGCCGCTCGCCGCCGAGCGCGTCGGCAGCGGCGCGGATCGCCAGGATCTCTGCATGGGCGGTCGGGTCGTTGAGCGCGCGCGGCCGGTTGAAGCCTTCGCCAACGATCTCCCCGTCACGGGTGACGACCGCGCCGATCGGCACTTCGCCGGCTGCTTCTCCCTCGCGGGCAAGCTGAAGCGCGCGCAGCATCGGCGGGGGCATCGGCCAGGTCGACATCGCCCTTGCGCTACCCCTGCGGCGCGGGGGTCGCAATCCCGCGCACGCTTGACCGAATCCCGCACCGCCGCTATGCGCGCGGCTTTCCCGGACACCCTCCGAATCTACGAGACGAGACGAACCATGTCGCGCATCTGCGAATTGACCGGCAAGAGCCGCCAGGTCGGCCACAACGTGAGCCACGCCAACAACAAGACCAAGCGGGTGTTCTTGCCGAACCTGCAGAACGTCACGCTGATGAGCGAGAAGCTCGATCGGAGCTTCAAGTTCCGCGTTTCGTCGCACGGCCTGCGTTCGGTAGAGCACAACGGCGGTCTCGACAACTGGCTGCTCAAGACGGCCGACGACAAGCTCAGCGCCCGCGCGCTGAAGGTGAAGCGCGAACTCAAGAAGGCCGCGGCGGCCGCCTGACTCCGTTCGCTGGCCGTGCCGCGGTGGGCGGGCCAGCGCCCCAATGCAGCTTGAGCAGCAAAGTGCGCTGATAGGGCGCCTGGTTGTCGTCCGAAATAAGCCACATCGTTACGCCCGCTGAGTCGGGCACGATCGCCAGGCCCTCGTAGTTGTCGCGCGGCACCGGGCCATGAAACGTCGCCAGCTCGCGCCACGGCCAGGGCTTGCCGGCGGCGATGGCGCGGGGATCGGCGATCACCAGCTTGCTCCTGAAGAATGGCGGAAAGGGAACGTTGAGCGCGCGCAGGAGAATGACCACCCGGCCGTCCGGCAAGGCCGCCATGTCGCTCGGGTCATAGCCGATGGGCGGCCTGAAGCTGAATTCGGCCGGCCGGGCGCCTTCGACCGGATCGTAGGAGAACAGCAACGCGGGCCGCTCGCCGCTCGATAGCCCGCCAGCCACCTCGCGGAGGACGATGAAGCGCCCGTCGGACAGGCGAACCATCGATTCCGGCCCGCCGTTCACCGGCCAATCGGCCATCGCGGCGGGAAACACCTGCCGCCGCAGCGCCGATCCGGGGTCGAAACGTTCGATGCGGTTGTTCTCCTCGAAACCGAACCAGCGCTGGCCGGTGGCGGGGTTGGCGGTGGCCGATTCCAGATCCCGGTCGCCCTTCCACTTTCCGCCGACTGGGAGGCGCTCCATCCGCAGCCCGTTCGCGCCCCGCGCGCCGGGGGCGGCGAAGCGCAACAGCGTCGCGTCGTCGCTATAGGCTGCGAGCATTCCGCCGCTTTCCGCCAGCAGCGCCGAGTAACCGCCGAAAAGACGATTGCCGCTGGTAAGCTGCCACGCGCCGGTGACGGTCAGCCCGGAGGGCCAGTCGCCCGGCGTGCCGAACGCGATCGGCCGCAGGACCAGCCGCGGCGGCACTTCGTCGGGCGGCCGCGGCAGCACCGGGCTGCGCCACCACAGGCCGGGCGCCAGCGCCGCGGCGAGGATCAGGACCGTGAGCAGACGGCACAGCCGTTGCCGCCAGGCGGTCGGCGCGGCCGGATCGGCGGATTCGCTTTCGGGGCCACGCATCGGCGCGGATGACTGCCACCGCGCGAGCGATCGGGAAAGCTTTTACGGTTTGACGCGCTTGGGAAACCGGGACATCGCCGTGCGATGGCCGGCACATCCGCTGACCGTATTCTCGGGCCAATCGAACTTCTGAAGACCGCGGAGCGTGATGGCGCGGTGGCCCGATTGAATGAGGAGCTGCGCTCGGCGCTCCGTCCGGGGAGCGTTGGCGCAGCGTTCTACCCCTCGCGGGAGGAATTGGGGAGACGGACTTCGCTCTCGAATCGGTCCGGCGCTAGGCGTCGATCGAACCGGCCAGACTGCACCGATTTATCCACTACGCCACCGAGTTAGCATCGAACGGGCGCACGGAGGAGGCGGTCGAACAGGTCAGCCGCTTGCCTGCGGACCCGGCTCATGAACTTCCTGGGATTTCCGATGGAGCGGCAATTGCTTGCATCCCATCGTACCGAGCGACGTGTGCGCACCGCCAGCCTTCGCCCGGCGCGCAACCCGATTTCGATATCACGCGTCGGCGCGGCACAGGCCTATGCAGTGGGAATGGAAGCCTTCCGCAAAGCTTACCGCGGCTGATTCGGCGCGGCTTCCCACGAAACATTCGCTCGGTTTGATCAGAGCCAAAGAAAAGGGCCGCTCCGAATGATCGGAGCGACCAAATTCTTCCCGTCAGATCGGCGATTTGTGTCGCCGACCCCGTTGTGCTTACCCGCGCTCGCCAGTCGGCTGCGGAGCCGGAGGTGGCGGCGGCGGAGCGGGCTCCGGAGCCGGCGGAGGCGGCGGCGGAGCCGCAACCGGCTCCGGAGCGGCAACCGGAAGCGGAGCCGGCGGCGGCGGCGCCTTGTGCGGCCCACCCCAATCGAGCTTGGCGCCCACGCGGAACCAGCGGCCGATGAACTGGCGGTCTTGCCACGAAGGGTTGAAGCCGTACAGGCCATAGGCGGCGTTCGCATCGAAGCTCGGGCCCTGGTCGAGGATGTTCAGCACATCCGCGTACAGGGTGACCATGTTCATGAACTTGTGCTCGAGGTGCCCGTCGAGGTCGAACGCGGCCTTGGCCCGGCACATGACAGGCGAACCATCGTTCCACGAAGCAAGCTGACCGGCATCAGCGCTCGCCTGGCAGTTGCCGTAAACGCCGCCGGAGTCGGTCGCCACTTCGCTGTAACCGCTGGTGTAGTAGGCGGTCAGGCTCAGGCGGGTGTTGTCGGCGATCGACAGCGTGTTCTGCCACACCGCACGCCAGCGCGGAGCGCCGGAGCACGAGGTGATATTGCACGCGCCGAGCGAACCGTCGAACCGCCAGACCGAGCCGTCGGCGTTGTTCTGCTGCAGCCTCAGCAGCAACGCCGCGTTGGCAAACGAGTCCCAGGTGATCGTATCGGTCAGGTTCACCTTCAGGTCGGCGGTGAAGTCGATGCCCCGCGCCAGGAACGAACCGGCGTTGGTGTACGACCCGACGATGAAACCGATCGTCGGCAACGCGTTCGGGTTCGCAGGATCGGGCACGCCCGGGATCACCTGGATGCCCGGAATGTTAACCGCGCCGTTGTGGGTATAGTACTGGGTGAAGATATCCTGCGATGCCGAAACCGGCACGATGATGTTCTTGATCTTCGTCTGCCAGTAGTCGACCGTGAACATGAACTGCCGGGTCGGCTTGAAAACCGCGCCGGCCGTGAACGAGGTCGACTTCTCCGGCGCCAGGCCGGGGTTGCCGGCCGAGGTCAGACCGTACTGGTAACCCGCCGTATAGCCCGGGTTGCTGGCGTGCGCCGCGCAGAACGCCGCGTACGTTGCGTTGCCGCACGGCGTAAAGCCGGTCACGTAGCCGGTCGTCGGCAAGGCAAAGGCCTCGCTGAAGCTCGGGATGCGGAAGCCCTTCGAGAACGTTCCGCGCAGCTTGATCTGCTGGATCGGAGTGAATTCCGCCTCGAACTTCGGCGAGAAGTTGTTCTGACCCGTCGAGTAGTGGTCGTACAACCCTTCGGCCTTGAGCTTCAGCGTGCTGAGGATCGGAGCGCTTATTTCGTAGCCGGCCGCCCACACCTGACGCGAACCGTCCACGCCGACCGCGTTGACGCCGTAATAACGCTGATCCGGGTTGAGATTGTTCGGCGGGTTGGCGCTCGGGTCGTGAATCGCTTCGTAGCGATACTCCCCCGTCACCGCGACGTTGAGCGCACCGCCGGGCAGCATGAGGAAGTCATGATCCACTTCGGCGACGAACTGGGTTTCCTGCGACCGCGCGGTATTGTGGTTGTCCGGGAACAGGGCCGCATCCGCCGCCGCGCTGTTCGAGTACGGATCGCGGAAGTTGTAAGTGCCCTGCGCGACCGCGTTCTCGAGGCCCGGAAGCCAGATGTAGCCCTTGTTGGTGGTCTGCAGCACAACCTGCGAAGAGGTTGCCTTCAGGCTATAGTTCCAGTTGTCAAACATCGTGCCGTCGAGACCGGCAGAGAAGCGGGTCGTCGCCGCGTCCGTCGCCGTTTCACGGGCATGGATCGGCCGCGCCAGCAGGCGGGCGAGGTTGCCCTGGGCCGCGAAGGGGTTGTCGGGATTGAGCGTGCCATTGGCCGCGTTGCAACCGCTGGCCGTCAGAACGCCGCCCGCCGAGACCGTGCCCACGCCCTGCGGGCAGATGTACGTCGGCAGCAAGATCAGGCCCACCGTCACCACCTGTCCGCCGGCGGCCGTCGAGCTGGTATAGCCCTGCGGCGTGTAAATGCCGTCGGTCGTCACGTCCATGTAGTTGACCATCGCGTAGGCCTCGGCGTTGTCGCCGATCTTGAACGTGGCCTTGAAGTTCCCGCCGATACGCTTCGTCGGCGAGTTATAAGTAAAGTGCGACAGATCCTGCTGGCAGACCACGTTGTTGGCTGGCGAGTTACCGGTTCGCTGGGCCGCGGTCAGCGTGATCGAATTCAGGTCGAGACATCCGCCGGGGCCGTATTGATACCGCCCAAGTGGAGTCGGCCCGTTGACCGGGTCAATTGTATACGGCCGGAAGGCCGGCGCATGGGTCGAGTTGAATCCGGCGTAGGTGCCGTCGCCCTGGATGCCGTTCTGGATCACGTTGAACAGACAGCCCTGGGCTGCCGTGCCGCACAGCCGCGGGTTACCGAGGGCCAGCGAGCGGTCATACTGCGGCCGATCGGTCAGCCACAGGCGATCGTTCTTCTGGTATTCGAAGTTGCCGAAGATGTTGAAGCCCTGCTCGTCCAGGTCGCCGTAACCGGCAGTCAGGCTCGCGCGATACTCGCGCGCATCGCCATGCTCCATGGACTCGCCGAACGAGACGTTCCCGTGGATGCCCTGGATCTCGCGCTTGATGATCACGTTGACCACGCCGGCGATGGCGTCGGAACCGTAAGTCGCCGACGCGCCGTCGAGCTGCACGTCCACGCTCTGGACGATGGATTCGGGAATGGAGTTGATATCGACGAAGTTGCGGTAACCGTCGTCGGCCAGCGGGTAGAGCGCCGAACGCTGGCCATTGAACAGCGTCAGCGTGTAGGCGTCATTCAGGCCGCGCAGCGACGGCGCGCTGGCGCCGGTCGCGAAGCCCAGGGTCGACCAGCTCGGCTGAGCCGTGCCGGCATTGTTGGCGCTGAGGGTCTGGAGGACGTCGGTGACGGTCGACTGGCCGCGCGTTTGCATCTGGTCGGCGGTAATCGAGACCACGGGAGACGCCGTGGCGGCGGCCGGGTTACGCGTGATCGAGCCGGTGACGACGATCGTGTTGTTCGATTTCGCGCCCGTGCACGAAGGATCCTGCGGATTGGCCTTGCAATCGACACTGGTGTTGGTGGCGTTGCCGTTGTCCTGGGCATAAGCCTGCCCGCTGAAGAGCGCGAAGCCCAGCACCATCGGCGCCACGCCAGCCTTAAGCCTGCTCGAATAGATGTTCTTCACGTTCCAGTCCCTTTTCCCTGGGGCCGCCGCCGGAACTGCGGCGATGCCTCTGACTATCCCCCCCTTGGTCGGTCCATCGGTCCCGACCCGCCGTCTCCGGACGCACGAGTCCCAAGAGGAAAAAGATGGCTCGCATTGAGGCGAAGCGGCAGCCGGGTAAAGCCGTTGCAAGCGTCCGCCTCGACATTGGTTTTCATCTGTAACCAAATTGCCACACGGCCGCGGAGCTCGATCAAATGCCCCGCTAAGTCGATGAAATGCATCGCTTCGGCAACAATATTCCATGCACGATTCGGTCGGCGTTGCAAAATTGCGACGAACCCGCCGGTAGGGGAATTTTTGCCTCGTCGTCAGCCCATCGGCTCGGTAAACAGCAGCGGATCGAGCCGGGCGCCGCGCCACATCAGGCTCCAGTGCAGATGCGGCCCGGTGGCGCGGCCGGTCATGCCGACATAGGCGATGACCTGACCCTGACGCACCGCATCGCCAACCTTCACGGCGAGCTGCGAGCAATGCAGGAAGGCGCTGTTGAGGCCCGCGCCGTGATCGACCATCAGCAGGTGGCCCTCGAGCGAGAACGGCTGCTCGGCGGCGAGGATCACGACTCCGTCGGCCGGGGCGACGATCGGCGCGCCGGCGCCGGCGGCGATGTCGATCCCCGAATGATAGGCGCCCGCGACCCCGCCCTGGTAAATCCGCTGCGAGCCGAACTTGCCCGAGATGCGCCCCTTGGCTGGCCAGATGAAATGCTGCTTCCAGCCTTCCGCCCCGGTCTGCATCGCCCGCGCCGCGGCGATCTGGGCCAGCTCCGGCTTGCGGATGGCGACGAATTCCTCGGTCGTCCTGCCCACGGTGAGCGGCACGTCGACATGCTCGATATCCCACTGGCGGGGCGCGATCGCCAGCGGGCTCTGCACGGTGCGGCCATCCTTCAGCTGTGCGACCAGCGTTGCGGTTGATCGGGCGTCACGATCGAACGCGGCGAAGAAGCGGCCGGACGGGTCGAGCACCAGCGGCTGGTCGTCGAGCCGCGCGGACGTGGCGCCGGCCGGCGCTTGCCCGCGGATCCAGCCGCCCTGGGTCAGCTCGCCGGTATAGCTGAACTGGCTCTGCCGGGCCGATTTCGGTGGCGGCAAGGGGTTCGAGTGAGGCGGAGCGGCAAGGGCCATGCAGCCGGCCGCCACCAGGAATCCCGCGGCGGCGAAATGCCAGCGGCTCATGCGCCGCCGGTCAGGCGACTTGTTGCGATTTCGGGCGTGGCATAGGCTTCCTGCCGCTCGACCGACCAGTAGCGCAGCGCCTCGAGCGCGATCGCCTCGCCGGTGACGGCGCACAAGACGAAATGCCCCGGGCGGATCACCCGGAAGCTGTTGGGGCCGAAAAGCAGCGTGGCGGCACGGTCGCCGGAGTTCATCAACATGGCGGTGACTTTACCAAACCGCTCGGATCAAAGCAATTTCGGCTGCTCGGCCGCGGGGGTGCGCTCGGCGGCGCGCTTCTTGCCGGCGATGCGCGGCGCAACGTCGAGCCGGCCGTCGCGGAAACGCACGGTCAGCGCCGGCTCCTTGCCAGCCTCCGCCGCCGTGGTCAGCGTCCGCCCGGTGGGATCGGTGACGCGGGCATAACCGCGCTGGAGCACCGAATCCGGGTTGAGCGAACGCATCATTCTATCCAAGGCATCCAGCCGCTGGGTCGCGCTGCGCCAGTTCGCCTGCAACAGCGGCACCGAGAGGCGGTGGCGGTCGTCCTGCAACGCGTGGCGCGCCAGTGCGGCCCGATCGGCCAGGCCGCGCCGCAAGCGCTCGGCCGCATCGTCGAGCTTCTGCGCCTTCTGCGCCACCAGCGTTTCGGGCCGCGGCATCCTGAGCAGCCGCGCGTCGAGCCGCTCGCGCCCCAAGGCCAGCGGCCGGTGGGCGCATTTGCCCAGCCGCAGCCGGTACTCGTCGAGCGTGGCGGCGAGCTCGCGCAGCACAGGGACGGCGATCTCGGCGGCGGCGGTCGGCGTCGGCGCGCGGCGGTCGGCGGCGTGGTCGGCCAAGGTGGTGTCGGTCTCGTGTCCGACCGCGCTGATCACCGGGATCGGCGAACCGGCGATCGCGCGAACGACGATCTCCTCGTTGAAGCTCCACAAGTCCTCGATCGAGCCGCCACCACGGGCGACGATCAGCAGTTCCGGCCTGGGAATCGCGCCGCCGACGGCCAGCTCGGCAAACCCGCGCAGCGCCGCGGCGACCTGCTCGGGCGCGCCGGAGCCCTGGACCAGCACCGGCCACACCAGCACGCGGCTGGGAAAGCGGTCGGCCAGGCGATGAAGGATGTCGCGGATCACCGCGCCGGTGGGTGACGTCACCACGCCGATGACGCCGGGGATGAACGGCAGCGGCCGCTTGCGCTCGAGCGCGAAAAGCCCCTCGGCTTCGAGCCTCCGCCGGGTCTTCTCGAGCAGCGCCAGCAGCGCCCCTTCGCCGGCGATCTCCATCCGCTCGATAACGATCTGGTACTTCGAACGGCCGGGGTAGGTGGTGAGCTTGCCCGAGGCGACGACCTCGATCCCGTCTTCCGGCACGAACGCGAGGGCCTGCGCGGGACCGCGCCACATCACCCCGTCGATCACCGCCCCCTCGTCCTTGAGGCAGCAGTAGAGATGGCCCGAGGCGGCGCGCTTCACGCCCGAGAGCTCGCCGCGCAGCTTGACGTAACCGAACCTGTCCTCGACCGTTCGCTTGAGCAGGTTCGAAATCTCGGTGATGGTCAGCGGCGCGGCGTTGTCGCCGGCCACCCCCTTGGCTACCAGCCCGCCATCGCCTTTGCTGGAATCGCTGGGAGTATCGCCGGGCATGAACATCCTCTTGCTGGGGTCTGGCGGGCGCGAGCATGCGCTGGCGTGGAAGCTGGCGCAATCCCGCTTCATCGCCGAGGAAGGCGGGACGCTGTACGCCTGCCCCGGCAACCCCGGCATCGACGAGTACGCCGAGCTGGTGGAGTTCGACGTAGGCGACCATGCGGCGGTGGGCGATTTCTGTGCCGCCAACGGCGTCGACTTCGTGGTCGTCGGCCCCGAGCAGCCGCTGGTCGACGGGCTGGCGGATACGCTGCGCGAGCAGGGCATTGCGGTGTTCGGCCCGTCGAAAGCTGCGGCGCAACTCGAAGGCAGCAAAGGCTTCACCAAGGACCTGTGCGATCGCGCCGGGATTCCAACCGCCGGTTACGTCCGCACGACCTCGCTGGATGACGCCAATGCGGCGCTCGATCGTTTCGCGCCGCCCTACGTCCTCAAGGCAGACGGGCTCGCCGCCGGTAAAGGCGTGGTCATTGCCGACAGCCGCGGCGAGGCCGAGGCGGCGCTCGCCGAAATGTTCGGCGGCGCCTTCGGCCCTGAGTCGCTTGGGGCCGGCGCCGAGGTCGTGATCGAGGAATTCATGGAGGGCGAGGAAGCCAGCTACTTCGCCATCACCGACGGCGCGACGATCGTGCCGTTCGGCGGCGCGCAGGATCACAAGCGCGTCGGCGACGGCGACACCGGCCCGAACACCGGCGGCATGGGCGCCTACAGCCCGGCGCCGATCCTCTCGGCGCAAGTGCGCGGCGAGGCCATCCAGCGGATCATCGGCCCGACGGTGCGCGCGATGGCCGACGCCGGCACGCCCTACGTCGGCGTGCTCTACGCTGGGCTCATGCTGACGAGCGAAGGGCCCAAGCTGGTCGAGTACAACTGCCGCTTCGGCGACCCGGAATGCCAGGTCCTGATGATGCGCCTGGAAAGCGATCTCGGCGAATATCTCTACGCCTGCGCCACCAACAGCCTGTCTTCGCTGCCGCCGCCGAAATTCAGCGACGATACCGCGCTGACGGTGGTGATGGCGGCGAACGGCTATCCGGCCACGCCTGCTAAAGGGGGCGTGATCAAGGGCATCGAGATAGCCGAGGCAACGGGCGCGAAAGTCTTCCACGCCGGCACCGCGCGCCGCGGCGGCAAGCTCGTCGCCAACAGCGGGCGCGTGCTCGACGTCACCGCGATGGGCCGCGGCGTCGCCGAAGCGCAGCGGCGGGCTTATGCGGCGGTCGACGCCATCGAATTTCCGAGCGGGTTTTGCCGGCGTGACATCGGCTGGCGCGAGCTCGCACGCAGGAACGCCTAGGCGCCGATCAGATCCCTCAGCGCCCACAGCGGCAAATACGGCCGGGCGAGCGCCTTATCGAGCGCATAGGGCCACCAGCCGGGGCCGAACGGGTAGTAGAGCCGCACGCGAACGCCGAGCTTCCTGGCCACGGCCATCGTGCGCCGCCGCGGCAATCCGCGCAATTGCTCCAGCTCGCAGGGAGTCCCCGCGTCGAGCAGCATGTTGAGCGTCGCTTCCGCCAGGACCGGATCGTGCGTCGCGACGCCGACGGTCGCACGGCGGCGGGCGAGGATGCCGGCCAGCTCGAGGTAGGCCTCGGCAAAGTCGCGCGGATCGCCGGCCGGATCGGCCCACTCGCCCTTGATCAGGCGAATACGGCTGGAGCCATCGCGCAGGCGCGCGGCGTCGCCGGCGCTGCGCCGCCAGCGCGCGGGCAAGGCGGCACCCGCGGACGAGAGTTCCGCAAGCTCGAGCGTTCGCGCGGCCAGAGGCTCGGTGAGCGAATCGAACACCAGCGGCACGCCGGCTTCGGCGATCGAGCGCACCAGTTCGCCGTCGAACCCCAGTGCCGGCGCCTTGAGCGCCAACAACGCGTCGCAGCCTGCCTGCGCCAACGAGGTAGCCAGCCGGCGCCAGGTGTCCGCCACCGCGGCAGGCTCTGCTTCGCCGCCGTGAAAATAGCCGGGGGTCACCGCCACGCCGCTGCGGGCAAGGCGCGCGCAGCTGCGCGCAGCCTGCTCGGCCGTCTCGCCGGCGATGTGCCTTTCGAGCACGCCCGGAAGGGCATAGCGCGCCTCGCGCAGCCGCGCCTTGAACGGCACCGTCACTTCGCCCTCGCGCGCAAACGCAACCGCGCCCAGGCGAACGCGTCCGCCGCCCAGGCGAATGCGCCGGCGGCCGCGTAGGGATAGGTTCGCAGCCGCACGCACTCGTGCACCTCTCGGGTCCACAGGTCGGCGATCCACGCCTCGGCGTCGCCCATCAGCTCGAAGCCGGTCAGGCCTCGCTCGACCGCATCGCGCAGCGCGTGGAGCATCAGCAGCGTGCCCGGCGAGCAGCGGGCATACGCTTCGTCGTAACCGATCTTGTAGAGCCAGTAGCGCCCGGCCCACTCGACTGCGAGTTGCATCGCCACGACGCGCCCATCGATGCGCAGGAAGGCGACGCGGCCCTCGCCGCGCGCGCAGGCGGCCGCGAGGTAGCGGCGGAAGAACGCCTCTTTGGCGGGCTCGCAGGCGATCGCGGTGCCCGCCGCCCGCTTCCAGCTCTTCGCCTCGACCGCGATGGCTTCGTCGAACAACGCATCGAACGTGTCGTAAGTCGGGGCCAGCATCTCGCATTGAACGTTCCCGAACTCGGCGGCCCGCCGGGCGGCGCGGCGGAAGTCCGAGCGGCGGCGCGAGGAGAACCGATCTTCGGGGTCGCGCCATTCCGACCCGAGGCGGATCGTCGGCATGGCCGTCGCGGGCCGGATCGAAACCCGGCCGCGCCCTTTCATCGCGGTCGTCAGCGCCGGAATCAGCGGCGATGCTGCCGGGATGCGGGCGAGATCGAGCGGGCGCCCATCGGCGACGAGAAGCCGCGCAAGGCGATGCGCCGCATCGGCATCGCGGCACAACGCGTCAACCGGTTCGAACACTTCCTGCGATCCCGGCACCCGCCAGCGGGCGAAGCGGCCCGGGGCGCAGCACAGCGGCAGCATCGCTTCGAGACCATCCGGGCCAACGGCTTCGATCAGCCGCAGCGGAACGTTCGCGAGCACCGTCTCCGCCAGCGAAACGGTGAAATCCGCGCTTTGAGTCGGCAGCGAGGCGTGGCGGGCGAGCCGCTCCCAGCCAAGCGCCAACGCCGTCAGGCCCTCGGGCCGGCGGAGGTCGTCGGCGGGGGCGTTGATTGGCGTCTGATACAGCTTCCAGGCCCTCCGCCGATGCGGATACGCCGGAAGTCCTAAGAAAGCGCCAACCCTACCGCGGCGGAAAGGCTATGCCAGGCGCTCTTGCACGAGGGCGCGCAAGTCCGCCTCGGGCCGCGCGCCGTAGTGGGAGATGATCTCCGCGGCGCAGATCGCCCCAAGGCGCAGGCACCGCTGGAGGTTCTCGCCGCGGGTATGGCCGAACAGGAAGCCGGCGGCGAACAGATCGCCGGCGCCGGTGGTGTCGACGACCTGCTCGATCGGCTCGGCCGGCACCTGGGCGCGTTCCCCCCCGGCCACCGCGACGGCGCCCTTGTCGCTGCGGGTGACGACGAGGACCGGGACTTGCGGCGCCAAGCCGGCAAGGCCCGCCTCGAAATCGTCGAGGCCGGTGAGCGCGGCCAGCTCGTGCTCGTTGGCGAACAGGATGTCGATCGCCCGCTCGGCCAGCAGGGCGCGGAAGTCGTCGCCGTGGCGGTCGATGACGAAAGCGTCGGACAAGGTGAAGGCGACCTTGCGCCCGGCCCGGCGCGCCGCCTCGATCGCCCGGCGCATCGCCGCCCGCGGCTGCTCGGGATCCCACAGGTAGCCTTCGAGGTACAGCACTTGCGCGGCAGCGATCGCGTCGAGGTCGAGCGCTTCGGCCGGCAGGAACTGCGTCGCGCCGAGATAAGTGTTCATTGTCCGCTGCCCGTCGGGGGTAACGAAGATGAGGCAGCGCGCGGTCGGAGGATCGCCGGGACGCGCCGGCGTGGCGAACTCGACACCCGCGGCGCGGATATCGTGGCCGAAGATTTCGCCCAGTTCGTCTTGCGCCACCTGGCCGACGAACGCCGCCTTGCCCCCGAGCGCGGCGAGCCCGGCGACGGTGTTGGCCGCCGAGCCGCCGGAAATCTCGCGCCCCGGCCCCATCGCGCCGTACAGCCGGGCGGCGCCGTCGGCATCGATCAGGGTCATGCCGCCCTTGCGCATGTCGTATTGGTCGAGCAGCGAATCCTCGCACGGGGCGACGACGTCGACGATGGCGTTGCCGATGGCGAGAACGTCGAAGCGGGTATCGGTCATGGGCCCTCCTGTGTTGGCAACGGCGGCTTAGCGGCGGATCGGGCCGCGGCCAAGCACAGCCGGGCGCAATCCCGCCGGCCGCGATTGACTTGGCTCGCGCTCCCTTGCACTTCAGGCGGCGGATGGGACGCTTCGGGACATTTCCATTCGGCGCGGGCCCGGCTTGGGCACGAAGCGGGGTCGTGTTGCTCTTGCTGTCGCTCGCCGCCGCGTGCGCCACGGTGCCGCAGCCAACGCGAGCCCCGCCGCCGCCCCGGCATACCCGCACGCATACCGCGCCCCCGCCGACAGTGCCGAAACGGCCGCCGCCGCAGCCGTTCCGGGTCCCGCAAGTCGAGCAGGACGCGAGCCTTTCCAGCGTGATCGAAAAGGACGCCGCCACGTTGACGCGCGAATTCGGCTCGCCGCGGCTCGACGTCCACGAAGGCGACATGCGCAAGCTGCAGTTCGCCGGGCCGGCGTGCGTGCTGGATGTCTATCTTTATCCGCTGCACCCGGGCGCGACGCCGGTGGCGACCTATGTCGATGCCCGGCGCGAGAGCGACGGCCGCGACGTCGATCGCGCGGCCTGCATAACGGCGCTGATGAAGTAGCCGCCGCTCAGTCGAGCGGAGCTTCGGCCCCGCCTTCGAGCGGCAGCGGACCGCGCGGAGGGACCGCCGGCTGAGGCTCGGCGGCACCGGGGCGGCCGCGGTTCGCCCGGCGCATGTCCCGTTCGAAACCGCTTCCGAGGGACCGCAAGAAATCCGGCCTGATCATACCGTGAAGCTTTCGCCGCAGCCGCAAGAGGCCTTCGCGTTCGGATTCTCGAACACGAAGCCCGCGGCGAAATCGTCTTCCTTCCAGTCCATCGTCGAGCCGACGAGATAGAGCACGCTGGCGCCGTCGATGTAGAACGTTCCGCCGGGTGTAACGATCTTCTCGTCGAACGGCTTTTCGTCGCTGACGTAATCGACCGAATAGGCGAGGCCCGAGCAGCCGCGGCGCGGGGTCGAGAGCTTGACGCCAATGGCCCCGTCGGGCGCCGTCGCCATGAGCGAGGCAACGCGCGCCTCGGCGGCGGGAGAGAGCGTCACGGCGGCGGGACGGGAACGGAGCTTGGTTTCGGTCATGCGAGCAACTTTTGCCAGAGCAGGGCGTGTCCGGCTTCGGGATCAAGCTGGTAATCGCCATAGCCAAGCGCAAGATACAACGCCTTCGCGCGCGCGTTGCCGCTCAGCACCTCGAGCGTGACCTTGCTGGCGCCGCGCGAGCGCGCTTCGTCCTCGACCGCGCGCAGCAACGCCCGGCCAATGCCGCGGCCGCGATGCCGCGGCAGCACCGCGAGATCATGGACGTTGACCAGCGGCTGGGCGGCAAAGGTGGAGAAACCGGTAAAGCAGTTGACGATGCCGACCGGCTCGCGGCCGAGGCGTGCGATGAGCGAGAAGGCGCCCGGGGTCGCCGCCAGCCCCGGCACGACGGCGGCGCGCGCCTCGTCGCACAGCCGCTCGCCGCCGCCCATCGGGTCGCGCGCGTAAACGTCGAGCAGCATCACCAGATCGGCGGCATCGCGCGGATCGCCATAGTCGGCCGGCTCGACCGTGAGTTCGGGCATCAGAGTGCTCACAGCATGCCCAGTTCAAGGCGCGCTTCGTCGCTCATCAGGTTCGGGCCCCACGGCGGGTCCCACACCAGGTTGACCTCGGCGTCGCGCACCCCGGGCACCGTGCTGGCGCGCAGCTCGACCTCGCCCGGCATCGATTCGGCGACCGGGCAATGCGGGGTGGTCAGCGTCATCGTGATCGCGACGTCACCTTCGTCGGTGACGTCGACGCCATAGATGAGGCCGAGGTCGTAGATGTTGACCGGGATTTCCGGGTCGTAGATCTCGCGCAGCGCGTCGATCACCCTCTCGTAAAGGTCACCGCCGGGTTCGCCGGGGGATGCAGCGGCGGGCTGCTGCGCCAGGAAGCCTTCGAGGTAATCCTTCTTGCGCTCGAGCTTGTCGCCCGCGCTTTCGTCGGCCGCGTCCTCGACCCGCGCGCGCGGCGGTGGCGTCACGCCGTCCACTTCCTCGACGTCAAATCTCTTGTCCGCTTCTTCGCTCATCACACTCTTCCGTCATGCTGAACTTGTTTCAGCATCCATTTCGCCTCATGCGCGGAGCCATCCTGATAGATGGACCCTGGACGCGAAGCTGTGCTTGCACAAACAAGTTCAGGGTGACGAACTGGGGGGTTCGTCATCCGAAAATCCTCTTGGTCCGTTCGATTCCGCGCAGCAGCGCGGCGATGTCGTCCTCGTCGCTATAAAGGCCGAAGCTGGCTCGCGCGGTGGCGTCGACGCCGAGATGGTCCATCAGCGGCTGCG
>JANWHA010000094.1 GCA_025450635.1 Croceibacterium sp. | reverse complement strand
GGCGGCGCAAGGCATGCGCCCGTTCTGCGCGATTTATTCGACCTTCCTGCAGCGCGCGTACGACCAGGTCGTCCACGACGTGGCGATCCAGAACCTGCCGGTGCGCTTCGCGATCGACCGCGCCGGACTGGTTGGGGCCGACGGCGCGACCCACGCCGGCAGCTTCGACATCACGTACCTGGCGACTCTGCCCAATTTCGTCGTCATGTCACCGGCCGACGAAGCCGAACTGGTCCACATGACCTACACCGCGGCCGAGCACGATCAGGGCCCGATCGCCGTCCGTTATCCGCGCGGCTCGGGGACTGGCGTAGCACTGCCTGGAACGCCCGAGAAGCTCGCCATCGGCAAGGGCCGGATGGTCCGCCAGGGCAGCAAGATTGCCCTGCTCTCCCTCGGCACTCGACTGGCCGAAGCGCTCAAGGCGGCCGACCAGCTCGACGCCAAGGGCCTGTCCACCAGCGTCGCCGATTTGCGCTTCGCCAAACCGCTCGACTCCGAGCTCATCCGCAAGCTGATGGCGACCCACGAGGTCGTCGTGACGATCGAGGAAGGCTCGATCGGCGGCCTCGGCGCCCACGTCCTCACCCTCGCCAGCGACGAGGGCCTGCTCGATGCCGGCCTCAAGATCCGCACGATGCGCCTACCCGATGCCTTCATCGACCAGGACGGGCCCGAGAAGCAGTACGAGGAGGCCGGCCTCAACGCCCCTCACATCGTCGATACGGTGCTGAACGCGCTGCGACACAACAGCGCGGGCGTGGAAGAAGCTCGCGCGTAAGGCGCTGAGGCCGCCTACTTCGCTTTGTTGGCCTTGTCGGAGCCGCCCAACTCAGGAACATCGGCCAGCGCGGACGCCGGTTCTTTGATGGTGGCGATCACGCTGAAGGTGCCGTCGGCCTCGAGGATTATCGCCCCGACGTCGTCCAGGCACGACACTCCCTGTTGCCGCGCGGCTGCCCGAATGTCGCCCTCGCCCACGCGCTGGCGGCGCATTGGCTCGTCGAGGAACCGGCCGTTGTGGAAGATCAGCGTAGGTTGCGAGTTCACGATGATGCGCGCGGGGCTCCAGTGCAGGACGATCCACGAAATGATGAACTGCAACCCGATGAGGACGATGAAGCCCACGGCGGCCTGGGCGACGCTTGTGTCCTTCGAAAGCACGTTGTTGGCGAACGTGGAGCCGAGCGCGACGGTGACGATGAGGTCGAAGGCATACCACTTGGCGAGCACGCGCGGGCCCGCGATCCGCAGCAGCACGATGAGGACCACGAAGGCCGACATGGTGCTGAGCGCCGTGCGCGCGAGCGGCTCCCAGCCCGCGAAGAATACCTGCTGAAGCATGTGCGGTCTCCGTCGTTGCCGCTACCAGCGGTAACGCTCGAAGCGCGAAAGGTGGTCCGGTCCTTGGGGGACCGGCTCAGGTCCTTTGAGGACCCGGCGGGCTCGTCGCGGGATGCACTCCCGCTTCCTGTGCTTCGAGCCCCGCCTCGCGCTGGCCGAGAAGGTCACCGCCGTCGTCGTCGCGCAAGGTGTCGAGGTGCATCAGGCGCTTTACGAACGGCGCCACCACCAGCACCGCGACGCCGAGACCGACGCCGATCCAGCCGATCTTGTCGTACATCGCCAGCGAGGCCGCCTTGGTCATCTCGCCGCTGGCGCCACCGATCATCTGGCCGATCTTGCCGGCCACGAACTCGCCGCCCGCGGTGGCGAAGAACCACGCGCCCATGATCAGGGAGGCCATGTAGCGCGGCGCCAGCCGGTTCATCGCCGACAGGCCGACCGGCGAGAGGCACAGTTCGCCGGTCGTCTGCAGCAGGTAAAGCAGGAACACCAGGATCACCGGCATCAGCGCCCCGCCCATCATCTCGCCGCCCCACACCAGCACCAGGAACGAGAGCCCGACCTGCACCAGGCCGAGGCCGAACTTCGCCGGGGTCGAGGGTTCCAGCCCGCGCTTGCCGAGCGCCGTCCACAGCCAGGCGAAGATCGGCCCGAGGATGACGATGTAGATCGGGTTGATCGACTGGAACAGCGAGGTCGGCACGCCGCCGCGGTCGACGAAGCGGTCAGTGAACAGGTTGAATGAGCCGCCCGACTGCTCGTAGATGCCCCAGAACACCGGCTCGAGCAGGATCAGGAAAAGGACCGCGAACAGCCGGTCGCGCGTTTCCCGCTCGTGCCGGAATGCCTCGACCAGCACGTAGCCTAGCAGGGCAACACCCGAAACCAGCAGCAGCCCGCCGATCAGATTCTGGTACTGGATCAGCGCCCAGATCACGACGACGGCCAAAACGCCGACCGCGTAGAGCAGCGTCTCCAGCCTGACGCCGATCGCCGGCGCCGCCAGCCGCGCGGGCTCGGGCGGCTCGCCCCGGCCGCGCAACGCGGGCTTACCGAGCACGAAGATGATCAGGCCGCAGACCATGCCGATGCCGGCAAGGCCGAAGCCGTAGGCCCAGCCGATCGTCTCGCCGAGGTAGCCGACGAGGATCGTGCCGAGCGCCGAGCCGACGTTCACGCCCATGTAGAAGATCGTGTAAGCGCCGTCGCGGCGTACGTCGGTGAGACGGTAGAGCTGGCCGACGATCACCGAGATGTTGGCTTTGAGGAAGCCCGAGCCGACGATGATGAACGACAGCGCGAGCCAGAACACGTTGATCATCGGATCGGCCTGCTTGACCAGCGGATCGGCGATTCCGTGCTGGCCCTCGACCGCCATCAGCAGGTGGCCGAAGGCAAGCAGGATGCCGCCGAACAGCACCGCCTTGCGCTGGCCGAGGTAGCGGTCGGCCAGCCAGCCGCCGAGCACCGGAGTGATGTAGACCAGGCTGGTGTAAGCGCCGTAGATCAGGTTGGCCTTGCCGTCGCCGAACAGCCAGAACTTCGTCAGGTACAGGATCAGCAGCGCGCGCATCCCGTAATACGAAAAGCGCTCCCACATCTCGGCGTAGAACAGCACGAACAGGCCGCGCGGATGGCCGACCACTTCCTCGCTCTTACGGGTGGCGATAGCTCCGCCGATCACCAGCACCGCAAACAGCGAGACGGCCGCGATCGCGGCGATCCAATCGCCTTCGTTCCACAGCGCGACGTCTTTCATGCGGCCTTCTCCCCTTTTTCGGGTGTCTCGACGCTCCCGATTGGGGCGGCAGAGTAGTGTACCGGGCCTGTTTGTGAAGCGTGTTTCGTTTCAGCGGAAACCGCCCGGCGGGTTGACGCGCAACGCTGTATTATGGCACTGAGGCACCGATGAGTGACGACAACCGCCCGGTCTATCTGAAGCTGCGCGACCTGATCGCTGCGGGAATCATCGAAGGCCGGTATGCCGAAGGCGAATTGCTGCCGTCGGTGCGCGCCTTCGCCGCCGAGCAGGGCGCCAATCCGCTGACCGTCGCCAAGGCCTATTCGCAATTCCAGGCCGATGGCCTGATCGACGTCCAGCGCGGGGTCGGCATGTTCGTCACCGGCGGCGCTGCAGAGCGCCTGCGTGAGAGCGAGCGCCGCCGCTTCCTCGAGGAGGAATGGCCGGCGATCCAGGCCCGCATGGAACGGCTGGGCCTCGATCCGGCATCGCTGCTGCACCCCGCCTGATTTGCCGCACTTCGCTCGGTATTTCATCTAACATTTGTTCACTGACAGATTGCGTTGGGGCTTTTTGTCTGGCAATCAGGCGCTTGCGGTCGCCAATTTGCCGCCGTTCCATACGGAACGGACGACAAGAGGTTGGGATTCGGCCGACTGGGGACCGCGCCCACCTGGGGTCGGGGGGAGGGTACAGATGATTAGATCGGAACTTCTGCAAGCCTTGGCGGCAGATAACGCGGACCTGCGGCCCGAAGAGATCGAGCAGGTCGTGTCGATTTTCTTCGACGAGATCGCCAAGCGGCTGGCCGATGGCGGCCGGGTCGAGCTGCGCGGCTTCGGGGCTTTCTCGACACGCGGGCGCGATGCGCGGACCGGGCGCAACCCGCGCACCGGCGAAGCGGTCGACGTGCCTTCGAAACGGGTACCCTATTTCAAACCCGGCAAGGAAATGCGCGAGCGGCTGAACGCCGACTGATCGCGTTTCACGCTTGGATGAGATGACCGCCCGCCCGCCCGCGGGGCACCGGCGCTTGTCCCCGTTTGCCGACCTCTGCGCGAGCCTTGCCGACAGCCTGAGAGCGCAAGAAGAAAGGCGGCGCGATCGCTCGCGCCGCCTCTTTCTGTCGTCTGAGGCCGGACCTTTAGCCGCGCTCGCCCTGAGGCGGCACGGGCGGAGCCGGCGGGGCCGGGCAGGCCTGCTCCATCGGCACGACCGAGCCGTCGAGGCACTGCTTGTAGGTCGCCACCGGGGCTGGCGCGGGTGCCGGGGCGGGCGCGACCTCGGGCACCGGAGCGGGCGGCGGCGGAGGGGGCGGGGTGGCGCCGAAGTTGCGCCTGACCGACGCCAGCCAGGTCCGCGGCATCCCGGGCTGACCGAGCACCGCGCCGAACGCCGTCACCACGTCCTCCTTGGTTACGAAGTAGTACTTGTTGAAGATGTTCTTGACCTCGACCGCGAGCTCCCAGTCGTCGCCGGGCGATTTGTAGAAGATCCGGCCATTGGCGAGGAAACGTCCGTTGATGGCCCCCCACGGCGAATTGAAGACCTCCGAGTAGATCTTCGACTGATAGCTGCCATCCACGCGGAGGCCGAAGTCGCTGTCGTTCGGCGTACGGATATCGTACTGCGCACCGAGGCTCCAGGTCCACTTGGGTGTGTACGGTGAAGTTTCAGTACCGGTCAGGCCCGCCGCCGCAACGGAGGCCTTGTTGTACTTGAAGTCGATGTAGCTCAGCGCGCCGTCGAGCTCGAACCCATCCATCGGATGGGCTTCCATCTCCAGCTCGAATCCCTTGACCGTGGCCTTGCCGACGTTGCGAGGCTGGATGCACGGGACAGAGGGGCAGGCCGACAAGGTCAGGATAATGTCGTTGAACTTGTTGTAGAACGCCGCCCCGTTCAGACGCAGGCGCCGATCGAACAGGTCGGACTTGAAGCCCACTTCATAGGTCGTGAGCGTCTCCGGCCTGAACGGCTTGATCTGGTTGCAGGGCGCCGGTGCGACATAGCCAGGTGCATCGCACTCGCCAGCCGAAGGGCCGAAGAATGGCCGCGGATTGACGCCGCCCGCCATATAGCCGGTCGAGATCGAGGCATAGGCCAAGAACTCAGGCGAGAAGCGGTAGTCGGT
>JANWHA010000093.1 GCA_025450635.1 Croceibacterium sp. | reverse complement strand
GGCGGCCGGGCCGTCCCAAGGCTCCATCAGAGCTGCGTGGTATTCGTAGAACGCGCGCCGGGCCGGATCCATCAGCGGGTTGCCGGCCCACGCCTCCGGGATCAGCATCATCATCGCGTGGGCGAGCGAATAGCCGCCGAGCAGCAGCAACTCGAGCGCGTTGTCGAGGCACGCCGTATCCGACTGGCCGTGCGGAATGATCGGCCACAGCTTGTCGAGATCGGCGCCCAGCAACGGCGATTCCATCGTGCGCCGGCGGGCGTTCATCCAGTTGACGTTGCCGCGCACGGTGTTGATCTCGCCGTTGTGGGCGATCAGGCGATAGGGATGCGCCAGCTTCCAGCTGGGAAAAGTATTGGTGCTGAAGCGCTGGTGGACAAGGCCGAGCGCGCTGACGCAATCGGGATCGCGCAGGTCGTCATAAAAACTGCCGACCTGGTTCGCCAACAGGAGGCCCTTGTAGACGACCGTGCGGCTCGAGAAGCTCGGCAGGTAAAGGTGGGTGATCTCGGGCATGCCGTGCTTTTCGGCGAGCGCCTTCAGGGGGTTCTGGGTCTGCTTGCGGATGACGATCAGCTTGCGCTCGAACGCGTCCTGGTCGGCGCAGTTGTCGCCGCGGCCGACGAAGCACTGGCGGATGCACGGCATCGAGGCGAGCACCGCCTTGCCGAGGCCGTCCTGGGTCGTCGGCACGTCGCGCCAGCCGATCAGGTGTTGGCCTTCCTTGGCGATGAACTTCTCGAACTGGCTGGCAATGAATTCGCGCGCCTGGCCGTGCTGCGGCAGGAAGCACATCGCCACCGCGTAGTCGCCCGGAGGCGGCAAGGTCAGACCCTCCTCCTGCGCCCAGCGGCGGTAAAGCGGATCGGGGATTTGCATCAAGATGCCCGCGCCGTCGCCGAGCAGCGGGTCGGCCCCGACCGCGCCGCGATGGTCGAGATTGGCGAGAATCTCCAACGCCTGGGCGACGATCGCGTGCGACTTCTCGCCGCGGATATGGGCGAGGAAGCCCACCCCGCACGAGTCATGCTCGTTGCGTGAATCGTACAGGCCCTGGGGCGCGGGGTATTCGGTCACTTACTCGCTTCCTGTCTTGCGGGGCGAGATGGCTCCGAAGCGGCCCGCAGGCCGCAACGAAAGTCGACTCACACCGCGGGGGTGCTTACGAAAATGTCGCGAATGTTTCCCATGGCGACAGGAACGTGTTTTTGCAAGCGCAACAACACGACCGCCGAGGCGCCGCTAGACGCCTCGGCTGCCCGCGGGAGCAAATCGCTTGGGTGCCGTCAGGCGGCGCCGCTCATCCGCTGTAGCGTGGCGAGCGCGTCGCGCAAGCTACGCTCGGCGTCGTCAGGATCGCGCGGCGCCAACGCCGGAGCGGGGCGAAGCGCGCCTTCGACAGGCTTTGTCGGTGGGTCGAACGGGCGCGGGCCTGAGGCTGGCACCTGTGCTTGGCCCGCGCTCTCGCGGACCGAAGGGACAGATGCGGGGAAGGTGACGGCCGGTTCAACCGAACCGCTTTCGTCCTCCGGTTGCTCGACGCGAACGAATTCCTGCTCGCGAACAAAGGGATTCTTCATCGCCAGAAGCGAGCTGTATTCGCTGTCTTCCGGCTCCTCTTCGTCGAACCCGTCCTCTTCGCCAGTGCTCGCAACCTCCGCCTCGGAGATCGAGCCTCCGAGAGGCAGCGAGAACGAAGCGGCGAGCGCGCTCTCATCTTCTTCGTCGTCCTGATCGAGCGGGACCCCACGCAAGGGCGCGGGCATCGCCGCTCCAAGCGGTGCGACGGGCGAGAAGGCAGGCTCGAATTGCGGGGCAGGAGGCTCGGAATCGTTCGCGATCTCTCGCGTCTCCTCGGCCTCGGGCGGGCCGAAGAAATCGGCGATCGCGCGGGCGGCGTCTTCGGCCTCCGCGGCTTCGAAATCGGCGGCATCGCCAAAGGGCGCGAGCGCGGACGGTGCCGGCGAAGAAGGAGCGGCCTTCTGTCGTTCGGCCAGCCAAGCGCGGCGTTTCTCGATCGAGGCGCCGAGGCGAGCGGCGAGCTGCACGAGGCCAAGCTCCTCCACCGCGCGCTCGTCGGTGTCCGGTTCGCCGTCCGGTTCGACGATCGACAGCTGCGGGACTGGTTCGTCGACGAACGCTTCCTCGTCCATGGCTTCCTCCAGATCGTAATCTTGCCGCACGCCGACCTGCTCTTCCTGGTCCAAAGCAGGCGTGAGCGAGCGCCTGAGCGAAGGAGCGGCAAACGGAAGCGGGTCGGCATGTGCTGGCTCGCGCTCGAACTCGGCAGGGTCGAACGTCTCATCCGTCATCGGCGAAAGCGGCATCGCGGGAGTATCGGGCGTATGGATCTGGCGCCTTAGCGCTTCGAGTCCATCGTCGCCTTCGGTGGACTCCTCCTCTTCGTCGTCTTCGGGTGCGACGAAGGCACCCAGCTCGAGGGGCTCATAGCTCGCCTCGATGATCCTATCCGTGGCCGCCGCTGGCTCTGGAGGGCTTATCTCATCCGACAGCGAGAATTCTGCCCGATTCTCAATCGACTGGCCCGGCATCGGAACCGCCTGAAGATAGGCGCTGGGGCGGTTGTCCTCGGCCATCGTCAGCGAGCGCCGCTTCTGCAGCAGCGGCGACGCCACCAGCTCAGGAGCATCGAGGCCGTCTTCACCGAGCTCGTCGGGGGCGGAGATCGGTCGGCATTGACGCTCCGCGCCAAGCGCGAAGTTCCGGCCCGTCGGTTCGGCGGCCGACGAGCTGGCGACCTTGCGCGCGAGGAAAAGCCCGATGACGGCGCCGGCGAACGACGCGGCGATCGCGATGCCGGCCCGCGCGGTAAAGCCGAGCGGCGGCTCGGCCGCGGAAATCAGCGAGGAAATGCGCGTGACGACAACCAGCTTCTCGATCAGCGCGACCGGCAGGACCAGGCTGCCGAGACCGAGCAAGGCCGCGAACCACAGCGCGACGATCGCCGGGAAGGCGGGGTGCGTGCTGATCGGCGCCTTGGCGGCCCGGCTCGCGCTCGAGGATGGTGCAATCGTCGCCACTCGTGGTCCCAGTTCAACGCCTTGTTCGCGCACGCTAGGCGGCGACGCGGGTGCGGCCTTTGGTCGAGCGTTCTAGCAGCGCTTGGTAAACGTCCTGATAACGACGCACGTTGCGGGCCCAGTCGTGATGCGCCGCGACGTGCGCGCGCGCGGCGTCCCGCATCGCCGGCCATTCGGAAGCCTTCGACAACAGGCGGGCGAGTTCCTTCGCGCAAGCGGCCGGATCGTCCGCCGGGAACAGCGTGCCGGTGAGGCCGTCGGTGATAAGCTCGCGATGCCCACCGACGTCCGATGCCGCGACGATCCGGCCCTGCGCCATCGCTTCGAGCGGCTTGAGCGGTGTGACAAGATCGGTCAGTCGGCTGCGCTTGCGCGGATAGGTCATTACGTCGCACAGCGAGTAGTAGCGCTCCACCTGCTCGTGCGGCACCCGGCCGACGAAGCGGATCGCGAACGCCACCGGCGACGCTTCGGCTTGAGCTTTCAGCGCCGCCTCCACCGGCCCGCCGCCAACCAGCAGCAGCCGCGCGTCCGGATGTTCGCACAATAGGTCCGGCATCGCCGCGATGAGGTCATCGAGCCCCTCGTAGTCGTAGAAGCTGCCGATGAAGCCGATTACCGGCCCCGAGCCAAGCCGTAGTTCGTCGACCAAACCCTGGTCCCGGGGCGCCGGATCGCCGAACAACGTCAGGTCGACGCCGTTGGGCATCACGCCGATGCGGCCGGCCGGAAATCCGCGCGCGACCAGATCGTCGCGCAAGCCGTGGCAGATGGTCATGACCGCGTCGGCCCCGGCGATCACCCGATTCTCGAGCTCGCGAGTGAGGCGATAGCGGACCGAGCCCTCGCTGCCGGTGCGATTGCCGACCGCTGCATCCTCCCAGAACGCGCGGATCTCATAGACCAGCGGCAGGCCGAGGGCGCGCGCTGCCTTCAACCCGGCCATGCCGGAGAGCGCCGGCGAGTGGGCGTGGATCACATCGGGACGCCATTCGCTGGCGAGACGGCCGATCGCCTGGGCGAGAGCATTGATCTCGCGCCATTCGCGCATTGCGGCCGGCCCTTTTACCGCGCCGTCGGTGCGGTGGAAGATGAGGCCGTCAACCGTTTCGGCCGCCGGACCTTGGGCGGCGTGGCGCAGACCGGTGATGCCGCGGACTTCGAGCCCTTGCGCCCGTTGCGCGGTCATGATGGCGCGCGTGCGGAAGGTGTAGCCGCTGTGCAGCGGCAGCGAGTGATCGAGGACGTGCAGAACCCGGGTCATCGAGCGCGAGGGTTGCCACGACAAACTTAACGGCGCGTCAACCGGGCGGGCGTAGGAGGACTCGGATCGCGCTTGCGGGCGCGCCGGGAGCGAGTCCTTGATCGACATTCTCACCCTCGCGCTGACGCACGGGCTGATGGCCATCGCGTTGTGGCGGCTGTTGTGGCGCGAGGACCTCGGACGCGATCCCGACGACATCTCTGCGCCTCGGCGCCCGTGGCTGCGCGAGCCCGCGAACGCCCCGGATGAGGCGGCCTGATGCTTGACCTGGGGCTGCTCGGCTTCGTGGCCATGTTCCTGGCGTTCGGCCTGAAGCGTCCCTTCATCTGGGTGCTGGCGTATATCTACATCGACTGCGTCGCTCCGCAGAAGATCGGCTGGGGTCTGATCCAGGCGATCCCGCTGTCGCTGATTGCGTTCGTCGCGGCGTTCGGCGGCTGGCTGTTGTTCGACCGCAAGCAAGGCACCCGCTTCACCTTGCGGCAAGCGATGATTGCCGTGCTGCTGCTCTATTGCGCCTATACCACGACCATCGCCGACTTCCCTGTGAACGCGCTCGCCAAATGGGGCTGGGTGTGGAAGGCGCTGCTGTTCGCGATCTTCCTGCCCCTGACGCTGCGCACCCGGTTGCGCTTCGAGGCTACCGCGTTGATCATGGTGCTGGCCCTGGGGACGATCGTGATCAACGGCGGGGTCAAGACGGCGCTGGGCGGCGGCGGCTACGGCACGCTGGCGCTGCTGGTGCGCGAGAACGCCGGGCTTTACGAGGGCTCGATCCTGTCTACCGCCGCAGTCGCGACCATCCCGCTGGCGCTGTGGCTCGCCCGGCACGGTACCATCTTCAAGCCCGACTGGCGCGTGTGGACCTTCGTTGCCGGCCTGATCTTCGCGTGCCTGTTGATTCCGGTCGGCACGGCGGCGCGTACCGGGCTGCTGTGCGCCGCGCTGCTCGCGGTGCTCATGTTGCGCTCGGCCAGGCACAGGGTCCTCTACGCCGGCATTGGCGCGCTCGCGCTCGTTCTCGCCGTGCCGTTCCTGCCGCAAAGCTATCTCGCGCGAATGAACACGATCCAGGGCCATTCGGAGGACGAAAGCGCCTCGACCCGGGTCGCGGTGTGGATGTGGACGCTCGATTACGTGAAGATGCATCCGTTCGGCGGTGGCTTCGACGCCTATCGCAGCAACAGCTTCACTTACAAGATGCCCAAGATCACCGGCTCGCCCGGCAACGAGCAAGTCACCTATGAAATGGTAACCGATAAGGCCCGTGCCTATCACTCTTCGTATTTCGAGATGCTCGGCGAGCAGGGCTGGCCGGGGCTGATCCTGTGGATTTCGCTGCAGCTTCTCGGCGTATGGCAGATGGAGCGCATCCGCTGGCGCTTCAAACGGACGGAAGAAGGCACCCGCAGTTGGCAATGGGGGCTGGCGACAGCGCTCCAACAGGCGCAGCTCATCTACCTGCTCGGCGCAGCCTTCGTGGGCATCGCTTACCTGCCGTACATGTTCATGCTTGTCGGTATGCAATGCGGCCTTTGGAGCTACGTCAAGCGCACCGCCAGGGAAGCTCCAAAGGCGAGCTTCAGACGTTCGACGCCCGCCGATGCCGTCCCGGCCGGCGCCTGACGGGCAAATCCAACAAAATCGCCGCTCGGCGATTTTTAACTTTCCTACAAGGCGCCGCGTTGTCTAGGCGGAACTATGTTCTTTATTTGTTCCAATGCCGGAGACCGCGATGACCACAACCTCAGCCGCCATTAGCACTCCCGCTGGCTTCGCGCCGGCCTATGCCGTCGGATATTCCGGCGCCAACGGGTTACTGGCGCTGGTCAGCGATGCCGCACCGCTCCCGGTCGCCACCTCCGCCCCCGCTCCGCTCGCGCTCAGCGGCGAGGCGGCCGCGTCGGAAACGGTCGGCCCCTTCGCCGCGACCGCCGGGCGCGTGATCGTTATCAGCCTCGACGGCGCGTGGGATGGAACGGTGCAACTGCTGCGCTCGACCGACGGGGGCACAACCAAAATTCCGTTGCGGGTCGGCGGGACTGTGTGGGCGCAATACACCGAGCCGGGTTGCGAACAGGCCTGGACCGAAACCGAAGAGGGCGTGAGCTTCTATCTCGACATCGCGCTTAACTCCGGCACTGTTGCTTATCGGCTGTCGCAGTGAACGCGCTCGATGTCACCGCGCGCGGTCTCGCCAAGCGCGCGCTCGATACCGAAGTCCTATCGAACGAGGGCGCCGCGAATATCGCCAGCCGTGCGGCACCGACTGCTGCCGCGCTCGAAGCCCTGTCGGCGGATTATGCTGCGCTGCTGGGAATTGCCGGCGAATCCCACACGGTCGAGACGGCTCCCTATCTCACGCGCCAGCGACTCGTGATCAGGGGCAACGGGGCCGAGCTGCGCAACGTCAACCCGACGCCACTCTCGACCAACGACGTGCCCTCCGGCGCCTTGCCGATGGGTGTATCCAACGTGTGGGGGACCGAGTGGCTGACCTACTACCCGGTGCAGTCCGCCGACGGCACTGTCCTTGCTCTCACAGCCGGAGACGGCGACCAATTTGCCGCCGGCAACCTGGTCGTCGTGCACGGGGCGACCAGCTATTTCGTCTCGAACGGGGAATACCACGTCTATCGACACTATACCCGTGCCCGGGTGCTGGCGGCGACAGCGTCCAGCGTGACGCTGGACAGGATTTTGCCTGACGAACTGCTCGCTGATTCGCCCGTGATCGCCAATGCCGATGCAGGAGCGAGTTCGGCCATCGAGGGCCTGCCGAATTACTATCTGCTCTATGCGCCACACGTCTCGAACCTGACCGTGGCATCCGATCTCGGCGAAACGCTCAAGTGGGGGGGCGTCATCGACGGCACGTTCCGCGACCTGATCATGGTCGGGCGCAACGGCATCGGGTTGAACGCTGCCCAAAATTGCCTGTTCGAGAACATCCATTTCCACAGCTGGCGCAAGATCGCCGAGTTCGGCGAAGGCTCGTACGGAACCACATTCCGCTCAGTAAGGGGGTCGCTCGCGGACGCCCGCACGAAATTGGGCGGCGGCGATGACACCGGCCCGTTCTTTCTCTCCATCGCCGAGAACAGCGCGTATTGTGTCTACGAAGATTTTCACGTCAGCTCCGGCCCCAATAATGCGACCGGCGGCGCGGCCTGCCAGCTGGGCGGAGGCCATAACAATGCCATCCGCAACAGCACACTTCGCTTTCCGGCCCATACTGGAGACGGTCTGGTCATTCGATCGACCCCGACCGTCGGCAATCCCAATATCGACTGCGGATATGAGAACATCGATCTACATCTTCCGGTTGGCGCCAGGTTCTTCACTGCCGGGGATGCCGGCGCCGGCCTGACGCGGCCCTATTTCAGGAACATCAGGTGCTTCGGGACCGTGGCAACGCGGGCGGGCGATATCCAAGGTGACCAAGGCGTCGTTGAGAACGTCTGGTGCGAAAGCGGTGCGCTTCGGATCATCCAGCCGTGCACGAACTGGCGCGTCGAGAACAACTATTTCCCCGGAGGCTTCGAATCGCTGACGCGAGCTGCGCTCAACGGCAACACGATCCGCAACAATGAATGCGACGCGTCGCGCCGGATCGCGTCGATGGCAATCGTGAACGCCGAACAAATGACGATCGCCAGCACTGCCGCCAACACCGTTGCCTACAGCATGGCGATCGCGCCGGGGGACCTCGAATTCCTCGACGAGGTCCGTTTCAGGCTCACCGGAACGACCGGAGGTGGCGGAGCGAACACCCGGCATGTCCGCGTGACCTGCCAGATTGACGGTGCGACAGCCGTGGAAATCGCTCACATGACCACGACCGGCAACGCGGATAGCTGGGCCGTGGAGGGGACCATCGAAGTGCAGGCCAACACCGTCGTACACGCAGCCGCCAAGACGTTTGCGGGATCCGTGGCGACGGTCAAGGACACGCGCATCAGCGTCGGGGACCTCGACCTTAACGGCCTGGTGCTGGCCGTGGAAATCTGGACGGATGTCAGCGGTTTGATCGCCACCCAGCTGGTCAAGATGGCTGGCCACAAGGCGGGCATGCGCAACGTTCCGGTCTATGGCTAAACGATCCGAAGCCGAAGGCCCGCCTGAAATTGGCGGTCCGCGAAGCCGTTACGAGGGATTGGCCCGGATCCAGCCCTCGACCATCGGAGCAATCCGCGAACGCCATTTGCTGCCGTTGAAAATGCCATAGTGTCCCACGCCGCGGGCAAGGTGATATTTCTTCTGCGACGGCTGCAGAGCGGTCGCAAGGTCGAGCGCAGCGCGTGTCTGGCCGATGCCGGAGATGTCGTCGCGCTCTCCTTCTATCGCCAGCAGCGCCGTGTCGCGGATCGCCCGCGGATCAACCGGTTTGCCCCGGTGAATGAGCTTGCCGTTGGGAAGCGCGTGCTTCTGGAATACCTGGTCGATCGTTGCGAGATAGAACTCGGCGGTCATGTCGCACACTGACAGATATTCGTCGTAAAACGCCTTGGTCGCCGCGGCGCTCTCGGTATCGCCGCGCGTGAGGTGTTTGAACATCTCGTAGTGACTCATCATGTGCGTCTCGAGATTCATCGAGATGAACCCGGCGAGCTGCATGAACCCAGGGTAGACCTTGCGGCCTGCACCCGGGTAGTTGAGCGGCACTGTCGCCGTGACATGCGACCGGAACCACGACAGCGGCCGCGCCATGGCGATGTCGTTGACGCTGGTCGGGCTGGCGCGGGTGTCGACCGGGCCGCCCATCATCGTGAGCGTTGCCGGGCCGAGCGGATCGTTCGCGGCTCCCATGATCGCTGTCGCGGCCAGGGCCGGAACGGACGGCTGACACACCGCCAGGACGTGGGCTCTGTCGCCGATGTAATGGAGAAACTCGATCAGATAGTCGATGTAGTCGTCGAGATCGAACTCACCCATGGACAGCGGTACCATCTTGGCGTCGGCCCAGTCGGTGATCCACACTTCTTGATTCTCGACCAACCGTGCCACCGTGCCGCGCAGCAATGTTGCGTGGTGCCCGCTCATTGGGGCGACGATCAGTAGCTTGGGCGCGTTAAGTGGAAGTCCGGCGCGCCGGAAATGACGCAGGCTGCCGAACGGCTTTTCGAAGACTACCTGTTCCTGGACTTGGTGGCGCTTACCGGCAACATCGACCGAGCTGATGCCGAACTCCGGCTTACGGCGTTCTTCATAAAGGTGAGCAAAGACCTCGAGCGCGCTGGCAACGACCGGGCCCATCCCGAGGTAGCCGATAGGCAAAGCCGGATTGTTGAGCATCTTTGCCCCGACTGCCGCCCAGCTGCTGGCGCTGGCAAGCCACCGGCGTTGAAATTCGTAGGCCTCGTAAAGCAATCCGGTGTCCTTGCGGCGGCGCGCGATCCTCTACGCGGCGGCAAGCCCATTTGGGGGCAATCGGCCTATTGTGCAATGCGGTATGGGCGCGCATCCCCGGGTGAGCCATTGCCTGTTACCGGCCCGCGGGGTAAGCGCCGCCGCATGGCCCGCCCTCCGCGACAGCTTCCGCCCGAAGGCAAGCCGGCCAAAAATCTCGGCCCGCTGCGGATGATTTGGCAGGAGGCGCTGAAGTATCGCGGGCGCGTCGCGATAGCCCTACTGGCATTGATCGCCAGTGCCGTGGCGTCGCTGATGATCCCGATCATGGCCCGGCTGATCATCGACCGCGCCTACGGCCCGCACGCCAACGTGCAGGTGATCAACCATTCATTCGAAACCTTGATGGTGATCGTGGCAGCTATGGGCGTCGCGAGCGCGACGCGGTTCTACTTCGTTAGCTGGCTGGGCGAGCGAGTTGTGGCCGACATTCGCCTCGCGGTGCAGGACAACCTGTTGCGACTGTCGCCGGGATTCTTCGAGGAAAACAGTCCGAAGGAGATTTCCTCGCGTATGGTGGCCGATACAACGATCATAGACCAGCTCGTCGGCACCACCGTTTCTGTCGCCCTTCGCAATATCATCACCGGGGTCGGCGGCATCTTCATCCTGTTCTATCTCGCACCATGGCAGTCGGCGTTTCTCGTCGGCGGCGCATTAGTGATTGCGCTCACCATGCGGCTGTTCGGACGCCGGCTGCGGACCATCGCGCGCTCGAGCCAGGACCGCATCGCCGAGGTCGGCGCGAAGGTCGCCGAAGTGCTCGGTGCGATGAAGATCGTCCAGGGCTTCAATCAGGAGAAACGTGAGTCCCTCCGCTTCAGGGAGGCGGTCGAGACGACTTTCGATACGGCCAAGAAGCGCATCCTGCTACGCGCCTTCATGACCGCCATGTTCATTACGGTGGTGCTTGGGGCAATTACCGCGCTGATGTGGGACGGGGCGCTCAGCGTCGCTCGGGGCACCATGACCGGCGGCACCATAGGCGCGATCGTGATCGTTGGCGTGATGGTGTCCGGCGCGTTCGGCGCGCTGTCCGATGTTGTGGGCAGCCTGTATCAAGGGGCCGGCGCCGCCGAGCGCCTGAACGAGCTACTCAGGGCCAAGCCTGATATCGCTCGGCCCGAGCGACCCGTGGTGCTGCCGGAGCCGCCACGCGGCAGCCTGTCGTTCGATCATATCACCTTTCGCTATCCGACCCGGCCCGAGGTTTCGGCAATCGCCGATTTCACGCTCACGGTCGAGCCTGGCGAGACGGTGGCCATTGTCGGTCCCTCCGGGGCGGGCAAATCGACGATCTTCCAGCTCGCCGAGCGGTTCTACGATCCGCAGCTCGGCACGGTTCGGCTCGATGGCGTGGCGCTGCCGAGCGCCGATCCCGCCGACGTCCGCCGCCGCCTGGCCCTGGTGCCGCAGGAAGGCACGCTGTTCGCCGCCAGTGCGCGGGACAATCTGCGCTACGGCGCCTGGGATGCGAGCGAAGAGGCGATCTGGGACGCCGCCCGCGCGGCCAATGCCGAGGAGTTTTTGAAGACGCTTCCACAAGGGCTGGACACCTTCCTCGGCGAGGGCGGGGCGCGCCTTTCGGGCGGCCAGCGTCAACGGGTGGCGATTGCCCGCGCGCTGCTGCGCGACGCGCCGATCCTGTTGCTCGACGAAGCCACGAGCGCGCTCGACGCGGAAAGCGAACGGCTGGTGCAGCAGGCGCTCGAACGGCTGATGAAGAACCGCACGACGCTGGTCATCGCCCATCGGCTGGCGACTGTGCGCGCAGCCGACCGGATCGTCGTCATGGACGAAGGCCGCATCGTCGAGGAAGGCACCCATGCTCAGCTCCAGGCGGGCGGCGGACTCTATGCCCGGCTGGCGGCGTTGCAGTTCGAGGACGGCGAAGGCGCCTCGGCGGCGGGTTCGGCCCGCCGCACAATCCACATCGCGCCGCCATCGCTCGCTTGACTTGGTGGCGCTGCCCGGCTTGACCACGCCGCATGGGACTGATCGTTACCGCCATTCTGCTCGGCATTCTCGAGGGCCTGACGGAGTTCCTGCCGGTTTCCTCCACCGGCCACCTCATCCTCGCGACCGAGCTGTTCGGCTACAACGCCGCCCAGTGGGCGATGTTCAACATCGTCATCCAGCTGGGCGCGATCCTGGCGGTCGTCGTGCTCTATTGGCGCACCTTCTGGAACGCCGGGATCGGCGTGCTGCGGCTCGAGCCGCAGGGGCTGCGCTTTGCGCGCAACCTGCTCGTCGCCTTCATCCCGGCCGTTATTCTCGGCTTGCTGCTGAAGCATGTTATCGACGTGCTACTCGGCAGTCCGATGGTGGTCGCCTGGGCGCTGGTCGTCGGCGGGATAGCGATCATTGCCATTGAACGAGTCGTGAAGCCTGGCCCAGAAGTGCCGGTCGCCGAGCTGCCGTTGGGACTGGTGATCGGCGTCGGCATCGCCCAATGCCTCGCGATGGTCCCCGGCGTGAGCCGCTCCGGCGCGACTATCATGGGGGCGCTCGGCATGGGGGTCGGACGCAAGACCGCGGCCGAGTTCTCGTTCTTCCTGGCTGTGCCGACCATGCTCGGCGCGACCACACTGGAGATCGTCGACAAACGCCACGAGTTGGTCGGTGGCGCAATGGCGGTCGGTTGGGGAGAGATCTCGATCGGCTTCGTCGTCGCTTTCGTGGTTGCGATGGCGGTGATCAAGGCGTTCGTCGCCTATGTCAGCCGGCACGGTTTCGCCCCGTTCGGCTGGTACCGCATCGCTGCCGGCACGGTCGCGATCGTCTGGCTCGCGTTGCGCTGATCGGCTTGCGGCCGAATTCCGGCGCCATCTCGGCAATAAAACCGGAACAAGCAGCCCCCAGCCGGTTTATTGAAGACGAATTTCAGTGAGACGAAGCCATGGGCTTTCTGTTCATGATCGTAGTCGGCGCCATTCTGGGCTGGCTCGTCGCAATCATCCTTCGTATCGAAGCGCCGCGAGGCGTCTTGCTCAACATTGCGGGAGGGATCGCAGGGGCCCTGCTGGCCGGATTGTTCATCGCCCCATTGTTCGGCAACGCGAGTCTTCTTGGCGACAATTACAGCGTCGGCACGTTGCTGCTCTCACTGGTCGGCTCGATTGTCGTGATCGCGGCTCTGAACATGTTCTATGGGGCGCGGCTTCGCTAGCGCTCATGCCGGCTCGGCATTCGAGCCGCGACCGCCGCGCAGGTGGTATTCCTGACTCCCCCGGTGGAGCACGTCATCGACGTCGATCACGGCGGCGTTGGAATAAGTGAAGCCGGGGTTGAGGCTGCGGTAAAGCCGGTCGAAATCCCGCTCGACGGTCTGGTGATAGAGGTCGGCGAAGCTTTCGATGACGAAGTAGGTCGGCTGCAGGTCGTCGATCACGTAGTCGGTGCGCATAACCCGGTCGACGTTGAGCATGATCCGGTTGGGTGAGCGCCCTTCGAGCGCGAACAGCGCCTCGCGCGGCCCCGAAAGGATACCGGCGCCGTAAATCCTGAGCCCGTCCTTCTCCTGGATCAGGCCGAATTCCACAGTGTACCAGTACAGCGCGCCGAGGGCCTTGAGCCGGTTGTAGCGCATCGCCTTCCACCCGGCCTTGCCATATTCCTGCATGTAGTCGGCGAACACCGGGTCGGTCAGCAGCGGGACGTGGCCGAACACGTCGTGGAACACGTCCGGTTCCTGGATGTAATCGAACGTCTCCCGAGTGCGGATGAAGTTGCCGGCTGGGAAGCGGCGATTGGCGAGATGCCAGAAAAACACGTGGTCCGGGATCAGCATCGGCACCGGCACCACGCTCCAGCCCGTGAGCCGGCCCAGCTCTTCCGAAATCCGTCGGAAATCGGGAACGCCGTCGCTGCCGAGGTGGAGCTTTTGCAGCCCGGCAAGGAACGCCCCGCAGGCGCGGCCCGGGAGGATGTCCATCTGCCGTTCGAAGAGGTCGTTCCAGATGACATCCTCATCCGACGAATAGGAACGCTGGCTCGGCTCGAGCCAGTCTTCTCCGACGCTCGCCGGGCGCTTGAGCGGGGCGGTGAAAACACCCGCCGGCACTTCGGGGAGCGCGGTAAAGTCGCTGTAGGTCTGGGCGATAGTGGCCATCGTTTCAGGCGAAACTTCTACCACGGCGCCGGATTTCGGGCAAACCGGCTAGCCTGGAGGCGAGGCCGAGGGCTTCGGTGCGGGGTTCTCCTGCGCTCGCGGCGATGGCGCGCCGCTCGCGAGCGCAGCCGGCGGCAGGCGTTGCTGGTCGAGCATCGACGCGGCCTCATCGAGCGCCCGCGCCTCGCCCACGCTGACACCGCCCGGACCGGGATCGGTATCCTTCTGCCCGCACGCGGCGAGACAAAAAATTGCCAATGCTGGGAACAAAAAACGCATCATTTGTTATATTGTCGAGCCGCGGGCGGGCGACGACCAACCCCCGCCCGCGGTTTCTCCCCTTTTATGGCGTCTTTTTTTCGGCCTGAGTCGTCGCGGATTCCGCGGCGGCGGCGGCATTCTGTGCATCGGCCGCGGCGGCCGCGGCGTCTTCGCCGGCCTGTGATGCGGTCGCCTGCGGCACGCCGCTCGCCGCTTCGTCGGCATCGCTTGAGGCATTGGCATCTGGCACCGGCTGGTCTGCCGTCGCCATCGCCTGATCGGCCGGCATTTCGACATTATCGGCCGTCGCGTCTTCGGACGCGTTGTCGGAGCTGCCGCACGCGGCGAGGCCGAGAGCCGCCGCCGAAGCGAAAGCGATGAGGGCGATTTTCTTCATGCACTGATCCCTTTTTCTCGAGTGGGTTGCGAGCGCGGCAGCGCCGGCCCGCGAACCAGGAACGCTAGCCGACCCTATCCGTGAGGCAAAGCCTGCAAATAAGCTTGCGCCGGGCTGTTCCCCGCAAGCGCCCGATCTGCCACAACAATTTGCATGGCACTGGAAGGGGTTGGGATGGATCGCGCGCGCGAGGCGCTGCGCCGGGTGTTTGGCTTCGAAGATTTTCGCGGGGTTCAGGCGCGCGTGGTCGAGCGCGTGCTGGCGGGCAAATCGACACTGGCGGTCATGCCGACCGGGGCGGGCAAGTCGCTGACCTACCAGTTGCCGGCGACGATGCTGGGCGGCACGTGCGTGGTCGTCTCGCCCCTGATCGCGCTGATGCACGACCAGTTGCGCGCGGCGCGAGCCAACGGCATCCGCGCCGCGACGCTGACCAGCGCCGACGCCGACTGGCGCGAGACGATGGACGCCTTCCGCGCCGGCGAGCTCGACTTGCTGTACGTCGCGCCGGAGCGGGCGACCCAGCCGCACTTCCGGGAATTGCTGTCCGCCGCGCCGCTCGCGCTGTTCGCTGTCGACGAAGCCCATTGCGTGTCCGAGTGGGGCCATGATTTCAGGCCCGATTATCGCCAGTTGCGCCCGCTCCTCGACGGATTTCCGGATGCGCCTCGACTGGCGTTGACCGCTACCGCCGACGAACGAACGCGCGCGGATATTGTGCAGCAACTCGGCATTTCCGCCGATGGTCTGATCGTTGCGGGGTTCGACCGTCCGAACATCCGCTACACGATCCGCCACCGGGAGAATGCCGTCCGCCAGCTCGAACGGCTGATGGCCGAGCAGCCCGGCCCCGGGATCGTGTACGCTCCGACCCGCGCGAAGACCGAGCGCATCGCCGACGAACTCGCCCGGCGTACGGGGCGGCCGGTCCTGCCGTATCACGCTGGCCTCGATCCGTCCGTTCGCGCGGCCAATCAGGCGGCGTTCGTCAGCAGTGAAGCCATGGTGATCGTCGCCACGGTCGCGTTCGGCATGGGCATCGACAAGCCCGACGTGCGCTTCGTAGCCCACGCCGGCATCCCCAAGTCGATCGAGGCCTATTACCAGGAAACCGGGCGGGCCGGCCGCGATGGCGATCCCGCCCAGGCCGTGATGCTGTGGGCCGCCAGCGACTTCGCCCAGGCCCGGCAGAGACTTGGCGAGATCGACGAGGAGCGGCAAGCCGGCGAACGCGCCCGGCTGGATGCACTCGCCTTGCTGGTCGAAACTCCGGGCTGTCGCCGCGCGGTGCTGCTCAGGCACTTTGGCGAGGATCCGCCGGAGAGGTGCGGCAATTGCGACAATTGCCGCGAGGCGCCGGGGGTGATTGACGTTACCGAGCTGGCGCGCAAGCTGCTCAGCGCGGTCTATCGCACCGGGCAGAGCTTCGGATTCGGCCACCTGCAGAAAGTGCTGACCGGCGCGGCGGACGACCGGGTGGTCCAGCGCAAGCACGACACGCTGAGCGTGTTCGGCATCGTCGGCGAGGACGAAGCGCGGCTGCTGCAACCGCTCAGCCGGGCATTGCAGGCGCGCGGCAGCCTGGTCGCGAACGAGCACGGCGGCCTGGGACTCGGCGGCGACGCCAAGGCGATTCTCAAGGGGGAACAGCGGGTCGACATCGTCCAGCCGCCGAAGCGCGAGCGAGAAAGCCGCAGGGCGAGCAACCAGGCAGCGAACCCGCTGGGCGATCCGCTGTTCGAGGCGTTGCGCGAACTCCGCCGCGATCTCGCCGCCGACGCGCAGTTGCCGCCCTACGTGATCTTCCACGATGTCACCTTGCGCGAGATGGCCGCGGCGCGGCCCACGAGCCGCGCCGAACTGGCCAACGTCAATGGCGTCGGTTCGCGCAAGCTCGAGGCTTACGGCGACGCGTTTCTCGCTGTGATTCGGCGCCACTGAGCCAATCCTTTGCCGCCCGTTAACCCTTTTCGATTAGCCGGGCGCCATGGATACATTCGCCCGCGCAACGCTCACTCGCCCGTCGCTGATGCTCGCCGGAGCGCTGGCGGCGCTGGCGGTCGCCGCCATCCCGCTCGCCGCGCTGTTCGCCAAGGAAGGGCCAGCGCCGTTCACAGTCGTCGAGACGGGCAAGGGCTATGACAAGCTGCAGGCCGCCATCGACGCAATCGGCGGCGGGAAGGGAACCATCGCCATCGCACCGGGCCGCTATGCCCAGTGCGCGGTGCAGGAGGCGGGCGATGTCTCGTACCTGGCGACGGAGCCCGGCTCGGCGATATTCGAGGGCGTGCCGTGCGAAGGCAAGGCGGCTCTGGTGCTGCGCGGGCGCTCGGCCGAAGTATCCGGGCTGATCTTCCAGGGCATCCATGTGCCGGACTTCAACGGCGCCGGCATCCGCCTGGAGCACGGCGACCTGACCGTGGCGCAAAGCTGGTTCCGCGACAGCCAGGAGGGCATCCTGACCAACGACGATCCGAAAGGCACGGTGGTAGTCGATCAATCGACTTTCACGCGTCTCGGCACCTGCGAGGGTGCGGGCGGCTGCGCGCATTCGATCTACACCGGCGATTACGGCCAGGTGCGGGTGACCCGTAGCCGGTTCGAGGAAGGCCGCGGCGGGCACTACCTCAAGAGCCGCGCCAGGCGGGTCGACGTCGCCAGCTGCAGCTTCGACGATTCCGCCGGCAAGGGCACCAACTACATGATCGACCTGCCCGACGGCGCGACCGGGCAGATCAGCAACAACTGGTTCGTCCAGGGACGCGACAAGGACAACTACTCGGCCTTCATCGCCGTCGCCGCCGAGCACAAGGACCATTCGAGCGCCGGGCTGACGGTGGTCGGCAACGACGCCCGCTTCGCTCCGGGCGTGACCCGGACCAGCGCGTTCGTCGCCGACTGGTCGGGCGACAAGCTGGCGATCGGCGACAACAAGCTCGGCGCCGGCCTCAAGCGCATCGAGGAGCGCTAAGCCGGAACCCGTGCTATGCTCCTCCCGTTTCACCGGGGAGGAGCAACACCATGGCCGGCGGTTGGACGCGCGACGGCGCGGTTCAGGACCAGATCGACGACACGGTGAAGGACGCGGTCGCCGCCGCGCGCCAGCGTTTGCCGAAAGGCGAGAGCGCCAGCCATTGCGACGAATGCGGCGAGCCGGTCCCTGAAGGGCGGCGCAAGGCCGTGCCGGGCGTGCGCACCTGCGTCGCCTGCCAGTCGGGCCACGACCGCGAAGTGCGTCACTCGACGATCAACCGCCGCGGCAGCAAGGAGAGCCAGCTGCGCTGAGCTCAGCCGAACGCGGCTGGGTATGCGACGGTACCGCTCGGCGGCTGGCCACTGAGCACCAGCCGTTGAAAGTGATCGGCCGGAGGTCCCGGATAGCTCAACGCCGGATCGTGCGCGAAGCCGAAGCGCCCGTAATATCGCGGATGGCCGAGCACCACGCAGCCGGCGGCATCGATATGCTTCAATCTTTCAAGACCCGCTTCGACCAGCGCCGCGCCGATTCCACGCCGCTGCCAGTCGGGCAGCACCGCCAGCGGGCCGAGGCCGTACCAGCCGCATTCCGATCCATCGATCAGCACAGGCGAGAAGGCGACGTGGCCGACGATCTCACCCGCGGGAGTCGCGGCGACATACGAGGCTTCGAGTTCGCGCTCATCGCGCAAGCGGCGGACGATCTCCGCCTCGTTGCCCCCGGCGTAGGCGGCATCGGCAAAGGCGCTCGTTATAGCCCAGGCAATACCCTGCTCGTCGCCAATCCGCTCTGGCCGGACAGCCCAGACGTTCACGGCAGCAGGTGCCCCGCGCGGTCGCGCTTGGTGGCGAGGTAGCGGGTGTTGTGCGGGTTGCCCGGCAGCCGGTGCGGCACGCGCTCGACGACTTCGATGCCCGCTGCCTCGAACGCGGCAACCTTCGCCGGGTTGTTGGTCATCAGCCGAACTTCGCCAATTCCTAGCAGCCCGAGCATGCGCGCGGCGACGGGAAAGTCGCGCGCTTCGGCGGGCAAGCCGAGGCGCTGGTTGGCCTCGAGCGTGTCGAAGCCCTGGTCCTGCAGGCGATAGGCGCGCAGCTTGTTGATCAGGCCGATGCCGCGGCCTTCCTGGCGCAAGTACAGCAGCACGCCCCAGCCGCCGTCCGCCGCTTCGTCCGCCATCGCGGCAAGGGCGGCGTCGAGTTGCGGCCCGCAATCGCACTTGAGACTGCCGAAGATGTCCCCGGTGAGGCATTCGGAATGGAGGCGGACGAGCGCCGTGCGATCGGCCGGTTGCGCGCCGACGATCAGCGCGACGTGCTCGCGCATGTCGTCGGGGCTGCGGAAGGCGACAATTTCGCACGTTTCGTTGGCGCCGATCGGGAGTTGCGCGCGCGCGGCGATTTCGAGACGGCGAACATCGCGCAGCGCCGCGACGGCGTCGAGTTCCACTTCCACCGGCTCGCGTACCGGCTCCGGCGCCACAAGGAATGCGGGAAGGATGCCGGCCAGCAGCGCCAGTTCCATCGCGGCCTCGGCCTCGGCGCGCCACGGCAAGGCGTCGGCGCGGAACGGGCCCTTGAGCGGGGCGGCGAGGTCGAGCGCCGGATCGGCGATGGGCCGGGCGGCGGCAAGGTCGAGCGGCTCGGCGGCGCGGATCAGCACCGGAGCGTGCGGATCGGCCGCTTCGCGCTGGTTGGCGAGCTTGAGCGTAGCCGCGCGAGCGGCCGAAATCAGGGCGAGGTGCGACGATGCGTCGCCGTCCGGGGCTGTCTCGACCGGCAGCAGCAGCGGTGCCTGGCCGATCTTGAGCGGCCACCCGTGCCGCAGCGCGTCGACCGCTTGCGCTGCCTGTCGCGAGGGCGACGCGGCGCTCAGAGAGAGAACTCCGTGATCAGCGGCACATGGTCCGACGGCTGCTCCCAATCGCGGGTCTCTTCGATCACCCGATGGCCGGCGGCGTGAGCGGCCAAGGCGGGGCTGCACCACATATGATCCAGCCGCCGCCCCTGGTCCTTGCGCCGCCAGTACGCGCGATAGCTCCACCAGCTGTAGCAGCGGCCCGGCGCGGGAATGTGTTCGCGGGCGATATCGATCCACCCGTGTGCCTGCTGGAAGCGGCCGAGCGTCTCGACCTCGATCGGCGTGTGGCTGACCACCTTCAGGAGCGCCTTGTGGTCGTAGACATCGCAATCCAGCGGGGCGACGTTGAAGTCGCCGACGATCAGCGTCGGCCGATCGAGCTTTTCGGCCCAGCGCGTCATACGGCCGAGGAACTCGAGCTTCTGGGCGAACTTGGGATTGGTCTTGCGGTCTGGCACGTCGCCGCCTGCGGGGATGTAGACGTTCTCCAGCACCAGCCCCTTGCCGGCGCCGAGTAGCTCCACGCCGACATGCCGCGCCTCCCCGTTGTCCTGCCAATCGTGCCGCTCGAGCTCGCGAAAGGGGATGCGGCTGACGGTGGCGACGCCGTGATAGCCCTTTTGCCCGTGCACCGCCTGATGGACGTAGCCCAGGTCCGCCAGGGCCTTGGCCGGGAACTGGTGCGCCTGGCACTTGATCTCCTGCAGGCACAGCACGTCGGGCGCTTCCTCGCGGAGGAAGCGCTCGACCTGCGCCAGGCGCAGCCGCACCGAGTTGATGTTCCAGCTGGCGATCTTGACCATGCGAGCGGATTAGGGTGCCCGAGGCAAAGCGGCAAGGCGAGAGGGAGGGCGATTTCGGTCCGCGACCAGCGGGCCGCAAGGCCGAACGGCCGCCGCGCGATAGCCAAGCGGGCCGCATGGCCCGCGCCGGCGCCTGAGGCCCAAATAAGAACGAGAAAACCCCCGTCGCGGGGGCAATGCGACGGGGGTTCGTCTTGAGCGTTCGTCACGCTTTACAAGCCGGGCGTCTTGTCGAGGCAAGGGCAACAGGGGGGAAACCCGCCTCCGCCCGACTTGTGATCATTGATTACGTCCATCCGGCTTTCTGCGCAATGAATAGACTGTCGCAATTGGCCGCAGGTGAGGGGCGATTGGGGGATGAAGCGTTCGGCGCGGACGGTGAGACGAGTCGTCTTTAGCGCTTATGGTAATCGAACAGGCTATCCGGCACGGCCATCCCGTATCGCTGGTTCGATAGCCGCACGGTCGTGCGCTGGTTCTGCGCGTCGAGCGCTACCCAGCTGGTCAGCTTGAGCCCGCCGGGCGAGCCCGCGTCCTTGATGAAGATGAGCGTGATCACGCCGTACTCCGGACGCTTCGAATCCTTGACCATCACGCTGTAAACATTCGGATTGCCAGTCGGAGCGACGGTGCCGTACTTCTTCACGTCGCGGCTGGGATCGAGCAGCGCGCCGAGCGGGGAGTTGCCGATCGGCCAGCGCTTCGGCTTCGAGTTAACGTCGTAGTCGACGAACGTCAGTGCCTTGCCGTCCGAGACGACTAGCATGTTGACGCCCTTCTCGTAATCGAAGCGGATCTTGCCGGGGCGCTTGATGGTCAATTTGCCGCGGACCGTCTGGCCCTTGCGATCGGTTTGGGTGAAGTCGGCTGTCATCGTGCCGATCGCGCGCAACGCGCCGACCACCTGGTCGAGCTCGGCATCGGCGTTCTGGGCGGCGGCCGCCGTCGGCGCGACGAGCGCTACCGGCAACGCGAAGGAAAGCGCGCCGCCGAGGGCGGCGCGCAGCGGCTTGTTACGAAAATAGGTCAAGTGGGTCATGCTCCCGGGCTAGGTACGGGGCATTGAACCGCCTCTGAACCCGGATGGTTCCGGCGGTTCAGGTTGGCAGGGCCGGTTCGGGCCGCCCTTACTTGATCTTGCCTTCCTTGAACTCGACGTGCTTCTTGGCCACCGGGTCGTATTTGCGGAAGCTCATCTTCTCGGTCGTGTTGCGAGGGTTCTTCTTGGTCACGTAGAAGAAGCCGGTGTCGGCCGTCGAGTTGAGGCGGATCTTGATGGTTGCGGGCTTCGCCATGGTCTTTGTCCCAGATTCGCTGAGGGCGCGTAAGGCCCGAAACAGTTGGGGCGACGCGCACGGCGCCGCCCCATCCGGGCGCGCCTCTGCGGCAGGAGAGGCGAAAAGTCAAGCGAGAGCGGGCTCAGGATTGGTCCTGGCCGCCCTTGGCCAGCAAAGCGTCGATCTCGCGCAGTTCCGCCTCAAGCTCGGCGATGTTCTCCCTGAAGTCCGGCCGAAATAGGTAGGTTCGTCCTCTCGTTCTTGCATACAATACCTGGAGCTGCCGGCCGATCTTTTCACGGGCCACCACAAGCTGATCCCGCATCGACGGTTGCTCGTCCTCCGACACTACCATTCCACCCTGCCGCGGGTCGCTTTCACTGCGCCGCGGGCTTTCTTCGACTTGAGCCGTTCGACCTTGCCGACGCGGTTGAGGCGCGTTTTGGCCCTCTTCTTCGGCTCGACCAGCGCCTGCTCGATCAGCTCGGCGAGGCGGGCGCGGGCGTCCTCGCGGTTGGCCTCCTGGGTGCGGAACTTGCGCGCCGTGAGGACGATCTCGCCGCTGGCCGTCATGCGGCTCCCGGCGAGCGTCTTGAGTCGCTGGAACACCGCCGGCTCGAGGCGCAGGGCGAACACGTCCAGCCGCAGCTGGACCGCGGTCGCGACCTTGTTGACGTTCTGCCCGCCGGGGCCGCACGAGGCGATGAAGCTCTCCTCGGCCAGCTCCAGTGCGCGACCCACGGCCTCGTCATCCATGGCCGAACCCGAGGGCAATGAAGTCGGCCGGCAACGGCGCCATGGCGACAATCGCCCCTTTGCCCTCGCGCGCAACCTCGATGTCGACGGCGTGAAGCATCGTTCGCTGCGCGCCCTTGGCTTCGCCGTAGACCGGGTCGCCGAGCAACGGCACGCCGAGGCCGCTCGCGGCGTGGACGCGCAGCTGGTGCGTGCGGCCGGTTTCGGGGCGAAATTCGACGAGAGCCCGGCCACCGTGCTCGGCCAGCACGCGCCAGTGGCTCACCGCCGGCTTGCCCTTGCGCGCCGGAATGATCCGCCAGCCCTTCACGGGGCTGCTGATCTTGCTGAGCGCCAGCTCGACGGTGCCCTCCTTGACCTCCGGAACACCGGCGAGGATCGCGAGATAGCGCTTTCCGACCAGCCTCTTCTCGAAAGCGGCTGCGAACCGCTTCAGCGCCTTGGGATTGCGAGCGAGCAGCAGGCAGCCGGAGGTGTCGGTATCGAGGCGGTGGACCGCCACCGGCGGACGCTGGAATCCGAGCCTCAACTCGTCGAGATGGTCCGCCAGCGAGGCGCCGCCGGCGCGCGGGCGGTCGATCGGCAGCCCCGCGGGCTTGTCGATCACCAGCGCTTCGGCGTCTTCGAACAGGATCGGGATCTGCATGGCTTCGCTATTCCTGAAGCGCCGCGGCGATCCGCCGCATCGCCTCTTCGAGCACCGCCTCGTCGGCCGCGAAGCTGATGCGAAAGCCGTCCTTGCCGCCGAACGCGCTGGCCGCGACGACGGCGACGCCATGTTGCAGCAGGTGCAGCGCCAGCGCCGTGTCGTCCGCGAAGCGGTCCATCAGCGGCGCGGCGCCGACGAAGCAGTAGAACGCGCCCTCCGGAACCGGCGTCGAGAGGCCGGGGATGGCGTTGATCGCGGCGACGACGAGGTCGCGTCGCTCCCGAAAGCGCTCCCGCCAGCCCACGAGGAAATCCTGCGGTCCCTCGAAGGCGGCTGCGGCGGCGGCCTGGCTGATCGAGGCCGGGTTGCCGGTGGAGTTGCTTTGCAGTCGCCCCATCGCTTCGATCAGCCACGCCGGGCCGGTCGCGACGCCGATCCGGAAGCCGGTCATCGCGTGGCTCTTCGAGACCCCCGAGACCGTGCACACGCGATCGGCGAGACCAGGGCATAGCGCAGCCAGCGTGGCGTGCGGCGCGCCGGTGTAGATCAGCGGCGCGTAGATGTCGTCGCTCAGCACCATGACATGCGGATGGGCGCGAAGGATCTCGGCGATCCCGCGCAGCATCTCGGCCGTAAAGACCGCACCCGTCGGATTGCCCGGGCTGTTGAGCAGCAGCCACTTGGTGCGTGACGTAATCAGAGCCTTGAGCGCGCTGGGATCGAACCGGAATCCGTCTCTTGCATGGCTGTCCAATGGCACCACGGTACCGCCGCAGAAGCGGACCATTTGCGGGTAGCTCACCCACCACGGCACGGGGACGATCACTTCGTCGCCGCCGCTCACCGTCGCCGCCAGCGCTTCGAATATCGCCTGCTTGCCGCCTGCGGTGACGATCACGCTCTTCGGGTCGGTGGCGATGCCGAGGTCGCGCTGGAAATGGAGCGCGGCGGCGCGTTTGAGGGGGGCGGTGCCGGTCACCGGCGTGTACTTGGTGTCGCCGGCGTCGAGCGCCGCCTTGGCGGCGTCGATCACATGCGAGGGGGTGGCGAAATCCGGCTCGCCGACCGAGAGCGAAATGATGTCGCGGCCCTGCTCTCGCAATTCGGACGCGCGGTCGGTCATCGCGGTGGTCGGTGAAGCCTCAATGCGCTCGAGCGCGGCCGAGAGGTTGGGCGTGCTCACGGCAGCAGCCTTGCCGGGATCAGCCCGCGCGTCGCATTGCCGATCAGGAAGCCGCCGGTGAGGTCGTCGAGCGTCAGCTCGGCTTCCTCGGCGCGGCCTTCGTCGAGCAGTTGGCGGCGCAGCACGCCCGGCAGCAGGCCGAGGGACACGGCCGGCGTGAGGAGCTTACCGTGGCGTTCGACGAACAGATTGGTGAAGCTGCCCTCGGTAACCAGCCCGTCTTCGCGCACGAACAAGGCCTCGTACGCTTCCTGCTCCTTCGCCGCGGCCAAGGCGGCCTCATAGAAGCCGCGGTCGGTGGACTTGTGGCGCAGCCGCCAGTCGCTGGGCACGACCGGCAGGGGTAGGGCGATGCACCGGACCCGCCCCTCCGCGGGCGGCGGCAACGGCATCGTCTCCAGCGAGGTCTCGCCGCTGCGGGCGAGTAGCAAACGCACCCTGGCCGGCCGGTCCAGCTCGAAACACAGCGCGTGGATCCGGTTGCGCGCTTCGTGCCGATCGAACGAAAAGCCGAGCTCGGCGGCGCTGGCTTTCATCCGTTCAAGGTGAAGCTCGAGCAGCGCGATGCCGCTTTCGGGATCGAACCGCATCGTCTCGACCAGGTCGTGCCCGCCCGCCGCCTCGCGCACGAAGCCGGCCTTGATCAGGCATTCGCGCCATTCGCCCATCCCGTCGCTGTCGGCGACGATCGCTCCGCCGACCCCGAGCACCGCCTGGTGCTTGTCGTTTTCGCCGGGGGTTAGGCGGATCGTGCGAATGGCGACGTTGAAGGCGGCGTCGTTGCCCGGACCTATCCGGCCTATCGCCCCGCAATAGGGCCCGCGCGCATCGCGCTCGACCTGGTCGATCAGCTCCATCGCGCGGATCTTCGGCGCGCCGGTGATCGAGCCGCACGGGAACAGCGCGCGGACCATGTCGATCGCGCCCTGTCCTTCACGCAGCGTGGCGTGCACCGTCGAGACCATCGTGTGCACGGTGGGATAGCTTTCGACTTCGAACGGCTTCTCGACCCGCACGCTTCCGGCCTCGGCCACGCGGCTCAGGTCGTTGCGCAGCAGATCGACGATCATCAGGTTCTCGGCCTTGTCCTTGACCGACTGGGCGAGCTCGGTTGCGAGGGCGGCGTCCTCCGAAGGGCTGCGGCCGCGGGGACGGGTGCCCTTCATTGGCTTGGCCTTCGCTAAGCCGCCCTTGAGCGCGAAAAACAACTCGGGGCTGAACGACAGGAGCCAGTGGCTGCCGTCGAAAACCAGTCCGCCATAGCCCGCCTGCGCGGCCGGGCGAATGGCGGCGTAAAGCGCCACCGGATCGCCCCGCGCGGCGCCGGCGAGGCGGAAAGTCAGGTTCGCCTGATAGATATCGCCGGCGCGGATCGATTCCTGAAGCCGGTCAAATGCCTCCAGGTAGGCGCCGGTCGAAATCTGCGGATCGAGCGGACCGATCGACGCGCGGCCCCCTCGTGACTTCTCCGCGAGCCAGTCCGGCACCTCCCCGGCAGGAATGGTTCGGGGCGCATCGAACAGCCCGAACCACACCAGCGGGCCGTCGGCCCCGGTGCGTTCGGCAGCGAGCGGCTGCAACCGCGGCTCCAGCGCGAGGCCCGCCTCGTAAGCGATGTAGCCGGCAAGGGTGCCGCCGCTCTCGCGCCGCGCCGCGTCGGCCTCGGCGAGCGTCTCGCCCACCTCGTCGGACGTGCGGGCGACGAACAGGGCGCGCGGCCGCTCGAACAGGTGCGCGTCGACCGCGTCTTCGCTGCGCGCGTCGTCGAGAAGGATGAAGGGCTCGCCCGCGGCCATGAGGCTCTCGCTCTAGCTTCAATTCGCGCGAAGTCTATCGCCTGACCGCGCGCTCCGCGTTACGCCAAAGCCGCGCTTGCGGAGGGAGCGCGCGTGAGCGAGACTTTCATTGGCCTTGCCGTGCGCGATGTGATCGGGGGGCCTGATACGCTAGCGGCGCCTCACCCCGCGGCCAGCCAGTCGTGCAGCGCCGAGCGCATTCGCGGGTAGCTTTCCAGCCGTTGTTCGAGCGCGACGATCGCCTGGTCGATCGGCTTGCGCCGGTCGGCCGCCAAGCTGTCGCGCAGCGCCTCGAGCTTGCCCACCATCGCCGGATCCATCGAGCTGCCGGCGAGGCGGCGATAGAATGCCGAGCGGCCGGAATCGTCGATCAACGATTCGACCTGGGCGCGGTGTGCGATCGTGAAATCGTAGGCGAGCTGCGGATTGGCTCCGGCAACGCGGGAGATGATTGCGGCGCTGGTCGTGCCGGCTTTCCCGGAAAGCGCGAGAGCAAGGGCCTTACGGGCCAGCCGCTTGTCGCTGGCGGCACCGAGCAGCTCGTAATAGGTGGCGCGTTCGGCGGGGCTCTTCGTGTGCTCGGCAAGATGCTTGAGCAGTTGCCAGTCCTTCGCCGTGGCGTTGCGTGCGGCGATGTCGAGCCAGGTCGTCTTGAGCTCCCCGTCGAGCGCGTGCGGGTCGCCCGCGAGCCGGGCGAAGCGGGTCCGCGCCTCTACGAGCACCGTCGCATCGCCGATATTGCCGAGCGTGGCGATGAGCGTCGCCCTCAGGTTGGCGTCGACGGGCGGCTCGTCGGCCCGCGGTTCATAGCCGAGAGCCTGCAGCCGCGGCTGCCACAGTTCGCGCAGCTTCGCGGCGAAGGCGGCCCGGTCGTCGTTGCTCTGCAGCATACCGTACAGGCCGTTCCATTGGTCGAGGGCGTTCCGGGCCACCCGCGGATTGGCGTCGGCGGGGATCGCTGCGAGCAGGTCGAGGGCCGGCACCGCAGGCTCATACCCTGCCGTCGCCAGCGCGATGTTGTCGCGGACCAGCCCGATCTGGTCGATCGGCTGCAGGTGCGGCATGGCCGTGGCAAGCTGCCGCAGCATCGCCGGCGAATAGAGGGTGCGGAAGTAGCCGAGCTGGCCACCGTTGACGATCACCGGTCCGCATCCCGGCAGCGTGAGCAAGGCCGAGCCGTCGAGGACGGTGCGCACCGGGTGCGCCTCGCCCGCCTCGATCAACAGCGGTACCCGCCAGTGTTGCGGGTCGGCGGCCACGGCTTTCGTGCGGTCGAGGCTGAACTCCCCTTGCGTCAGCGACAGGCTGGCCCGGCCGCCGGCGCACGACACATCCGCGCGAACCAGCGGAATGCCCGGCTGCCGGGTGAAGTCGTGGGCGATTGCGGTCAAGCCTGGGACGCCTGCCGATTCGACCGCTTGCCACAGGTCGTCGGTCGTGGCGCTGCCGTATTTGTGCGCGGCGATGTAGGCGCGGATGCCGTCGCGCCAGGTGTCGGCGCCGGCGTACGCCTCGAGCATCGCCAGCACCGCCTCGCCCTTCTGGTAGGCGATCGCGTCGAACGCCTGGTCGATCTCTTCGACGGTGCGGACCGGCTGTACGACGGGATGGGTGGTCTTGAAGCTATCCAACTCCATCGCCCGTTCGCGCCCGTCGACGCGGCCCAGCAACGGATACCACTCGGGATGGAAGTGGTCGGTTGCCTTGGTCTCCATCCAGCTGGCGAAACCTTCGTTGAGCCAGATGTCGTCCCACCAGGCCATCGTCACCAGGTCGCCGAACCACTGGTGCGCCATTTCGTGCGCCTGGTCTTCGTAGATCCGCTGCTTCTGCAGCGGGCTGGTGATCGCCGGATCGACCAGCAGCTCGCGGTTGAAGGTGAAGATCGCGCCCCAGTTCTCCATCGCGCTGAAGAACTGCGACTGGCCTGGGCCGGCGACGTTGTCGAGCTTGGGAAGGGGGTATTTCTGCCCGAAATAGTCCTCGTAGTAAGGCAGGATCTGCGCCATCGAATCGAGCGCGAAGCGGCCCTCCTCGCCGCTGCCGGCGGGCGTGACGATTCCCGCCTCGACGCCGTCCGGCGCCTGCTTGGCGATGCGGTCGAAATAGCCGGTGGCCAAAAACAGCAGGTACGACGACATTTTCGGCGTCTCGCCGAAATAGACGTGCTTCAAGCCCGCCCCTGCGGACACGGATTTGGCAATCGGGGTGTTGCTGATCGCCATCTGGTCTGCCGGGACCACAGCCGACAGCTCGAAGGTGGCCTTGTAGGCCGGCTCGTCGAATTCGGGCGCGAAGCGGCGGCCGTCGGGCGCCTCGAACTGGGTGAACAGGCTGCGCACGGTCTTGCCGGTGCGCTTGTCAGGATAATCGAGCGCGAACAGGCCATTCGCCTGCGTATTGATCTTGCCGCTGTAGACGACGTCGAGCCGGTAGGTGCCGGGCGCGATCGTTCGCGCGGCAGCAAAGCGGACTTGCTGGGCGGCGGGGTCGATGGTCGCCCTCAGGTCCACCACCGCTCCCTCGCGGCCCAGCGGCGTGAGCTTGGCGGAAGCGATGGTCAGCTCGTTGGCGTTGAGGGTCAGCGCATCGGCTGGCTCGTACACCCGCAGCGTTACGCTCTCGGTGCCGGTAAAGGTCAGCGTCTGCGCGTCGGGATGCACGTCGATGCGGTAATGAAGTGGACGAGCGTTGCGCGGCAGGTTGCTGGTGATCGAGGCCGGAAGCGGCCCCTCGGTGGTTCGGGAAGGCGCCCGTTGCGCTGCGACGGCGCTGGCGCAGGACGCGAGCAAAAGCGCCGCGGTGGCGGAGAACGTGGTGCGCATATATCGAGACCCGATGCTTTTATCGGAACCGCCTAGCAAGGAGCTTCTGGCTTGGCGACGGCGCTTGTCGAAGCTGGTCAACGCTTCGTCGGCAGCCGAAGTTCCGCCCTCAGGCCGCCTTGCGGTCGGTTCGCCAGTATCAGCCGTCCGCCGTGCTGCTCGGCAATGGCGCGAGCGATGGCGAGGCCAAGTCCGGCGCCCCCGGTCGCGCGGTTGCGCGAACCCTCGCCGCGCGTGAACGGCTCGACCATGCGAGCGAGTTCGGCCGGGGCGATCCCGGGGCCTTGGTCTTCGACTGCGATCACCGCGTCATCGCCCTCGCGGCGCAGCGACACGTCCGCCTTGCCGCCGTAGCGAACGGCGTTGCCGATCAGGTTGCGCAGCGCCCGCCGCAGCCAGGTCGCTCGCATCGGCAAGGCAATGCGTTGGCCGCGTTCGAACGTCACCGGCTGGTTCATGTCCTCGAACTCCTCGACGACCGAAGCTACCAGGGCGGTGAGGTCAGTGATTTCGAGCGGGTCCGTCGGACGCCCGACGCGGGCTAGCGAAAGGATGTCGTCGAGTGTGCGCGCGATGTCTTCGATCGTCGCTGCCATGCGTTCGCGCTCGACCCGGTCCTCAACCGATTCAATGCGCACGCGCAACGCCGCCAGCGGGGTCTTGAGGTCGTGCCCGATCGCGCCCAGCATCACGTCCTTTTCGTCGAGCAGGGCGGCAATGCGCCCTTCCATGGCGTTGTGCGCGGCGATCAGCCGGCGCGTGTCTTCGGGGCCGCTCGGCTCGAGCTGGCCGTCGGTCTCGCGCGTCTGGGCGAAGGTCTCGAGGCGACGGGTGAGAGCGGCGAGCGGATGTGTGATTCGTCGCAGCAGCAGCGCGAGCAGGCCGACCAGGACCAGGAAGAGGAGCGCGGTCTGGGCGATCAAATTTCGAACTGAGCGCGGCTCGCTGCCGTTCAGCGGAAAGCGGGCGACGGTCCATTCCTTCTCGCCCGGACGCATCAAGCCGGCAACGACTTCGTCCTGACTCCAGTCCGGTTGCTGCTGGAGATCCGGCCGCTGGCGCATGCGCTCGCTGACGTAAGGGTCATCGGCCACTTTGCGCTGGGCGACGACAAGCTTCGCCGGAACCACCCCTTGCTCCGTCAGCACCGAGCGCAGCAGCGCGACGCGGTGCGTGTCGATCGTCTCTCCAGGCCGGAGCGGGTAGTTCGGCGTGTGCTCTACGCGCAGCTGGCGCGACTGTTGCCCACCGTTGCGCGTGTTCTGGCGAATGTCGATCTGCGGCTGGGCCACCAGCTGGAATGCGAGGAAATTCGCGTAACCCATTTCGCGGCGCTGCTCGCTGGCGCGATAAAGCAAGACGGCCGAAATGCCTTGCGCGACCAGCAGCGCGAGAGCCACCGCCAGCAGAACTTGCCCGAGGAGGCTCTTAGGCAGCACGCGGCGCATGATTTCAGTCTTTGTCGGCCGGACGGCGCCGGACGTCGGCGGCGAGGCGGTAGCCCCCGCCCCATACCGTCTGGATCAGCTTCGGATCGCGGCTGTCGTGTTCCATCTTGCGACGCAGGCGGCTGACCTGGTTGTCGACCGCGCGGTCGAACAGGTGCGCCTCGCGGCCCTGGACCATGTCGAGCAGACGGTCGCGGTCGAGAACTTGCCGGGGATGGTTCAGGAACGCCACCAGCAAGCGGAATTCGGCCGAGGAGACTGGCACGATGGTGCCTTCGGGATCGGTCAGCTTGCGCTTCAGCGGATCGAGCTTCCAGCCGTCGAATTCATACAGCGCGTCTTCGTCGGTGGGACTGGACGCCTTCGACGCTCGTCGAAGGACCGAACGGATGCGTGCGACGAGCTCGCGCGGTTCGAAGGGCTTGGCGACGTAATCGTCCGCTCCGATCTCGAGCCCGACAATGCGGTCCATCGACTCGCCCTTGGCGGTGAGCATGATCACCGGCAGGTTCTTGGACTCGCTGAGGTGACGGCACAGCGAAAGCCCGTCCTCGCCCGGCATCATGATATCGAGCAGGACGAGGTCGGGCGTCTCCTCGAGCAGGGCCGAGCGCGCCTTGGCGGCGTCCTCGGCCTGACGCACCACGAACCCCTGGCGAGCGAGATACTCGGCCAGGGGTTCGCGCAAGCTCGCCTCGTCGTCGACGAGGAGCAAACGGGTCGACGCTCCTTCGGTCATGCTGTCGCGCCCCCTTTGCCGGCCTAGCTGTCGCCAGCCTCATGGCGGGACTGCCACTGCTGCCGCATGTTGTCACGCGCGGCCTTCGCTTCGTCGCGAGTGACAGTGCCGTCGTGATTGGCGTCGAGCCGGTCAAAGCGTTGCAACGCGGCGCCCTCGAACTCGGCCTTGGTGATGACGCCGTCCTTATCGGCGTCGGCCAAACGGACCATCCCGCCGCGCCCGGCGAAGCCACGGCCATGTTGGCCGAACCGTCCGCTGTGCTGGGCCGGGTGATCCTTGCGAGCCTGGGCAAACCGGGCGCGTGCAGCTGTGAACTCGGCATAGCTCACCTGGCCGTCGTGGTTCGCGTCGACCCGATCGAAGCGGATTCTTTGACGCGCTTCGCGGTCGGCCTGGTCGAGCTTGCCGTCATGGTTAGCGTCGAGCCGGTCGAATATCTGGTCGGCGCGCTGTTCGGCCGCAGCGCGGGTCATTTCACGCTGCGGCGCCGGCGCCTCTTGGGCATAGGCACCACCGCCGAAGGCGACCGCGGCCGTGCCGGCGATCAGGGAGAGGGTCAGTTTACGCAATTTCAGTACTCCATCTGGGGGTAGACAGAGCAGCGGGACGCCGCGGCGAAAGGGGAGAAGGTCCGTGGCCACCCCGCTGCTCACTGAACCGGGCTTACAGGCGCAATGTCGCAGGGGTTTGCCCGGGCGCGGCAAAAGTGTCGCACTTTGTCGCGCCGCGGACGCGCGGTTCAGCCGCCTGAAATCAGCGCGGGCGGTTTTGCGTGCCGACGCCGGCGGTGACGAACAGGCCGGTCGCTTCGTCGGGAATGTCGGCGGTGTGCCATACGCCAGGCGGGTTGATGGCGTATTCGCCTGGGCGAAGCGTGAGCCTTTCGGCGTGGCCGTCGGGGAATTCCTGCGTCAGATGCATCTCGCCGGAAAGGCACAAGACGACCTCGTCGCCGGCCGGATGCATCTCCCAGCCGGGCCAGTCCTCGGTGAAACGGAACTGCGAGACCAGTCGGCCATCGGTGCCGTCGGCGGCGTGGCGGCGGCCGTAGTCCATGTACCAGTCCATCGCCCGCTCGTCCCGCGGGAACTCCGGCTGCGGCACGGCGGTCGGGCCCTTGCCGAGGTGGATCGGGAATTTTTCAAGCGAGCGGGCGGTCATCCTCATTCCCCCAATCAGAGTGCAGGTTGAATTACAGCGGAGTGCAGGCGTCCTCCAGCCAAGCCAGGTCCTCGCCATCGAGTTGCGGGGCGAGCACTTCGAGCACACGGGCGTGGTAGGCGTTGCACCATTCGATCTCGGCCCCGCTGAGCATGTCGCGGTCGACCAGCGTCTTGTCGATCGGCACCAGCGTCAGCGTCTCGAAGCCGAGCCATTCGCCTTCCATGCCGGGAATCTCGCGCCTCTCGACCAACACGAGGTTCTCGATGCGGATGCCGAACTCGCCGGGCTTGTAGTAGCCGGGCTCGTTCGAAAGGATCATGCCGGCCATCAGCTCCTGGTCGGTGCCGGCCTGCCCACCGCGCGGCTTGGCGATCCGCTGCGGCCCTTCGTGGACCGCGAGGAAGCTGCCGACGCCATGTCCGGTGCCGTGCGCGTAATCGACGCCCGCCTGCCACAGGAACTGCCGCGCCAGCGTATCGAGCTGGGCGCCGATGGTGCCTTGCGGGATGGTCTGCATCGCGAGGGCGATGTGGCCCTTGAGCACGCGGGTGAAGCGGTCCTTCTGCTCTTGGCTCGGCTCGCCCGGGCCGATCCACACGGTGCGGGTGATGTCGGTGGTCCCATCGGCGTACTGCGCGCCTGAATCGACCAGGTAGATGCTGCCCGGCGTGATCGGCAGGTTGCTGTCCTCGTCGACCCGATAGTGCGGGATCGCCGCGTGCGGGCCGGCGGCGGAGATCGTATCGAACGACAGGTCGCGCAGCAGCCCGGTCTGTTCGCGGAAACCCTGCAGCATGGCCGCCGCGCTAAGCTCGGTTTCCTCGCCCTTCGGCGCTGCGTCCTCAAGCCAGCGAAGGAACTTGACCTCGGCCGCGCCGTCCCGCGCCTGGGCATCCCGCTGCCCTTGTTGCTCGCGCGGGTTCTTCATCGCCTTGGGCAGGATCGTCGGGTCGCGCACGGCGATCGGCTTGGCGCCCGCCTTGGCGAGCGCGTTGAAGATCGCCGCCACGCCAAAGTTGGGATCGACCGCGACGCGCTTCCCGGCAAGCTCGCCGAGCGCGTTCTCGAACTCGGACCGCGCGCGAATCGTCACCGCGTTGCCGAGATGGTGGGCGAGCTCGGGCGTCACCTTTTCGGGTGCGATGAACAGCTCGGCGGTGCCGTTGTCGTGAGCGATGACGTAGCTGAGCGCGACCGGCGTGCGGTCGACGTCGGCGCCGCGAATGTTGAGCAGCCAGGCGATCGAATCGAGCGCGCTGATCACCGCGGCGTCGTAGCGCTCTCGCTTGAGCCAGTCGGCCACTTCGGCGCGCTTGTCGGCGCTCGATCGACCGGCGAACTCGTCGGACTGGACGACGGCCGGAGCGGGCGAGGGCGCGGGCTGCTCGGCCCACACGGCATCGACCGGGTTGCTGTCGACGGCGACAAGCTCGCCATGGTTGGCTTCGAGCGCCTTGGCAACCGCGTCCGCCCAACCCTTCGAATGCAGCCACGGATCGTAGCCCACCTTTGCCCCATCCGGAGCATTCTCCTTCAGCCATTTTGCCGGACTGGTCTGCGGCACCGATTGGTATTCGAACAGCCTGCCGTCGACCTGCTCGCGCACTTGAACGGTGTAGCGGCCATCGATGAAGATCGCCGCGCGGTCTTTCAGGACCACCGCGGTCCCGGCCGAGCCGCCGAAGCCGGTCAGCCAGGCGAGCCGCTTGGCGTAATCACCGACGTATTCGCTCATGTGCTCGTCGGAGATCGGCACGACGAAGCCGTCGAGGCCGCGGCGCGCCAATTCCTTCCGCAGTGCGTCGAGGCGCGCTTCGTGGGTCTGCATCAGCATGGTCTTGCGGTCCTTTCGGCGGCACCATAGGGCCGCGGGATGGCTCATACCACACCCCTAGCGCCCCCTGTCGCGGCGAAAAAGCCCAGCAAGGTTACCCATCACGGTGTCACCGTCACCGACGATTACGCCTGGCTGCGCGATCCGAAGTACCCGAAGGTCAAGGACAAGAAGATCCTCGCCCACCTCGCCGCAGAGAACGCCTGGTTCGAAGCGCGCATGAAGCCGCACACTGGGACGGTCGAGGCGCTGTTCAAGGAGATGCGCGCGCGGATCAAGGAAGCCGACCAGTCGGTGCCGCAGAAGGACGGCGATTATCTCTACTGGATCGAGTTCGAGGAAGGCGCCGAGTACAAGAAGTGGTGGCGCAAGCCCGTGGCCGGCGGGCCGGACGAGCTGATCCTCGACGAACCGACGCTGGCCGCGGGCAAGGAATATTTCCGCCTCGGCGCGATCTCGGTCAGCAAGGATGGCAGGCTGCTCGCTTATTCGACCGATGACAACGGCTCGGAGCGCTATACCGCGAAGATCAAGGGCCTGGCGACCGGCGAGCACTTGCCCGACGAGATCACCGGCACGCTCTCGGCCCTGCTGTGGGTCGCGGGCGACAAGGGCCTGGTCTATTCGCTGGCCAACGAGAACTGGCGCACCGACAACGCGCGGCTGCACTGGCTGGGCAAGCCCATGTCCGAAGACGTCGAACTGTTCCACGAGGCCGACGAGGGCTTTCGCGTCTCTGCCGGGCTTTCGGCTGCCGAGGACTGGATCGTCATCGGCACCGGCGATCACGAGACGAGCGAGGCCTGGCTGGTCCCGGCCGACGCGCCGCTGACGCCGCCGAAGCTTGTGCGGGCGCGGCAGAAGGGCGTCGAGTACGATGTCGATGTGCGGCCCGGCGAGGGCGGCGGGACGTTGTTCGTCCACGCCAATGACACCCACGAAAACTTCCGCCTCGCCACGGCGCCGCTCGAGCATCCCGACAAGTGGCAGACGCTGATCGTTGGCTCGGACCAGTTCTACCTGACCGGCTTCGAGCTGTTCAAAGACTTTTACGTGGTGGATGGCCGGGTTCGCGGCCTCGATCGGCTGGAAATCCGCTATTACGACGATCCCGCCCGGATCGAGCCGGTCGAGTTCCCCGAGGCCAGCTACACCGCCTCGCTCGGCAACAACCCCGAATTCGACCAGGCCGTGCTCCGGATGAGTTACGAGAGCATGGTCAGCCCGGCGAGCACCTACGACTTCGACGTGGCCAGGCGCGAGCTGAAGCTGCTCAAGGTCCAGGAAATCCCGTCGGGTTACGATCGCGCGCTCTACACCACCGAGCGGCTGGAGATCGCTGCGCGCGACGGGACCATGATCCCGGTCAGCGTCATGTACCGTAAGGACCGCCAATCGCCCGGTCCGTTGCACCTATATGGTTACGGCGCTTACGGCATCGCCATCCCGCCGGGCTTCTCGACCACGCGCCTGTCGCTCGTCGACCGCGGCTTCGCCTACGCCATCGCCCACATCCGCGGCGGGGACGACCTCGGGCGGGCGTGGTACAAGGCGGGCAAGCTGGAGAGCCGCACCAACGCGTTCACCGATTTCGTCGACGTGGCCAAAGGGCTGATCACCAAGGGATATACCGAGGCCGGGCGGATCAGCATTTCCGGCGGCTCGGCCGGCGGCGAGCTCATGGGGGCCGTGGTCAACTCAAACCCCGAGCTGTGGGGCGCGGTCGTCGCGCATGTGCCCTTCGTCGACGTGCTGGCGACGATGCTCGACGCCTCGCTGCCGCTGACGCCGGGCGAATGGCCCGAATGGGGCAACCCGATCGAGGATGCCAAGGCGTTCGAGCTGATCCGCTCCTATTCGCCGTACGATAACGTCGGCCGCCACGCCTATCCGCCGCTGTTGGTCACCGCCGGGCTCAACGATCCGCGCGTGACCTACTGGGAGCCGGCCAAGTGGGTCGCCAGGCTGCGCGAGCTCAAGACCAACGACAACGAGCTGTTGCTCAAGACCAACATGGGCGCCGGGCACGGCGGCAAGTCGGGCCGGTTCGAGAGCCTGAAGGAAACCGCCGAAGAGTTCGCCTTCATCCTGTGGCAAATGGGCGTGAAGGCGTGAGTTCACACGCCTACACGATGCCCTTCACCGTCCGGCCGGAGGACATCGACGTCTACGGCCACGTCAACAACGCGGTGTGGGTGCGGTGGATGGAGGACGTGGCGACCGCGCACTGGAACCTGATCGCGCCGAAGGAGCACCAGGACGCCTACGCCTGGTTCGTCACCCGCCACGAGATCGATTATCGCGGCAACATCCGCGAGGGGGAAAGCTGCCAGGCGACGACCGAGATCGGCAAGGCGCCGACGGGCGCGCGGTTCGAGCGGCGCACGACCTTCCGCGACATGGAGGGCAAGATGCTGGTCAACGCCGTCACCAGCTGGGCGATGATCGACAGGGCAAGCGGCAAGATCATGCGGGTGCCGCGCGAGGTGGCGGCGCAGTTCCTTCCCGATGGCGCCTAGGCCGCGGCCTTGCGACGTTCCGGGGGCGCCGTGAACAGGCTCAGCTTCTCGCTCATGATGCGGTTGCGGCCGGCGGCCTTGGCTTCATAGAGCAGCTTGTCGGCCCGTTCATAGATCATGTCGAAGCTCGCCGAAGAGCTGAACGAGCGGGGAAGCTGGACGACCCCCATGCTCGCGGTGACGGGCGTTTCCAGGATTGGAACCTCGTTGGCGATATGCACGGACAGCAATCGGCGGATCTCTTCCGCCCGAGCGAGCGCCGCCTTTCCGCGCAGGAGCAGGAGGAACTCTTCTCCGCCCATGCGGATCGCCAGCTGATCCGTCACGCCGCCGAGTGAGCCGGCGCAAGCCTTCAGCACTTCATCGCCGACCGCGTGACCGTAGCGGTCGTTGACGGCCTTGAAGTGATCGAGGTCGAGCGCCGCCACGGTGTCGAATCCTTCGCGGTGCAGCGTGCGGAAGCGGCGCTCGATCGCGCGGCGGTTCATCAGGCCGGTCAGCGGGTCGCGCTCGGACAACTCGCCGAGCACCCGTGCTTCGAGCCGCGCGCGGTTGCGCTCGTCCTTCATCGCCATGAACCGGTCGGCGACGCCGAGGGTGGTCGCCAGCACCTCGACCACGCAGCCGGCGTAGAACAGCGTCATCGCGTCATGGGACGGGATCGAAGGGATCAACCCGCTGACTAGCCGAACGATGCACACGACTGTCAGCGGTCCCCACCCGACCGCCTGATAGCGGGCCGCGCGGCTGCCGCGGCGCAGCGAGTTGACGAGTACCCATATGTAGAGCGCCAGAACCGGGACGTAGGCCAGGTAGTACAGATCGGACTGCACCGCCCGCAGCGCGAATGGGAAGACGGCGTGAAGGAGGCTCGCCGTGACCGCCCAGGCGCTGGCGAACGGCAATGCCTGGCGCAGGCGCGGGTGCAGCTTGCCTGGCTCGATGAAGGTGCGGGCGAACATCCCGGCGGCGCCGACCGACAGGCCGAACAGCAGCGTGTTGGCCGCGCTCAGCGCCATCACCGGCAGCTCGCCGAGGTAGAATGCCAGGCCGGAACTGACCAGCACCGTCGCCAGCAGCGACACGGCCAGCGCCGAGTGCCACAGCACGAATGTCTCGCGCAGGATGCGGTAGAACGCGATGTTGAACATCAGCGGCAGCAGCAACATGCCGCACAGCCCGGCGAGGACAAGCAGGATGCGGCGGCCGGCCATGCGGTCGTGGGCCTCTGCGGGCACGAGCTGCGCCTGCTCCAGCGCCATCCGGTGCGTCGGCTGGTCGAGCGCGACGATCACCCGGCTGACCGGCGCTTGCAGCGTCGGCACCGGCACGCGGACGTAACCGCCCCGGCGCGAGGTCTGTAGCTGGCCCGGCGCGAAATGGACCGACCGGGTCAGGCCATCGGCGGCGATCGAGGTCACGTCCACCCCCGCCAGGGCCGCGCGGCGCGTTTCGAAATAGCGCGGCTGCTCGCTTCCCCGGCGCAGGTCGAAGCGGACGAAGACCCGTTGCGCGGCGATCGAATGGGTGGCCTCGCCGCAGGTCCAGCTGCCGGCAGCCGGCGCGGCCTCGCCCGGCGTGCCGTCGGCGAAGCAGCGGCTGTAGGCGACGCCGTAATCGCCGACGGGGCCGCTCGCCGCCGCCGGCGAAGCGACGTCCATCGCCGTCAGCGCAAGCAGCCACAGGAGGGCGGTCGTCACGGTTTTCCGGATCATCACCCATGTTAATACCGGCAAGGCGTTTCGCCGCGGTTAAGACGCCTTTACCGGGGGTTAGGCGGACCCCCGCTCCATCGAAAGTTAGGCCAGCACCTGCTCCAAAGGCAGCAGGTCGTAGCCCAGCTCCTCGGCCACCGCCGGGTAGGTCACCCGCTGGTCGTAGACGTTGAGGCCCTGGGCGAGGTGCGGATCGGTCCGCATCGCCTGCTTCCAGCCGAGATCGGCGATCCGCAGCGCATGCGGCAGGGTCACGTTGTTGAGCGCATAGGTGCTCGTGCGGCTGACCGCGCCGGGCATGTTGGCGACGCAGTAATGGACGATGCCGTCGACCACGAAGGTCGGGTTGTCGTGGGTCGTCGGGTGGCTGGTTTCGAAGCAGCCGCCCTGGTCGATCGCCACGTCGACCAGCACGGCGCCGGGCTTCATGCAGCGCAGCATGTCGCGGGTGACGAGCTTGGGCGCGGCGGCGCCGGGGATCAGCACCGCGCCGATGATCAGGTCGGCCTCGCAGACCGATTCCTCGAGGTTGGCGTGGTTGGAGAAGCGGGTCTTGGCGCGCGATTCGAAATGCGTGCCGACCCGCTCGAGCACATCGGGATTGCGGTCGAGGATGGTCACGTCGGCGCCGAGGCCCGAAGCCATCTGCGCGGCGTTGAAGCCGACCACGCCGCCGCCGATGACGATCACCTTGCCCGGCATCACCCCCGGCACCCCGCCGAGCAGCACGCCGCGCCCGCCGTGCGCCTTCTCCAGCGCGGTGGCGCCGGCCTGGATGCTCATCCGTCCGGCGACCTGGCTCATCGGCTTGAGCAGCGGCAGCGTGCCGCCTTCGCCGGTCACGGTCTCGTAGGCGATCGCGGTGACGCCCGACTTGACGAGGTCGGCGGTCTGCTCGGGATCGGGCGCCAGGTGGAGGTAGGTGTAGAGGATCTGCCCCTCGCGCAGCATCGCCCGCTCGTCCGGCTGCGGCTCCTTGACCTTCACGATCATCTCGCACTCGGCGAACAGGATCGCCGGGTCGGGATGGATCTTCGCCCCCGCCGCCTCGTATTCCTGGTCGCTGGCGCCGATGCCGGTGCCGGCCTCGGTCTCGACCCACACCTCGTGGCCGTGCTTGACCAGCTCCTTCGCGCTCTCCGGCGTCAG
>JANWHA010000092.1 GCA_025450635.1 Croceibacterium sp. | reverse complement strand
CGGCGGTGACCTCACCCGTGGCATTCGGCGTGCGCGACAAGGTCGTCGCGCTGCCGCCGCTGTTCATGGCGATGACGGACCGTGCCGCGCGCGATCTCGCCATCGCCCACGAGCTGGCGCACCACCGCGGCCACGACATCGCTGCCAACTTCGCCGCCCAGCCGTTGCTGGCGCTGCACTGGTTCAACCCGCTCGCGTGGGCGGGCTGGCGGGCGATGCGGCGCGACCAGGAAGCGGCCTGCGACGCGCGCGTGCTGGAAGGCTGCGGGCGCGAGCAGCGCGCCGCCTACGCCGGCCTCATCGCCGGGTTTGCGGCCGGGCCGCGGCTGGCGCTCGCCGCGCCGATGGCGTGCCCCATTATCGGCGAGAAATCGATCATCCACCGCCTGAGGAGCCTCAACATGTCCGACGTTTCCCCCCGCCGCCGCATGTTCGGCCGGCTCCTGCTCGCCGGCGGCGCGCTGGCGCTGCCGCTGACCGCCTCGTTCAGCTACGCCGCCGCGCAGGATGCCCCCGCGCAGGCGGTGCCCGTGCCACCAAGCGAGGCGCCGCCAGCGCCGCCGATTCCGCCCGCACCGCCGGCGGCCCCCGGCGCTCCCGAAACGCCGGTGCCGCCGCAAGCGCCGCATCTGGAGCGCCACGAGCAGAGGTTCATCCTGCGTCACGGGGGCGACAATCCCGCCATCGCCGACGACGATCTCGGTCCGGGCGAGCACCACGTGTTCAAGATGCGTATAGATGGCCCGCTTACTCCCGAGCAGAAGAAGCACTTCGAGGACATGCGCAAGATGTGGGAAAAGAAGGGCGCCGTGTGGCAGAAGATGGGCAAGGAGCGCGAGAAGATGGAGTTCGCGCTCGCCGACACGGCCGCCCACATGCCCGTGGTTTCCGACGACTGCGCGCAGGCCGGCGGCGACGTGTCGCGCTCGTGGACCGACAAGGACGGCCGCCCGCACGTGGTCATTTGCGAGCGGCGCGTCCGCGAGCGGGCGGAGATGGGCCAGCACATGGCGTTAATGGGCATGGACCACGCCAGGATGAGCCTGCACCAGGCGCGCGACACCATCGCCGCCAACAACGAGATGAGCGATTCGGTGAAGCGCGAAGTGCTCGCCGACCTCGACCGCGAAATCGCCCGGCTCGACGCCCAGCACTGAGTTTCAATTCGGTCCCGGAGGCGGAGGAGACACCGACCCTCCGCCGCCTGTCCTTATCAGCTCACGCCTGCTGCACGTACTTGTCGCACGCGGTGTCGTCGCCGCTTTGCATGCCGGTGCGCAGCGCCTGCATTCGTTGCGCGCTGGTGCCGTGGGTGAAGGTCTCGGGGTTGACCGCCTCGCCGGCGTTCTTCTCCAGCGTGTCGTCGCCGATCGCGCTCGCGGCGGTCATGCCTTCCTCGAAGTCGCCCGGCTCGATCAGGTTGCGGTTCTTGCCCGCCCACACCCCGGCGTAGCAATCGGCCTGCAGCTCCATCATCACCTGGTAACGGTTGGCGTTGGCCGGGTCTTGCTGCTGCGCGCTGGCGATCTGGTCGGCGACGCCGGTCAGCTTCTGCACGTGGTGCCCGTATTCGTGGGCGATCACATAGTAGCGCGCGAAATCGCCTTTCGCGCCGAGCTTGCGGGCCATTTCGTCGTAGAAGCTGGTGTCGATGTAGATGCTTTCGTCCTGCGGGCAGTAGAACGGCCCCATCGACGATTGCGCCGCCCCGCAACCGGAGCGCGTGCCGCCTTGGTAGAACACCAGCTCCGGCTGGTGCCACGGCACGTTGGCCTGCTGGAAAGCCGCTTTCCACGTGGTGTTGAGCGAGGACAGCGCGTTGCACGCCTCGGTGGCGTACTGATTCTCGCTGCAGATCTGCGCGGCGCTTTCGTTGCCCTGCGGTTGAAAGCCCGCTTGCGAGTAGCCGCTCTGGTCGCTCGCCTGATTGCCGCCAAGGAATTGCATCGGATCGGCGCCGAACACGAAGTAGGCGATCGCGGCGAGGATGATAGTGCCGCAGCCGAGGCCGCCCGCGCCGCCGATCGGCAAGCCCATGCCGCCGCCTTCGCCGCGGCGCACGCGGATGTTGTTGGGATCGAATGGACCGAGCCGCATTCTCGCTGGACCTCCGCTGACCGTGCCTTATGGGTTCCGCCGTCCAATCGCCAAGGAGGCTTGAATGTTCCTGTCCGGCAAGCGCGCGCTGGTCACCGGTTCGACCTCGGGCATCGGCCTTGCCATCGCGCGGGCCTTGGCTGCGGAGGGCTCGGAGGTGGTGCTCAACGGCTTTGGCGATCCAGCGGAGATCGCGCGGCTGTGCGAGGAATTGGGCGCGCGCCACGTCGCCGCCGACCTGACCACCCGCGAAGGTGTCGAAGCGCTGATGCAGGGCGCCGGCGCGGTCGACATCCTGGTCAACAACGCCGGCATGCAGCACGTCGCGCCCGTCGAGGATTTCCCGCCCGAGAAGTGGGACGCGATCATTGCCCTCAACCTCTCGGCCGCGTTCCACACCGCCCGGCTCGCGGTGCCGCACATGAAGGCGGCGGGGTGGGGCCGGATCATCGCCACCGCCAGCGCCCACTCGAAAGCGGCCAGCCCGTTCAAGGCAGCTTATGTGGCCGCCAAGCACGGCATCGCCGGGCTGACCAAGGTCCTCGCGCTCGAGCTCGCCGAGCACGGCGTCACCGCCAACTGCATCAGCCCCGGCTACGTCTGGACGCCGCTGGTCGAGAACCAGATCCCCGACACCATGGCCGCCCGCGGGATGACCCGCGAGCAGGTGCTCAACGACGTCCTCCTCGCCAAGCAGCCGACGAAGAAATTCGTCCAGCCCGAGGAAGTCGCCGCGCTCGCCGTGTTCCTGTGCCGGGACGAGGCGCAGAACATCAACGGCGCGAACTACTCGATCGATGGCGGCTGGACGGCGGGGTAGCGGATTGGCGAGTGTGTTAGATATGTGATACACAGACCGGGGAGGAGAGCGGACATGCGCATCGCTGCTATCCTGATCGGCATCAGCTGGCTGATCTTCCTGGCGTACTGGGCGGTCTCGGCGCGGAACGTCAAACGCTCGGCCGATCCCCGCGCCGTCACCAAGCGGTGGCTCGTCGCGGTGGTCGCTCTCGTCGGTGTGGCAATGATCGTCAGGAACCTGGCGAGCGGCAAGGAAATGGCCTGGCCGCGCGATACCCTCTGGCCATTCAGCGAAGTGCGCGCTGCGCTGGCGGTTGCGGTGTCCTATATCGGCCTCGCCATCGCGATCTGGGCGCGCCGGACCCTCGGCCGCAACTGGAGCGGGCAACCCGAACTCAAGCAGGGGCACGAGCTGGTCATCAGCGGGCCTTACACATGGGTCCGCCATCCGATCTACAGCGGCCTGCTGGTGATGTTCCTCGCCGTGCCGCTGTTCTGGCCGACGACGGCGACGCTGGCGCTGTTGCCGGTGGTGGCCGTGGGCATCCAGCTCAAGCTGACCCGCGAGGAGGCGCTGATGGCGGGCGAATTTCCCGAGGCCTGGCCACCCTACCGCGCGCGGACGAGCCGGGTGATCCCGCTGATCTGGTAGCGCGCTTACCCGCGCTTGATCTTCTCGATCGCCTTGCCCTTGGCGAGCTCGTCGACCAGCTTGTCGAGCATGCGCACCTGCCGCTCGACCGGGTCCTCGATGTCCTCGATGCGATAGCCGCAGATCGTCCCCTTGATCAGCGGCGCGGCGGGATTCATCCGCGGCGCTTCGGCGAAGAAGGTTTCGTAATCCGTCTCGCGCGCGATCTGGTCGTCGAGCCCTGGGCGGTCGTAGCCGGTCAGCCAGCAGGTCACCTCGTCGACCTCCTCCTTCGTGCGGCCCTTCCGCTCGGCTTTGGCGACGAGGAACGGATAGACCTTGGTGAACTTCAGGGTGTGGATGTTCATTCTTGGCATGGCTTCACCCTGTTTGCTGGTGAACTGCTATCAGTTTGGGAGGCACATTCGAGCCAATTCTGTCGTTGGCTCATTCGAGCCTAGCCTCGCTCACACGCCGCCCTCCAAGGCTATCTCGCGCGTTCTCGAGTTAAGAACCAAGCAACAAAGTAGGCTTGCAGAAACACAAGGCCGAGAATGAACAACGCTAGCCAAGCAACGAACGGCTGGAAAAGATAACCGTGGCCGCCCGTTATAACCAAGTCGAAGCTGTCCGCGTTGATTGGTAATCCTGCTATTGCCATCAGTACCGAAAGAAGTCCGACCGGTATTATGCAATTTACGACAGTAACCCCTGTCGCAAAACCGAGTCGTTCGGGATTTGACATTGGTCGCTCGTACTTGTGCCTGAACCATCGGACGCCTGCCATCGTCGAAACAACAGTCACGACGACGCCAACTGAACTTGGAAGCGTAATGCCTGAAAGGTAGGACACGGCCGCCACCGCTATTTCGGTGCCGAGAAATATCCCCGCAACGATGAGGACTGATTTGACGACCGCGTGATCGACTTCCGAACGCTCTTCCATAACCCCTCGCGCGTGAATGCCACTACCTATGCTGGATCACGTGCGCTTTCCACCCATGGCGGTCAGGAGGTCGAAGACGCGGCCATCGCCCCACTGGCGAATTCCCCAAACCGCGTTTACATGGGCCGCCACGAATCGCTCCGCGCACGGGAACAGTGGCACTCATGGAAATCGAAACCGGCCTCACCTTCGACGACGTCCTGCTGAAGCCGGCCGAAAGCGAGATCGTTCCCTCGCAGGCGAGCACCAAGACCTGGCTGACGCGCGAAATCGCGCTCAATATTCCGCTGCTCTCGTCCGCGATGGACACGGTCACCGAGGCGCAGATGGCGATCGTGATGGCGCAGCTCGGCGGCATCGGCGTGCTTCACCGCAATCTGACGGTGAAGGAGCAGTGCGACGCGGTGCGCACGGTCAAGCGCTTCGAGAGCGGGATGATCGTCAATCCGATCACCATCTCGCCGGACGCGACGCTCGGCGATGCCCAGGCGCTGATGAACCAGCATTCGATCAGCGGCATCCCGGTGACCGACGCCGACGGCAAGCTGTGCGGCATCCTGACCAACCGCGACGTGCGCTTCGCCGCCAACCCCAAGCAACCGGTTCACGAGCTGATGACGCACGAGAACCTCGCCACCGTGAAGTCGGGTGTGAGTCAGGAAGACGCGCGCCGCCTGCTTCACCAGCGGCGGATCGAGAAGCTGCTGGTGGTCGACGACAACTATCACTGCACCGGCCTGATCACCGTCAAGGATATGGAAAAGGCGGTCCTCAATCCGGACGCGACCAAGGATTCCGGCGGGCGCCTGCTGGTGGCGGCGGCGACCACCGTGGGCGACAAGGGTTTCGCCCGCACCGAGGCGCTGATCGACGCCGAGTGCGACGTGATCGTGATCGACACCGCGCACGGTCACAACAAGGAAGTGGCGCGCGCGGTCGAGAGGGTGAAGCGGCTGTCCAATTCGGTGCAGGTCATCGCCGGCAACGTCGCCACTGCCGACGGGACGAAGGCGCTGGTCGATGCCGGGGCGGACGGGGTCAAAGTCGGTATCGGCCAGGGCTCGATCTGCACCACCCGCATCGTCGCCGGCGTCGGCGTGCCGCAGCTCACCGCGGTGATGGACGCGGCGAGTGCAGCCGGCGACGTGCCGGTCATCGCCGACGGCGGGGTGCGCACCAGCGGCGATGCCGCCAAGGCGCTCGCCGCCGGCGCCTCGACGGTGATGATCGGCAGCCTGCTCGCCGGCACGGAGGAAGCGCCGGGCGAGACGTTCCTTTACCAGGGCCGCGCCTACCAGGCCTATCGCGGGATGGGCAGCGTCGGGGCGATGGCCCGCGGCAGCGCCGACCGCTATTTCCAGCAGGACATCCAGGACCAGATGAAGCTGGTCCCAGAAGGGATCGAGGGCCAGGTGCCGTTCAAGGGCCCGGCGCGCGACGTGGTCCACCAGCTCGTCGGCGGGATCAAGGCGGCGATGGGCTACACCGGCAGCGCGACGATCGAGGAATTGCGCAAGCGCGGCCAGTTCGTGCGCATCACCAACGCCGGGCTTTCCGAGAGCCACGTCCACGACGTGAGCATCACCCGCGAGGCGCCGAACTATCCGACGCGGTAATTCCCCTCCCGCTTGCGGGAGGGGCTAGGGAGGGAGCGACCACCTCCTGCGGACTTACCCTCCCCCGGCCCTCCCGCAAGCGGGAGGGGAGCAAAGGTAAACCCAACATTCGCCATCCCGCCGAACGATATCGCTTTCCTACTGGGCGCCGATTTGCCAGCCCTTCGCGGATGAGCAGCCGGCTCCCTTTCGCTCCTCGGCTGATGGGCGTTCACCCGCCGTTCTCGTCGTCGCCGCCGCGGCCCATGGTCACTGCGACCATTGGGACCATTCGCCAGGGCCGCTCGCCATGACCCCCGCCGCCCGGGTCCAGTCCGCCATCGAGCTGCTCGACTCGATCATCCGCGCGGCGCGGGAAAAAGGCCCGCCCGCCGATCGCATCCTCGCCGAATGGTTCCGCGCTCACCGCTTCGCCGGCTCGAAGGACCGCCGTGCGGTCCGCGAGCTGGTGTTCGGCGCGATCCGCGCGTGCGGCCCGGTGCCGCCGAGCGGGCGGGCGGCGATGCTGCGGCTGGCCGAGGGCGATCCAGCGCTCGCGGCGTTGTTCGACGGCTCGCAATACGGCCCCGCGCCCGTCGCCCAGGGCGAACCCGTCGCGCAAGGCGGCATTGCCCCGCCATGGCTTGAAGCGGCGCTGACCCAGAGCGGCGTGACCGGTTCGAACGCCGCCGCGCTGCTCGCCCGGGCGCCGCTCGACGTGAGGGTCAATTCGCTGAAGGCGGCGCGAGAGGGCCTCGATCTGCCGCAGAGGGGAGAACCGCTGGCGACCGCGCACGGCCTGCGCTCTCCCGCCGGAACCGCGGTCGAGCAGTGGCCCGCCTACGCCGAGGGGCTGATCGAGGTGCAGGACGCGGGCAGCCAGCTGGCCTGCGAGGCGGTCGCCGCGCGGCCGGGCGAAACCGTGATCGACCTCTGCGCCGGGGCAGGAGGGAAGACTCTCGCGCTCGCCGCGGCGATGCAAAACGCCGGCACGTTGGTCGCCGCCGACACCGACCGTGCGCGCCTCTCGCGCCTTGCGCCGCGGGCCGCGCGTGCGAGAGCGTTGATCGCGCAGACGATCCTTCTCGACCCCGGCCGCGAGCTGGAGGCGCTCGACGCGTGGCGAGGCAAGGCCGATGCGGTGCTG
>JANWHA010000091.1 GCA_025450635.1 Croceibacterium sp. | reverse complement strand
GCGTCAACAGCCGCGAGGAAATGACCGAGCGCACCGGGCAGCTCGACGAGCACGGCCAGGCCGGCCCGCCGCCACCCGAAGTGCTCGAACGCATGATCCGTGGCTATCTCGACGACTTGAAGCGGCAGGCCTTTCCGGAGACGGCGGGTTGAGCCTCAAGGTTATCGGTGCGGGCCTCGGCCGCACGGGCACGATGTCGCTCAAGTTCGCGCTCGAGCACATCGGCTTCGGGCCGTGCTATCACATGATCGAGTTCATGGCGCATGTACCCGAGCATCTGCCGAAGTGGTTGGATGTGATCGACGGCCGGCCGGACTGGGATGCGGTGTTCGCCGGTTACGTTTCCACGGTCGATTATCCCGGCTGTACCTACTGGCGCGAGCTCGTCGCCGAATGGCCCGAGGCGAAGGTGATCCTGACGACGCGCAACCCGGACAGCTGGTTTGAATCGGCCAACGAGACTGTGCTTTCCCCAAGAATGCGCGACATGCTCTGGCAGTCGCCTATCAGGCGGTTCATGGAGGCCACGGTCAACGAAGATTTCGGTGAGCGCATCGAGGACCGCGCCTTCATGACGGACTATTTCCGCCGCTGGAACGAGGCCGTGATCGCCACCGTGCCACCCGACAAACTGCTCGTGTTCGAGGCGAAGGACGGTTGGGGGCCGCTCTGCGACTTCCTCGGCGTGGCGGTGCCGCCGGAGCCTTATCCGCGGGTCAACAGTCGCGAAGACATGAACCGGCGCGTGGCCGAAGGGAGGCAGCAACTGCAGGAAGGGCCCCCGAGCGCAGAACAGATGGCCGCGATGGGCCAGGCACGCATGGATCAAATGCGCGAAATGGCATTTCCGGCGTCGGCCTAAGCGGCGAACAAGTCGGCCTGCGCTACCGGTGCGAAGCTCCTGCGATGGAGCGGGCACGGACCATGCTCGCGCAAGGCCTTCAAGTGATCCGGCGTCGAATAACCGACGTTGGTGTGCCAGCCGTAATGCGGGTGGGCCTTGGCGTATTCGCGCATGATCCGGTCGCGATGTTCCTTGGCGACGATCGACGCCGCGGCGATCGCCGGCTCCCGCGCGTCGCCGCCTACGATCGGCCGCGCCTTCCAGCGCCAGTCGGCCACGCGGCCGTGCGGCGTGAGGTTACCGTCGACCAGCGCCTCGGTGCAGTCGATGCCGAGCGCCTCGCACAAGCGATGCATCGCCAGCGTCATCGCCAGCATCGTCGCGCCGAAGATGTTGAGGCGGTCGATATCCTCGACCTCGACCACGCCGATGCCATACGCGCAGCGGCGGCGGATGCGCTCGTCGGCGACCGCGCGCTGGTTGCCGGTGAGCTTCTTCGAATCGTCGATCCCGGCCGGACGCGGCTTGCACAGCACCACCGCGGCTGCGACAACCGGGCCGGCGAGCGGCCCGCGGCCGACCTCGTCGACGCCGGCGACGAGGGCCTCGGCGGGCCAGCCGGCACAGAAATCGTGAGAAGGTGTTCCGGAGAGCATGGTTATGAGACTCGCGACCTTCGCCCTATCGCTGCCGCTGTTGTTCATCGCAAGCTGCGGCAACGCGCAGTCTGGGGATAGCGCCGCCAAGGCGCCGGCCGGCACGCACAAGTCCGCCGCCGAGCAGCAAGCCGACAAGGCCGTCGGGAAGCCCGCGCCGTCCCCGTTCAAAGTCACTTCGCTCGGCAGCTTCAACGAACCGTGGGCGCTCAAGGTCGAACCCGGAACCGGGCGCATCTTCGTGACCGAGAAGGCCGGCGCGATGAAGGTGGTCGATCCGGCGGGCGGCCAGACGGCGAAGGTCTCCGGCATGCCGACCGACGTCTCATATGGCGGCCAGGGCGGCTTCGCCGACGTCGCGTTCGCCCCCGATTACGGCAAGAGCCACGCGATCTATCTCAGCTGGGTGACGAAGGAAGATGGCAACAAACGCTACGGCGTGGTCAGCCGCGGCACGCTGTCGTGCGCGCAGATGGCGTCGTGCGCGGTCCAGGGGCTCAAGGTGATCTGGCGGCAGCAGCCGGCGCTCGACACGTTCGGCCAGTTCGCCCTGCGGATCGCCTTCTCACCCGACGGGAAATACCTGTTCGTCTCGTCCGGTGAGATGATGAAGGGCGACCCGGCGCAGGACTTGTCGAACAACCTCGGCAAGATCGTCAGGTTGAACCTCGACGGCACCGCCGCCGCAGGCAATCCGTTCGCGAACAAGCCGAGCCCGGGCAACCAGATCTGGACGTACGGCCACCGCAACCCGCTCGGCCTCAAGTTCGACCTCAATGGCCAGCTGTGGGATATCGAGCACGGGCCGATGGGCGGCGACGAGATCAACCGGCTGAAGGCCGGCGACAACTATGGCTGGCCGGTCGTGTCCGACGGCGACGACTACAGCGGCACGCCCATTCCGCGCCATTGGACCCACCCCGAGTTCCACCCGCCGGCGATCTGGTGGAATCCTGTCATCGCGCCGGGTGACTTCATCTTCTACTCCGGCAAGCTGTGGAAGGACTGGAAGGGCCAGGCGATCGTTGCGGGGCTGAAGACCACCTGCATCGCGCGCGTCGCGCTGAGCGGCGAGCACGGCACCGAACTGGCCCGCTACGACATGGGCAAGCGGATGCGCGACCTGGCGGAGGCGCCTGACGGCTCGCTTTACGCGATCGAGGACGGCAACGGCGGCCGCCTGCTCCACCTGACCCCGAAGTAAGCGATTGCCTGGAAATCATTGCCGCGTTTCTCGCCCGCCCCTATCGGCCCGCTGCCGATGGACGTCCCGACTCGCACCGTCATCCCGCTGGATAATGTCGATCCGGCCCTGATCGAGGAAGTGCTCGACCGGGTCTTTGGCGAGGATCGCCACGGCCGCACCGCTTACAAGATACGCGAGGGGATGGATTGGCTGCCCGCGCTGAGCTTCGCCGCGCTCGACGATGACGACATGCTCGCCGCCACGATCCAGGCGTGGCCGGTCGCGCTGACCGACCCTCGGGGCCGCGCGCATCCGCTGATCATGGTCGGCCCCGTGGCCGTGCTGCCCGAGCACCAGGACCAGGGCTATGGCCGGGCCATGATGGCCGCGCTCGCCAGCGGCCTCGATCCGGCGGCGCCGCTGCCGCAAGTGCTGATCGGCGACACCGAGTATTACGAGCGCTTCGGCTTCACCAACGCCTTCACCGGTGGCTGGAAATGCCCCGGGCCGTGGGAGCCCGCGAGGCTGATGGTCCGCACCGATCGCCCCGAGATGCTGCCGAAGGAAGGCCTGCTCGGCCCTTGGCGGCCCTAGCGCTATCTGGCATCGCTGGCGCGCGATGTCCGAGGCACACTCCGCGCTGTTCGAACGGCTCGAGCGGCTGTTCCATGCCGGCAGCCATGTCGGCTCGATCGGCCTGCGCGACGATTCCGCCTGGGCGCCGCCCGAACTGCGCCCGGCGGCGGTGCTTATCGCCGTCACCGATCGGCCCGACCCGGGGGTGCTGCTGACCCACCGCCCCGATTCGATGCCTTCGCATCCGGGACAGGTGGCCTTCCCGGGCGGCAAGTTGGAACCCGGCGAAGACGCCGTGGCCGCCGCCCTGCGCGAAGCCCGCGAGGAACTGGCGATCGATCCGGGGGTGGTGCGGATCGTCGGCACGAGCGAGAGCTTCGTCACCGGCTCCGGCTTCACCCTCACCCCGGTGCTGGGCCTGGTGCCACCCGACCTCGCCATCGTGCCCGAACCGCGCGAGGTGGCGAGCTGGTTCGAGGCGCCGCTGCGCTTCGTGCTCGACCAAGCCAACCACGTCACCAAGGTCGGCCTCTTCCGCGGGCACGAGCGCGAGTACACCGAGATCGACTGGCAGGGGCACCGCATCTGGGGCATCACCGCCTCGATCCTGAGCAACCTGTCGCACCGCATGGCCTGGCAGGAGCTGGTCGATGGCTAAGCTGCCGGCCGCCGACTGGACCCGGCGCGAAGACCTCGCGCGGCTGGTCGCGGCGCTGGGCCCCGGCAGCCTGCGCTGGGTCGGCGGAGCGGTGCGCGATACCCTGCTCGGCAAGCCGGTGAAGGACATCGACGCCGCCACGCCGCTCACACCGGACGAAGTGATTGCCAGGCTCGACGCTGCCCGCATCCGCAACGTACCGACGGGGATCGACCACGGCACCGTCACCGCAGTGCTGCCGGGCGGGCCGGTCGAGATCACGACCTTGCGCAAGGACGTTTCCACCGACGGCCGCCGCGCCACCGTCGCGTTCTCGGACGACTGGCGGGAAGACGCGGCGCGGCGCGATTTCACGATCAACTCGCTCTACGCCGATCCGGTCACGCTCGAGCTGCACGACTATTTCGACGGCCTGAGCGACCTTAAGGAAGGCCGGGTGCGCTTCGTCGGCGACGCTCGGCGGCGCATTCGCGAGGACCACTTGCGCATCCTGCGCTACTACCGTTTCCAGGCCCGTTTCGGAGCCCAGCTCGACCCCGAGGCGGAGGAGGCCTGCCGCGACCTCGCGCCGATGCTCAAGGGTCTCAGCCGCGAGCGCGTCGGGTGGGAGCTGCAGCACCTTCTGGCGGTCGACGATCCGACGGCGACCGTCGTGCGGATGTTTCAGGAAGGCGTGCTCGGCGTGGTCCTGCCCGAAGCCGGCGATCGCGAAATCGTCTCTTTCGAGAAGCTGGTGGAGGCCGAGCGCGCTGCCGGTCTGCCGCCCTCACCCATCCGCCGCCTGGCCGCGCTGCTGCCCGCCGACCCCAGGACGGCCGAGCAAGTCGGCGCGCGCCTCCGGCTTTCGACCGCCCAAAAGAAGCGCCTTGCTTCGGCAGCGGAGCGCGGCCTGCCGCCGGGCGATCCGAAAGCTCTGGCTTACCGCCTCGGGCGGGAAGCGGCGATCGACCGCCTGCTGCTCGCCGGCCACGAGGCCGCGCCGATCATCGAATGGGCGATCCCCGAGCTGCCGCTCAAAGGTGGCGAGATCGTCGCCCGCGGCGTCGCCGCCGGACCCGAGGTCGCGCGCATCCTGCAGGCGGTCGAACGGCGCTGGATCGCCGAGGATTTCCCCGGCCGCGCCCGTGTGGAAACGCTGTTGCGAGACGAACTGGCCGGCGAATGATTGCCTGAACGCCCGCTTCAGCAAGCTTTCAGCCAAAACCAGTCGTTTAGGGGTTGCCATTCCGGCGCTCGGCTGGAACGGTGGGACAGCCCGTTCCGGCGGGCGCCCGCGGGCATCGGACTCGTCGATGTGAGCGCCCTGGCCGCCCGGCCGCTGCTCCTCCCGCTTGACACCATCATCGGGCTCGGCCGCATCTTGCCGGTCGGCGCCCTTCGACCCGGAGGGAAGAACCTTGAAGGTAACCACCAAAATCCTCGCCGTCGCCGCGCTGTCGCTGGCGACCGTCTCGGGCGCGGCTGTCGCCCAAGCCGTCAATGTCGCGGCCGGCGCCACCGTCTACGGCTCCGACGGCAACCCGGTCGGCACCATCGACAAGGTCGATGCCGGAGTCGCCAGCCTCAACACCGGCACGCACGTCGTCAGCCTGCCGCTCGACAAGTTCGGCAAGGGGGCCAAGGGCCCGACCATCACCGTCACCAAGGCGCAGCTCGATCAACTCGCCGAGCAGGCCGTCGCCCAGGCTGCGGCCAAGCTCGAGGCGGCGCTGGTGGCCGGAGCCGCGGTGCTCGACAACAACGGCGCCGCACTCGGCACGATCGACAAGATCGACGGCGACAACATCGTTCTCAAGACCGCCGCGGGCTCAGTGACCATGACCCGCAAGTACTTCGCGCTGGCGCCGAGCGGCGGCCTCATGGCGCTGGTGACGAAGGATCAGGTCGAGCAAAGTCTTAAGACCTCCGGCGCAGCGGCGGCCCAGTCGTAAGATTGCGGGAATGGAAATAGAGGGACGGCCCCCTCGCGCGGCGGGGTTGTCCGCTCTTCCGTCACGTCTTATCGTCCGTGGGACAAATCCCTTCGGTTGTCGCGTTTTCGATTGTCGCAAAGCCTTTCTTCAAGCAATCTTGCGAGGGGGGAGTTGACGATGGGAGCGCGACCTTTGAAATGGACCGGCGCGACAGCGGTCGCGCTGCTGGCCCTGGCGGCCGCGCCAGCGCAGGCCGCGCAAGAAAAATGCACCGTCAGCGCCTTTACGATGCCGGTGACCATGGAAGGCACTCGCGCCAGCGTTCCGGTCTCGGTCAACGGCGTCAAGACGGACTTCTGGCTCGATTCGGGCGCCTGGTTCAGCATCATGCCGCAAGCCAAGGCCGACGAGCTGCACCTCAAGCTGGAACGTGCGCCGGGATATCTCAGGATGTACGGCATCGGCGGCTCGTTCACGCCCATGGTCGTGCACATCAAGGACTTCGCTGTGGTCGGGACGGCGCTGCACGACGTCGATTTCCTGGTTGGCGGCACCGACGCCGGAAACGGATTGATCGGCCGCAACCTGCTGGCGGCGTTCGATACCGAATTCGATCTACCGCACGGCGAGGTGAAGCTCGTTCAGGCGACCGGCTGTCGTGACGCCAACATGGCCTATTGGGCCAAGGACAAGCCCTTCTTCACCGTGAAATTGCTGTCGAATGGTGAGGGCGGCGCCATTCACAACTTCGCCCTGCCGATCGCGCTGAACGGCAAGGAAGTGCGCGCCGAGATCGACAGCGGAGCTCTCACGCTCGTCACCCGCCGCGCGGCCGAGCGCGCCGGGATCGATCTGAAAGGCCCTGGAGTTGAGCCGGTCAGCGGCATCGGCGGCTTTGGCCGTCAGTTCAAGCAGGGATGGATCGTCCCTTTCAAGAGCATCGACATCGGCGACGAAAAGATCCTCAACGCGAAAGTGACCGTTATCGACGGCGACATCTCGCCGGGCAGCGATGGTCCCGACATGCTGCTCGGGATCGGTTTCCTGCTGTCCCACCATCTCTACGTCTCGCGCGATCAGCATTTGATCTTCTTCACTTACAGCGGCGGCAGTCCCTTCCTCACCGGAACGTCGGGCACGCGGGATGGCCCGCCCGCCGCGATTCCCGCGTCCGCCATTCCCGCAGGCATGCAGCTGGTGCATCCCGTCGAGGGCAGCTCGCAGCCGCATGCCGCGGAGGATTTTGCTCGTCGGGGTGCGGTGCGCCTGGCCCGGCGGGACACGGCGGGCGCCATCGACGACTTTTCGCAGGCCATTCGCCTCGCGCCGGAGAATGCCGCCTATTACAAGCAGCGCGCGATGGCGCGCCTGGCCGCCGACGACAAAAGCGGCGCGATCGAAGACCTGGACCAATCGATCGAACGGGCGCCGAAGGACGCCGAGGCGCGCCTTTCGCGCGCGGAACTTCGCCATTCGCTGCACGACGATCAAGGGGCCCTTGCCGACGCGACCGCGGCTCAAGGCCTGCTCGCGCCGCAATCGCTGGAATTCACGGCTCTGGCCGATCTCTATGACGAGCTCGGTCGGGCCAAGGATGCCATTCCCTTGTACGAAGGGGTCATCGCCACCCACCCGGATGATAGCCGGCTCGGCTTCCTGCTCAATGGGCGTTGCTGGAGTCGCGCGCTCGCTAATGTCGAGCTCGACGACGCACTCGACGATTGCAATCGCGCGCTCAAGTTGACCGGCAAGTCGCCCATGGTGCTCGACAGCCGCGCCCTGGTTGAGTTCCGCCGCAAGGACTACGCGGCGGCACTGGCCGACTACGAAGCGGTCCTGAAGCGCGATCCCAAGACCGCGTGGTCGCTGTACATGCGCGGCGTGACCTCGAGCGCGCTGGGCCAGGCGGCGAAGGGCGAAGCGGACCGCAAGGCCGCTACTGCGCTCGACGCCGACGTCGAACGGCGCGCCGCGCAATACGGCATCGTTCCCTAGGCCCAGCCTCGCGCGATATTCTAGAACCGGTTGTCCTTCGGGAACCCCCTCGGCGGCAAGCGACCGGCCGCGCCGCGGGCGACTTTCCACTGGCGGACATCGTCCTCGGTGCGGGTTCGGCCGCTGTCGCCGCCCATCGCCCAGCTGAGGCCTTGGTCGAGCTTCAGGGTGGTTGCATCGGCCAGGCCGCCGTCGCGATAGCGCTGCAGCGTCACCCCTTGCCCGCGCGCCATCACCGGCAATTCCTCGAGGTGGAAGATCACCAGCTTGCGGTTGTCCCCGACGACCGCAACGTGATCGTGCGCCGGATCGATCGGGCGCACGACCACCAGCTTCTGACCCGGCTTGAGGTTGACCACTTGGCGTCCCTTGCGGGTTTCGGCGAGCAGCTCGTCGGTCACTGCCGCAAAGCCTTTGCCGGCCGACGACGCCAGCAGCAGCTGGGTCTCCGGCTTGTGCACGATCAGCGCGACGATCTGCGCCTCCGCATCGATGTCGAGCGTGTTGCGGATCGGCTCGCCGAACCCGCGCGCGCCGGGCAGCTTGTCGGCGCCGAGGGTGTAGAAGCGCCCGTCGTCGGCGGCGAGCAGCAGCTTGTCGGTGGTCTGCGCGTGGATGACGAACGCCTCCTCGTCGCCTTCCTTGTACTTCCAGTCCTGCTCCAGATGGCCGCGCGCCGCCCTGATCCAGCCGCGTTTCGACAGGATTACCGTCACCGGCTCCTTCTCGATCATCGCGTCCATGCTGAACTCGACCGTCGGCGCGGCCTCGGCGATGGTCGTGCGGCGATGGCCGAGCGCGGTATCCTCGGCGTAGTCCTTGCGTAAGGCAGCGAGGTCGCGCTTCAGCCGGGTGCGCTGACGGGCGGGTGAATCGAGCAGCTTTTCCAGTTCCGCGCGCTCGGCCAGCAGCGCGTCGCGCTCCTGCTTGAGCTCCATTTCCTCGAGCTTGCGCAAGCTCCTCAGGCGCATGTTGAGGATCGCCTCGGCCTGGCGGTCGGTCAGGGCGAACTCAGCGATCATCACCGGCTTGGGCTCATCCTCGGTACGGATGATCTCGATGATCCGGTCGAGGTTGAGGAACGCGATGATGTACCCTTCGACCAGCTCCAGCCGGTCGGCGATCTTCTGCAGGCGGTGGCGGCTGCGGCGCTGGAGGATGTCGATCTGGTGCAGCAGCCAGTGCTCGAGCAGCTCCTTCAGCCCCATCACCATCGGCGTGCGCGTCGCATCGAGCACGTTGAGATTGAGCCCGAAGCGCACTTCGAGGTCGGTCAGGCGGTAGAGCGATTCCTTGAGCAGCTCGGGATCGACGTTGCGGCTCTTGGGAACGATGACGATGCGGATGGCCTCGTCGCTCTCGTCGCGCACATCCTCGAGGATCGGCACTTTCCTGTCGGCGATCACCTGGGCGATCTGCTCGATCAGCTTGCCCTTCGGCACCTGGTAGGGAATCTCGGTGATGACGAGCTGGTACTGCCCGCCGCCGAGCCGCTCGATCCCGGCATCGCGGTCCGCCGCTTCCTTGGCCTCGGGCGCGAAGTAGCGGGCGCGGACGCGGAACGAGCCGCGGCCGGTCTCGTAGGCTTGCGACACCGCCTCGCGGCTGTCGACGATCAGCCCGCCGGTGGCAAAGTCCGGCCCCTGGAACAGCTCCATCAGCCGCGCATGCTCGACGTAAGGATTGTCGATCAGCTCCAGCGTCGCGTCGATCACCTCGGCGACGTTGTGGCTCGGGATGTTGGTCGCCATACCGACAGCGATGCCGCTGGCGCCGTTGGCGAGGAGATTGGGGAACAGCCCGGGGAACAGCGAGGGCTCTTCCTCCTCGTTGTTGTAAGTCGGGACGAAATCGACGGTGCCTTCGTCGAGCCCCTCCATCAGCTGCATCGCCGTCTTCGTCAGGCGGCATTCGGTGTAGCGCTCGGCCGCCGCGCCATCGCCGTCGATGTTGCCGAAGTTGCCCTGCCCCTCGATCAGCGGATAGCGCAGGGTGAACGGCTGCGCGAGGCGGACCAGTGCATCGTACAGCGCGAGGTTGCCGTGGGGGTGGTACTTGCCCATCACATCGCCGGTGATGCGGGCGCATTTCTTGAACGCGCTGTCGGGTCTGAGGCCGAGCTGGCGCATGCCCCACAGCAGCCGCCGGTGCACCGGCTTCAGCCCGTCGCGCAAGTCCGGCAGCGAACGCGCGGTGATCGTGGAGAGCGCATAGACGAGGTAGCGTTCGGACAAGGCGCTGTCGAAGGGTGCATCGACGATCGCGTCGAAGGGGTCTTTTTCGTCGTCCACGGTAGGCATCATGCCATCGGCCCTAACACCGCCACGGCCTGCCGGACAGCGCGGAACAGAGGCCTTTCCCCACCCGTTCGGACGGCGAATTTCCCCCAGACAGGAGACCCGCCATGGCCAAGCGCATCATGATCCTCGCGACCGACGGTTTCGAGCAGTCGGAGCTCGAAAAACCGAAGCAGAACCTCGAGGAAGCCGGCTTCGAAACCGTCGTGGTCGCCCCGCACGACGGCGAGATCAAAGGCTGGCAGCACACCGACTGGGGCACGCCGGTGAAGGTCGACATGACGCTCGACCAGGCCGAAGAAGCCGAGTTCGACGCGCTGGTGCTACCCGGCGGGGTGATGAACCCCGACAAGCTGCGCAAGGAGGCCAAGGCCGTGCAACTGGTCAAGGACTTCTGCGATGCCGGCAAGACCGTCGCCGCGATCTGCCACGGACCCTGGCTGCTCGCCGAGGCTGAGGTGATCGACGGCAGGACCGTCACCAGCTGGCCTTCGATCCGCACCGACCTCAGGCACGCCGGGGCCAACGTGGTCGACCGGGAATGCGTCCAGGACGGCAACCTCATCACCAGCCGCAAGCCGGCCGACATTCCGGCGTTCTCGGAGGCGGTGATCAAGGCGGTGCAGCAGCAAGAGGTGGCCGAGCCTGCCTAACGCTTGCGTTCGACCAGATAGCTTTCGTCATTGAACCACAACGCGCCGTGCTTCTTGAGCACGGCGCGGGTGGCATCGAGGTAAGCGGAGCTGCTCATCGCCTGGGTCAGGCGGTCGTCGTCGATCTGGGCGACGTAAGTCGCGGCGTTCCACGCGGCGAGCAGGGTCGAGGTGCCGATCAGGGCCTCGGCGCTGTCGATCTCGTCGGGTAGCGTGTGCATATGATAGCGCAGCGGGTCGCCCGAGGCGGGCTTGAAGGTGAAGCCCTTCGCTTCCGCCCCGAGCGCGTCGCG
>JANWHA010000090.1 GCA_025450635.1 Croceibacterium sp. | reverse complement strand
TCAAGTGGACCAGTGGATCGCGCACGACCTCGATCATCTCGCGGTCGATCTCGACGTCGCCGCTCTCGATTTCGACCATCACCTGCTTGCCGAGCTCGTGCGACAAGTCGCGGACCATGCGCGGGAACCCGGAGAACAGGGTGTCGATCCGCTGCATGCGGATGCGGGTGATCGCCTCGCGCAAGTCGGCGAGGATCGCCGAGAGACGGTTGAACGGCGCTTCGAGCCCGGTCTCGCTTTCCTGCTGCGCGAGGCGCCGGGAAAGGTCATTGCGCGCCACCGCCATGTCGGACACACCGCTCATCACCCGGTCGAGCAACTCGACGGGCAGGCGGATCGTCCGCGGCGTGGCGGACTGGCGCTTCTGCGCGGCCGACATGGCCGGCGCCGCGGGCGCCGCCGGGGCTTCCTCGGCGTTGCCGGCGAGCGCGGCGATCAGCGGCGCGTCGTCGCTCGCCGGCTGCTCGCGCCCGTCGCCGATCGCATCGACGATCTCCGCGATGCGATCGATGATCGACAGCACGGCGGTGACCAGGGGCGGGTCGGCCTGGCGCCGGCCGGCGCGCACGTCGGCGAGCGCATCCTCGGCGGCGTGGCTCAGCGCCTCGAGCCGGGGGAATTCGAAGAAGCCGCAGTTGCCCTTCACGGTGTGGACGAAACGGAAGATCGCATCGAGCCGCGCGCGGTCGGAAGGGTCCGCCTCCCACGCGACGATCTCGCCCGACAACGCCTCGAGCATGTCGCGCGATTCCGCGATGAATTCCGCCAGCAGGTCATCCATCAGGCTCGGGCCCCCTTGCCCCAGCCTTATGCGCCGAGATGGTAAAGAGCCGGTTACGCACAACCGCTTGGAACCGCAGCACGGTCGGCCTGTTCGGGAGGGGCCTCGAGCGAAAGGAGTCCTGCACCATGTCCTCCGGCGAATCGAACGATGCGCAGCGCGAGGGCGAACGCCAAGAGCAAGCCGCCGAAGAGCAGAAGGAGCAGGCGAAGGAGCACCAGCGGCTCGCCGCCGTCACGGTGTTCGAGACGATCCGCCGCGAAGGCGACGAGGAGCTGGACCGGCCGGTCATGGCGCTGTGGTGGTCCGGCGTCGCCGCCGGGCTGGCCCTGTCGACCTCGGTGCTGGCCGAGGCCATCCTCTATCGCGCCCTCGCCGGCAATCCCGCCCGCGAAGCCATCGCCGCGCTCGGCTACGCGCTCGGCTTCGTGATCGTCATCCTGTCCCGCCTGCAGCTGTTCACCGAGAACACGCTCAGCGTGGTGCTGCCGGTTCTGGCCAAGCCGTCGCGCAATCATCTGTGGCGCTCGGCGCGGCTATGGGCGGTGGTCTTCGTCGCCAATCTCGTCGGCACCTTCGCCACCGCGCTCATCTCGCTCAAGCTCGGAACCACGAGCCCCGAGAACACCGCCGCGATGTTGGAGGTCTCGCGCAAGGTGCTCGAACAAACCGGGTGGACGGGGCTGATCCACGCGATCCCCGCCGGCTTCTTCGTCGCCTCGATCGTATGGATGCTGCCAAGCTCGAAGGGCTTCGAGATCTTCACCATCACCGCGTTCGCGTGGCTGATCGCCGCCGGCGGGTTCTCGCACGTCGTGGTCGGCTCGGCCGAGGTGTTCCTGCTCGCCATTCATGGCGAGCTCGGCTTATGGGCCGGCCTCATCACCATCCTGCTGCCGGCGCTCGTCGGCAACGTGATCGGCGGCACCGGGCTGTTCGCGTTCCTCGCTTACGGCCAGGCGGGGCCGGAGCAGGAATGAGGCCTCAGCCGCTGTAGTAGTTGCCCGACGGCAAGTGGATCGTCGCATCCGCGTCGTCGAACGCGACGCCGGGCGGGTGGCCGCCGGCGGCGACCGTGTCCATCGCCCGGCGCAAGGCGCGGCGTTGCATCGCCACACCCTTGTCCGAGGTCACCAGGTGCTCCTCGCTGTGGAGCGAGATCGGTCCCTGGCCGGCTTGCGCCTCGTAGTCGCCGGGCTGGTCCTGCCGCTCCTCGACGGTGCGCTGGTGCCACGGCTTGAACTTCTCGGCCTCGAGCCCGCGCATCGGCCGGCGGCCATCGGGCGTCAGCGACGTGCGCATGCACATCAGGATGCGGCTGTGCGAATCGTCCACCGGCACCGAGAAGCCGATGCCGTTCGGGCGCCCGGGGCGCATGGCCACGTCGGGCACGCACATCACGTTGGGCGTGACCCAGGTGGAGACGCGGTTGACGTGGCGGCCGTCTTCCAGGTCGCGATGCGCCTTGTAGATCACCCCGCCGTCGATCTCCTCGAACTCGACCGTGGGCATCACCGCGAACTCGCGCACAAACTGCGTCCCGGAAAAGGTCGTGTGCAGCACCTGGACGTGGAAAGGGTCCATCACGTTGTCGTTCATGTGCAGCCAGCTGTACGGCACGACGTCGGGACCGTTCATGTCGCCGTGCGAGCCGAGCGAGTTGTCGAACGCGAGGTAATCCTCGCCCTCCTCCAGCGGTTCGAGCGAATCGAACCGCGGCAGCACCGGCATCCTCTCCGGCGGGCCCATGTAGGCCCAGACCAGGCCATAGCGCTCTGCCACCGGATACCACGGTTGGCGGTGCTCGGGCCGGCACAAGTGCGGGTTGGGCTCGCACGGCTGCTCGATGCACTGGCCATCGACGGCGAACTTCCAGCCGTGATAGCAGCAGCGGATGCCGTCGGGCTCGACATGGCCCCAGATCAGGCTGGTGCCGCGATGCATGCAGCGCGGGTAGAGCAGGCCCGGCTGTCCCTCGCCGTTGCGGAAGATGATCAGGTCTTCGCCAAGGATGCGCACTTCGCGCGGGCGCGTGGTGACGTTGCGGCTGGCGAGCACCGGTTGCCAATAGCGGCGCATCAGCTCGCCCATCGGCGTGCCCGGTCCGACTTGCGTCAGCGCCGCATCGGGCTGCTGCAAAGGCCGGCCATAGGCGGTGCCCTGGGGGATTTCGCGGGTGGGGGCGTCCGTTTCGACTATGCTGGCCATCGCCGACTCCTGTGCTTGCGGAGTACCTTACCACAGATTGGACAAAATCAACGTCCGAGTGGTCAGGGCATGCGGCCGCGCCGGTTCTGCAGGAACAGCGCAAACAGGATCAGCAGGAACGCCGCCAGCCGCAGGAGGTACAGCCAGCTGCGCTGTTCGTCGACGAACCCGCCGAGCGTCAGCAGCGCCTGGGTCACGCCGAGCAGCAGGAAGCTGCCGGCGAAGGCGAGAAACAGGCCTTCCCTCGTCCTGCGCCAGAACTTGAGGAACATCAGCGCGGCAACGGCAAAGCCCATCACGATAGCGCCGCCGAGGAAAGCGTAGAGCATCGAGTCTAAACCTCTTCGCGCCAGATGAAGCCGAACAGCAGCACCGCCACCGCGATCAGGGTCAGCCACATGCGCTCCGGCCGCAGGTCGATGGCGGTCGGATAGATCACCAGGTCGAAGATCACGAGCAGGTTGACCACCGCGAGCAAGGTGAAGCAGATCGCGCTCCATAGCAGCACGCGCGAGCGAATCCTCGAGAAGCTGCGGCCCAGCAGAAACGCGCAAAGCGCGCTGGTGGCGAAGCAGAGCGTGTACACCAGCGTCGGGAACAGGGTGCCCATGCTCAATCCCTCCGCAGCTTGAACGCGTCCGCAAAAGCCGTGATGCCGGGCGCCGCCTGCGCGACGATCAGCCGGCGGACCTTGTCGGGGCTTCTCTGGTAGAAATCAATCGCCGCGCGGACGAGCGCCAGGTCGTCCTCCTTGACGGCGTGAAGCGAGATGCGCCCGTCGCCGTCGACCATCACCAGGCCGGCCGCCAACAGGTTCCCGACGCTCTGCGAGATGACGGCACTGCTTACCCGAAGGGCGCTGATCAGTTCCTCGGAGGAGAACGACGCGGTCGGGCGCTCGACCAGGAATTGCAGGACCTCGAGTGCCCAGACCGAACGGAAGCTGTTGCCGATAAATGATTCGAGATGGTCCTGCTCAGGCATCCTGACGCGCTGGAAATTCCCTCACTCTGATTCCGGTTTGCTTGAGTCGTCCCCTACGGATTCCTCCTTTGATGACAACCGCCTTTCCCGCCGGAACGGAACATTTCTTTCGCTTGGCGGGAACCCGAAACGCGCTTGAGGCTTTGTCGCTTCCGGGGGCGTGGGCCGCGCACCCATGGGCTCGGAGGGTTTCGTGAATCGCCAAACTTCGCAGGTCGAATTTTCGCGCAGCCGGCGCGACCTCATCCTCGCGTTGCGCCGACTGCGCCGCGGCGATTTCTCGGTCAGGCTCCCCGAAGAAGGCGACGAGACCGATCTCGAGATCGCCACGTTGTTCAACGAAGTCGTCTCGCTCAACCAGCAGATCACCGGCGAATTCGAGCGAGTCTCTCGGGTCGTGGGCAAGGAAGGCAAGATCGGCAGCCGCGCGAAAGTGCATGGCGCCACCGGCAGTTGGGACCGCAAGCTGCGCGCGATCAACGAGCTGATCGACGACATGGTCCAGCCGACGATCGAGGTTGCTCGCGTGATCGGCGGCGTCGCCAAGGGCGACCTGTCGCAGACGATGGCGGTGGAGATCGAGGGACGCCCGCTGAAGGGCGAGTTCCTGCGCATCGGCAAGGTCGTCAACACGATGGTCGAGCAGCTCGCCAACTTTACCTCCGAAGTGACGCGCGTCGCGCGCGAGGTGGGCACCGAAGGCAAGCTCGGCGGCCAGGCCAAGGTGCGCGGCGTCGCCGGCACCTGGAAGGACCTGACCGACAACGTCAACCTGATGGCGGCGAACCTGACCGGGCAGGTGCGCAATATCGCCGAGGTGACCACCGCGGTGGCCTCGGGCGACTTGTCCAAGAAGATCACCGTCGACGTGAAGGGCGAAATCCTCGAGCTCAAGACCACCATCAATCCCCTGGTCGACCAGCTCAACGGGTTCGCGTCGGAAGTGACCCGCGTGGCGCGCGAGGTCGGCACCGAAGGCAATCTCGGCGGCCAGGCGCGCGTGCGCGGCGTCGCCGGCACCTGGAAGGACCTGACCGACAACGTCAACCTCATGGCGGCGAACCTCACCGGCCAGGTGCGCAACATCGCCGAGGT
>JANWHA010000089.1 GCA_025450635.1 Croceibacterium sp. | reverse complement strand
CCGCAGGACAGGCACGCTCGGCACGAGCGAGCCGCCGGCGAACGCCAGCGCCGCCGCCGCCGCCTCGCCGCGTAGCGCGAACACCGCCGCGCCCGCGACGCCGGCGAGCAGTCCCACGCTCTGGATCTCCAGGCTCGAGATCATCCGCCCCTGGCCGCTGAGCATGCTGCAGCGTATCTGGCCCGGTCCGGCGAATATCGCCGCGCCGGTCAGCGCCACGATCGCCGCGCTCTCGCCGCCGTGACCGACGAGCACGGTTCCGATCATTCCCGCCGCGATGATCGCGAAAAGCAGCAGGATCGCGCTCGCGGCGATCCAGATCGCAGCCGCGGCGGCCAGCGTCTCTTCGAGGTCCGCCCGCGAGCGCGCCGCGGCGACTTGCCGGATCAGGCCGTTCTGTGAGCCGCCGACCGCCAGCAGCGTCACCAGCGAGGCGAAAGCCAGGTACTGGCTGAAGTCCGCAAAGCCCGCCACGCTGAGGCGGCTGGCCGCCAGCTTGAGCAGGATCAGCGCGCAACCGATCCTCAGCGCGAAGAACACGCCGATCGCGCCCAGCCGGGCGGTCATGCCGCGGCCCCGATCGTGGCCAGCGGAAGCGCGGCGTAGATGCGCTGGCGCGAGCGGTGCCACCACCACACGCCGAGCCAGGCGAAGAAGATCGAATAGCCCTCGTAGGCGGCGAACACCTGGTTGTTGGCCGGAAGGTAGAACACCGTGGTCGTCGCCAGGACGAAAAGAACCGCGGCGGGATCGCTCATCCCCGCCGCCGCTTCGCGCCACCAGACGCCCCAGGCAAAGCCGATCAACGCCAGCATCGCGACCGCGCCGGTGAAGCCGACATCGTTGGCGATCCATGCGATCAGCGTCGACCAGTAATTATCCTCGGGCCATTCGTCGGCGCCATTGCGGTAGGTGTAAGTGCGCTTGTGCGGCTGATCGTCGCCGGTCAGCGCCTCGTAGACCGACAGCGCCGCCGGCGAGTGGCCGACGCCGAGGGAGGATTCGAACGGCTTCTGCAGAGCGAGGTGCAAGCCGAACCAGCCCGAGCTGGTCGCCAGGATGAACTCGCTGAGCCCGAAGCGTTCCTGGAAAGGCAGCCAGGCGATCAGCGGGCTGTCGAGATCGGCGCAAATCCGGCTGTTGTTGGCGCAGACCACCGCCTTGTTGTCGAACCCGGGAAGGCGCGCTTCCTTGCGTTCGGTGAACAAGCCCTGCGCGGGGATCAGCAGCGCCAGGCCGATCAGCGCCGGAAGCCAAAAGCGCCGGGCGACGCGCACGCTTCGGCCCGACAGGGTCAGCGCCCGGCCGAGTGAGACCATCAGCGCCGCAAAACCGATCAGGAACAGGTCGGCGATCTCCTTGTCGGTCCCGCGCATGATGGAAAACACGATCGAGCAAACCACGCTCACCGCCAATGCCGCGCGGCCGGTCCAGCCGATCCGGCGCCAATGGATCACCCCGAGCGGCAGCACCGCGTACATCAGCGGTCCCGCAAGGAAGCGCGAGGCGACGACGAGCGCGCGCTCGCGGCTTTCCCCGAAATAGAGCTGGAACTGCAGCAGCCGATAGGCCTCGCCCTGGTTCCGCAAGGCATCGAGCACGTCCCACGGACCTCGCCCGGTGTAGGCGAGGCATGATGGCGCCAGCAGCAGCGCCGAGGCGGCCGCGCCCGCGAAGAGCAGCGCCCGAATGCCCGGCAGCGGAGCGGCCAGGTGCGCGCGGCCGGCCGATCCGGCCATCGCCGCCGAAGACAGGGCAAAGAAGCACAACAGGACGTAGAGCGTGAGGATCGCCCAGTCCCACCCCCGATAGATCGGCCAGTTGATCGGCCAGGTGAGGAACAGCACGAACGTCAGCACGACATAGCCCATGACCACGAACAGCGGCGTGCGGGTCAGCCGGTCGCCGGAGATGAACGGAAGCAGCCGCGCCGATGCCTGCGATGCCAGAGCCCCGTCGTTCATGCCGCTCTCGCGGAGGCCAGCACCGACAGGGTCGCTGCCATGCCCGAGCTGAAGGACAGGTTGTCGAAATAGAAGCTCCGCCCGCTTGCCCCCATCGTCTCCCGCCGCTCGCGCGGCAGATCGGCCATCTCGCCGATCGCATCGGCGAGAGCGGCGGCTTGGCAGGGCGGAACGACGATCGCGCCGCCGCTTTCCAGCAGCAGGTCCGCCGCCTCGCCCGCGACAGCCGCGACGATCGGGCGGCCATACGCGAGATAGGCCTGCGTCTTGGAAGGCACGGTGATCCGGAACAGCGGCTCGTCGCGCAAGTGAAGCAGCGCCGCGTCCGACGCCGCGATGATGCCGTCGATGTCTTCGGAGGACATGCGCGGTTCGACCGACACGCCTTGCACGCCCAGCGCCCTGGCGCGGAGCGTTTCGAATTCGAGGCCGTCGCCAATAAGCCGGATCTCGATATCCTGGCGCCGCCGGGCGAGGATCTCGGCCGCTTCGACCACCGCCGCGAGACCTTGGGCGCGGCCGAAGTTGCCGGCGTAGACGATGGTGAATCGGTCGGGATCTTCGGCGTCGAAACGCTGTTTCGGGAGGGCGGTCTCCCGCACCGCCCAGTTATGGATCGTCGATATCTTCGCCTCGGGCACGCCGCGGCCGGCAAGCGCCCGGCGCATGCCGTTCGACTGGGCAATGATCAACGCCGAGCGGCGATAGACAAACGAGCAGAGGAAGCCGATCGGGCGAGACAAGGCTGCCGCGCCGCGCAAGCCGGTGGTGCTGACCGTGTCCGGCCACAGATCCTGGACGTCGAGCACGAATGGCAGGGGACGCGCGCAACCGGCCAGCGCGGCGGCGAGGCCGACGGTGATCGGCGGGTGGTAGACGTAGACGAGGTCGTAGCGTCCCGCCCGCCACAGGCAGTAGATCAACGCCGCGAGGAAGAACGACAGGAAATTCAGCGACCGGCGCAGCGCCGAAGCGTCATGGCTGGGGTAAAGCGGCAGGCGCGTGACGCGCACCCCGCCGATGTCCTCATGCTGGATCAGGCGCAGGCGATAGCCGGGGTATAGGCGCCCCGCCGGATAGTTCGGCAAGCCGGTGACGACCGTCACCTCGTGCCCGGCCGCCTGCAGCCCGCGAACGAAAGCCAGCCCCTTGATGATGTTCGGCTCGGGCTCGAACCACTGGGTGAGATAGAGGATCCGCATCCGCGATCGGCGCTCCTGCCCATTAAACCCCGGCGGCTGTCCCGGGCACTCACCCAAGACGCGCCCGACACGGGGTTAGTGGGCGAAGGAGGGGTGGGAAGTTCATGCTCGCGACCGACCAACCGGTGCCGTTCTTCGACTGGGGCTCCCTGTACGCCGAAAAGGCCGATCGCTACGCGGCGATCATCCACGAGACCGCGGCGGCTGGCGGGTTCATCCTCCACCACGCGGTGGCCGGATTCGAGCGCGCCCTGGCCGACTACATCGGCGTGCGCCACGCGGTCGCGCTGTCGAACTGCACCAGCGCGATGGAGCTCGGCCTGCGCGCGGGCGGCCTCGCTCCGGGCGCCGAAGTCGTGTTGCCCGGCCACGCCTTCATCGCCGCGGCCCAGGCGATCCACGACGCCGGCGGGCGGGCGGTACCGGTCGACATGGACGAGAGCGGTCGGCACGTCGATCCGGCCGCCATCCGCGCCGCGATCACGGCGCGCACCGCCGCCGTGATGATGGTCTATGTCAACGGCACCGTCTGCGACATGGACGAAGTGCGGGCGATCGCGGCCGAACACGGCTTGCCGATCGTCGAGGACGCGGCCCAGGCGCTCGGCGCCACGTTCGGCGGAACGCAGGCCGGCCGGTTCGGGCAATGGGCGGCGTTCAGCTTCTACCCGTCGAAGACGCTCGGCTGCTTCGGCGACGCGGGTGCGCTGGTGACCGACGACGATGCGCTGGCCGAGCGCGTGCGCGCGATGCGCAACCATGGCGCGGGCGCCGACAAGGTGATCCGCGAGGATTGTGCCGTTTGGGGCACCAACTCACGCATGGACAACATCCAGGCGGCCGTCCTGCTCGACAAGATCGCGTGGTATGACCAGGCGATAGCGCGGCGGCGCGAGATCGCCGCGAAATACCACGAGGGGCTGTGCGACATCGCCGCGCTGCAGTTGCCGCCGGCTCCCGGCACGGACCCCCGGCGCTTCGACACGTTCCAGAACTACGACGTTTATTGCGAGCAGCGCGACGCACTGCGCGAACATCTCGCGGCGCAGGGGATCGGGACGATCCTCCACTGGGGCGGGATCGGCTTGCACCGCTTCCGCAAGCTGGGCCTCGGCGGCTCGCTGCCCAACACCGACCGCTTCCTCGGCCGCGCGTTGCTCCTGCCGATGAATCACATGCTCAGGGACGACCAGGTGGCGCGAACGATCGCCGCGGTGCGGTCGTTCTTCTGATGGCGACGGCGCACCTCGAGTATGACACCGAAGCCCTGGTGCTTTCCCTCCGCCCCAACGTCGTGCGGATGCACAATGGCGGCGGCGGCCCACAGGTCGGCTCGCGCCTGTCGCTGAACGCGCTTGCCCGATGCTGAGCAAGCGCTGTTTCGATATCGCCTTTGCCGTCGTCGCGCTGGCTTTGCTGTGGCCGCTCGTCGCGATCCTGTCGCTGGCGGTCTGGTGTCAGGACGGCCGCCCGCCGTTCTATCTCAGCCCACGGGTCGGACGGGGCGACCGCGACTTCGCGATGATCAAGCTGCGCACGATGGTCGTCGGCGCGGATCGCATCGGCGCCAGCTCGGCGGCGCGATCTGATGGCCGGATCACCCCGCTCGGACGTTTCCTGCGGCGGTGGAAGCTTGACGAGCTGCCGCAGTTCCTGAACGTTCTCGCCGGCCACATGAGCGTCGTCGGGCCGAGGCCGAACGTGCGGAAGGGCGGAGTCGACGGTTACACACCTGCGGAAATGGGCCTGCTTGCCGTCAGGCCCGGTCTCACCGACCTTGCCTCGATCGTGTTCGCCGACGAGGCGGAAATCCTCGAAGGGTCAAACGATGTGCAGGCGACCTACGACCGCCTGATCCGCCCCTGGAAGTGCCGCCTCGGCCTGCTTTACATTCAGCGCCGCACGCTGGCTGCCGACGTTGCGTTGACGGCGCTGACGGTGATCGCGATCGTGGCCCGCCCGCTGGCGTTGTCGCTGCTGGACGGGATCCTGCTGCGCTGGGGCGCCGATACGTCGACACGCGAGCTGTGCCTGCGGCAGGAGCCGCTGCGGCACTTCGTCATCGAGCCGGAGCCGTCATGAGCGTGACATTCTTCTTGCGCGAAGGAGAGGCGCCACCCGATCGGCAGCGCGCGCTTCCCGAAGGAACGGCCGTGCAGATCTGGCGGCCGGGGGAGAAAGCGAGCTTTCCGATCGATCCGCTTCACCTGGCGGTCACGATGCAGCACAGGCTCGGGCTGTTTGAGGACGAGCGCTATACCGAGTTCAGGATCTGGTGCGCTGCGACACGTGTGCATCGCTTGGTCGTCACCCCGCGCTGGCATCGGTTTCCGTTCATGGCGCCGGGCGACCTGCAGATCGGCGCCTTGTGGACCCATCCGGCGTGGCGCCGCCGCGGACTCGCCCGGTTGGCCATCGAGCGGGCGCATCGGCTGTTCGCCGCCCCGGGCCAGCGTTTCTGGTATGTGACCGAGAGCTCCAACGCCGCCTCGCTGGCGTTCGCGCGGGCATCGGGTTATCGGCTCGTGGGCGAGGGCCGCCGGACGAAACCGATCGGCATCGCCCTGCTCGGACAATTCCAGCTCGACCGCGATTACGCCCGCGCCTGAGCCTCAGCGGGCGGCAACTGTCACCTCCTGAACCGAGCCCGATTGCGGAGTCAGCGCCGGACGAACCGTGAGCGCCAGCCATTGCGCTGGGCAATCCGGCAGGATCGCAAACGATGCCGTCGATCTGGCGTGCGGTTCCGAGGGCAAGGCGAGGGTTACGATGAGCGTTGCTGGGGCGGCGCACGAGAGCGTCCACAGGGGCGGGGTGTCTACCCTTTCCTGCCGCCCTGCCTGCGTTTCGAGCGCATAGGAGCCTGGCGGCAGGGTCAGCAGTTGGGCGGCGACCTGCCCGCCTTCGGCGACGGTGGCATGAAACGCCAGCACCGAATGGCCGTCATCGATCTGGCGCGCGGCACCGAGCTCGGCCCGCTCGGTCAGCCCCCATCCGAACGGATAGCGGGCGGCGAAATCGTCGAAATTGCCATCCGGCACGAGCTGAGCTCGCACCGGCCGGCCGCCAAAAGCGGTGTCGAGCTGCCTGGCGAGGGTGAATTGGCCATCGCCGACCAGGCGAACGACCACCTTGCGGTCGAGCTCATCCTTCGAGATCAACCGTCGGTCATGCACGGCGAAGAAGAGCGCTGCCGCCGATGATGGATCGGCATTGTCGGCGGCGAAAATGAGGAAGGCTTCGCGCCAGTCGCTCGGGCGCTCGACCAGCGTCGCGATCGGCTGGACCAGCTTGGCATCGTCGAGGCCGCGGGCAAGCGCGGGGAAGACAAACGCCGGCGCGGCCGACGAGGTGCGGAGCGCAAGTTCCATGTTGGCCAGGGTTCCCGCCACGTCGCCTCGGCCGACCGCGTCCTGAACCAGCCACAGGCGGGTGGCCAGGCTGCGGCGGCTGATCTGGTCGGACAGCCGGTAGAGCCGGGCCGCGGCCTGCGGGTGGCCGCGATTCTCGTCGGCGAGCGCGGTCAATTCGAGTGCCGCCGGTTGTGTGAGGTCGCGGCGCAGGGCCTGTCGGACCAGTGCCTGAATAGCCGGATCGTTGGGCGGCGTGCCGTGCTCGACCCGCTCTCGCGCATCGTCGAGCGCTACCCGCGCGTTGAATCGAGCGGTGGCCACCACCGTGGCGCCGGCGAAGAGCGCGGCGACGGCAATCGCCGCGCGCCAAGCAACGATGCCCTTGACGGCTGGCCTGCCGTCCTCGAGCTTACGCCGCCTCGGCGATGCGCTCGCTGCCGTAACCGTAGCCATAATCGTACGCAAACGCCTGCCGCCCGGCGGAGAACTTGGTCACCACCGCCCCGAGCAGGTTGGCCCTGGCCTCGCGCAGCCGTTCGATCGCGCTCGCGGCGGCGCCGGAGCGGGTTACGCCGGCTTCCACGACGAACACCACGGCATCCACCGCCGCCGACACCAGCGGCGCGTCGGCCAAGCCGAGCACCGGCGGGGAGTCGACCACCACATGGTCGAACTCGGTCAGCAGCCGCGCGACCAGCTCGTGCAAGCCTTCGCCCATCAGCAAGTCGGCGGTGCTCGGCGGCTGCGGGCCGGCCGGGATCACCGAAAGACCCTCCCACTTCGTCGGATGGCGAACCGCGCCGACGTCGTGCGATCCGGCGAGCAAGTTGCTGACCCCCGCGCTGTTGGAAATGCCGAACGTGTCGTGCAGCGAGGGCGAGCGCATGTCGCCGTCGATCAGCACCACGCGCTTCTTGCCCCCCGCCAGCAGCCGGGCGAGCGCGATGGCGCTGGTCGATTTGCCCTCGCGGGCGCGGGTGCTGGTGAAGGCGATCGATTTCGGCGTGCCGTGAGGCGTCGCCAGCTTGAGGTTGGCCTGGACCGCCAGGTAGCCTTCGGTCAGGGGCGAGCGGGGGCTGTCGAGCTCGTCGATCGGCTCGCTGTCCTTGACCAGCGGCAGCGCCCCGAGCAGCGGCAGCCCAAGGCGTGAGCGGACGCTTTCGGGATCGCCGATCGTCTCGTCGATCTGGTTGAGCGCGGCGGCAAGCGCGATGCCGATCAGGCCTCCGGTGAACATGGCCACGATCAGGTTGACCAGCAGCCGCGGGCTAACCGGCCGGTCGGGCACCTTCGGCTGGTTGATGATGGCGATGTTGTTGTCCTGCACGCTGCCGGCAACGCCGATCTCCTTGTAGCGCTGGAGCAGCGAGTCGTAGAGCTGGCGGTTGGTGTCCGCGTCGCGCAGGAAGATGTTGTACTGGATGCTGCGCTGGCGGACGTCGTTGAGCTGGCCCTTGAGCCCGGCGACTTGCGCGGCCAGCGCGCCCTCACGCGCCGCGGCGGCGTGATAGGTCTGGGTGAGCAAGGTCCGCACGCGCGCGGTTTCGGTGTTCAACGAAGCGTCGATCTGGCCGACCTGGTCGGCGAGCGCCTTGACCCGCGGATAAGCCGAGCCGAACTCGGACGCCGTCTTGGCGTAGTCCGCCGAGACCTCGCTCCGCTGACGGCGCAGATCGTTGATCGCCTGGTTGTTGAACGCCTCGGCGCTCGCATCGGGGCGCTGCGCGGCGGCAAGTTGCGATTGCGCGGCGATCCGGTCCGCGGTCGCCACCGCGAGGGCCTGGTTCAGCGCCTCGAGCTTTTCGGTCAGCGGGGAGCGGTCGACCTCGCCCGATGCTTCCTGGGTGCCGGGCGCCTGGGGCAAGTTGATGATACCCTGGCTGTCGGCGTATTCGACCGCCTGGCGTTCGGAGGTCTCCAGCGTTCCGCGCAAGGCCTCGAGGCGCTTTTCGAGGAAGTTGCGGGCATAGCTCGACGCGTCGAAGCGGCGCTCCAGCGACATCGCGACGAAGTCGTCGGCCCATTTCGCGGCGATGCGCTGCGACAGAGCCGGGTCGGGCGTGGTGACGGTGACGTCGACCAGGCTCGAGCCGCGCATCGGCGCAACCGTCAGGTGGTCGAGCAGGATTTCGCCCGCGAGGCCGGTCCGCTTGGCTTCACGCGCGGTGGGGCTGGCGAGCTGCCCGGCGGCGTCGAATTCGCGCTCGCGGCCGAACCGGTCGAAGAAGCCGCGGTTGTCGGGCAGCCGCAAGTCGGCCGCGACGCGCTCGGCCAGGCCGGTGGCCTGGAGCAAGCCGTACTGGGTCTGGTAGAACTCCTGGTCGCCGATGCTCGTTTCGGGCTGGACGTCCTCGATCTTCGTGACCTTGGCCGCGTCGCGCGAAATCTCCAGCCGCACGGTCGAGGCGTACTGGCGGGTCATCAGGACGGTGGCGGCGAGCCCGAGAACGAGCCCGACGACGATCGACGGCAGCAGGACCCAGCGCCAGCGCACGAAAAAGCGCAGCAAGCGCTTCAGCTGCGGCTCGCGCTGCGGGCCGCTGGCAGGGCCGCCGGCGACGATCGGCACCTGGCCCGTCAGCCAGCCAAGCGCTTCGGGCGAGATCGCTTCCATCACGGTATCCTTTGCAGCGCCAGCACGATCGGCGTCGTAACGAGCGGCAGCGCGGCGACGAACTGGGCCAGCTTGCGCCGGGCGGTCGAATCCCCGACCACCACCAGGTCGTGCGGATAGATCCGCGGATCGGCATAAAGCCCGAGGCGGATCGAATTGAGGTCATACAGCGCCGCCAGCGGCTTCCCGCCCACCGTGCGGAAGACCACCACGTCGTTCAGCCGAGCGTATTCGTTGAGCCCCTTGGCCTTGGCCACGGCGTGCATCAGCGTGAGATCGGGCGAGGCGGTGTAGTCCCCCGGCGCGTTGACCTGGCCGTCTATCGTGTAATCCAGGCTGTCGGCTTCCTCGACGTTCACCGCGACGCGCGGATCGTTGATGAAATGCCCGCCGCGCAAGTCGTGCCCGAGCTGCGAGGTCAGCTCGGCCGGGGTCAAACCGGCCGCCTGCACCTCGCCGAGATAGGGCAGCACGATCTTCCCCGCGCTGTCGGCACGGAAATCTCCGGTCAGCTCGGGCGTGTCGGCAACCGTCAGCGACAGCTTGTCGAGGGGTGCGATGCGGTAGGCGAATGCTCCCGTCGCCGGGTCGACGGCGGTGGGCGGTGGCAGCTCGGTCAACTTGGTGACCACCGTCGGGGCGTTGGTCTCACCGAGCCGCGGCCCGTTCGAGCAAGCGGACAGGATGAGGGCGGCGGCGGCGATCGCCACCAGCGCGCGGGCGGCGCTCACAGCCGCACCTGCACGGCGAACTGGAACACACTCTGGGCCTGGAACGGATCGATGCCGAGATCGGTCAGTCGAACCCCGCGCGTGCTGCGTACATTGAGCGCTTCGGCCTTGAGCGTCACATGATCGTTGAGCAGGTATTTCAGGGCGGCCGTCCACGACCAGCCGTGCTCGCTGTCCAGCGGCGACATCTCGCTGCCGCTCTCATGGGTGCGGAACGCCTCGACGCGGCCGGCGACGTTCCATTTGTCGGTCAGCCGGTGCGAAAGCATCACGAAGGCGCTGCTGAAATGGGTGTGCACCCAAGGCACGCCGTTGCGCTTGAAACCCATGATCGTCGACCCCGTCATCCCTTGAGCCAGCAGCCGGGTCCGGCTGTCGAGGTCGGCATCGAACGCCAGGTTCCAGAAGCGGGTTCGCCAGCCCCACTGAAGGTTCAGCGTAAACTTTTCGGGGTTCCCGCGATTGTCGTAATAGAACAGCGCCGCTCCGAACGGAGCCGCGGCGCGCCAGTCGAGCCGGGCGTACCAGCCCGGGCGGTTGTCCAGTTCGATCAGCGAGCGCGTCTCGTTCTGCTGCGCGAAGGTCATAAACGGATTGAGCGGCGGCAGCTTGAAATGACCGAACGCGGTCGCCTTTTCGTCCTGCAGCGCCCAGCCGCGGAACGACAGCAAGGTTCCAGAGGTGTCGTCGAAGCCAAACACGGCCCCGGTCAGGCCGAACGTGCTTCCGCCGATATCGGTTCGGATCGTGCCCTCCAGGCCGATGACCTTCACTTCTTCGCCGACCCAGGAGTTGATCGCCGAGGGCGTGATCGTGTCGACCACGCTCCACGCGCCGCCCGTCGAATGTTCGAGTGAGATCTCCGGCCACATCAAGCCCGCGCGCACCTGCAATCCCACGGGCCCGGTCTGCGGCGGCAGCCAGTTGACGAACGCCTCGATCAGATCGGCCGCGTTCTCCTGGTTGCGCTGCCAGGCCGCCGAGACGTTGGCGCTGAGCGTGTCGGTGAACCGCGGCGTCCAGATAAGGTCGGCTTCGACGGGGACGGCATAGAGCTTGTAGTCGCCGCCCGCCGTGCCCCCGAAGCGAGTCTTGCCGAGCCCTCGCCGCGTGAAAGAGCGTTCGCCGTTGGCGAGCGCCAGGCGACCGTCGAGCAGGAGGGTCAGTGTGTCCCCAGAGAGGATGTCGGTCCCCCCGCCCTTATCCGTGTCGGCAGGCTTGTCGCTTTGACCGCTCTGGCTCGCGGGGCCCGCCGAAGGCTGGTCCTGGGGCGGTCCATCGGTTGGAGCCGGGGCCGCCGCAACCGTCTCGTCATCCGCCGCGAGGGCCGGAGAAATGCCCACAGCGGCGATGCTCGCCGCGCAGGTCAGCAGAAGCGCGGCCCTGGAAATCCTCGAACTCATTGCGATCCCCTGTTGAGTGGTGTGGCTGCCGCGCCGGCCCAGCGCGTGACCCCGCCGACGGTCAGCCGCACGCCGGCGAGGCCGTACCTGTCGAGTTGGCGGGCGGCCTCGGCCGCGGCGACTCGCGGGACGCCGGCCGTCGCGACCAGCCGGACATGCCGGGCCGTCGCCTCGAGCAATGGCGCATCGAGCAGGATGAAATCGGCCGGAGCGCCCGGCTCGAGCACCGGCGCGGCGAGGCCCAAACGCCGGGCTGCCGTTTCGCCCACGGCGCTCTGGAGACGCTCGCCGTCCAGATTTCCGGTGGCGCGCGCGAAGCGGATTTCGTCCAGCAGGTTGCCCGCGCCGGTGAGCAGCGAATCGCTTCCCAGCAGCACGTCGTTATCGCAGGCGAACAGGCCGCGCGGTGACGTGCGCCCGAACAGGAAGTGGTTCGAGCTCGGACACCAGACCAGCGCCGCGCCCGCTCGGCGCAGCCTTTCCACCCCTTCCTGCCCGGGCCCCACCACGTGCACGGCCAGCAGGTGTTTATCGAGCAGGCCGGCTCGCGCGATCGTGTCGATCTCGCGAGCGGCCTGCTCGTCGGTCCCTTCCGCAAGATGGAGGGCATATGGGGAGCCGGTCTTGCGGGCGGCGCCCAGGGCGGGCGTCAGGGCCACCGAATCGTCATTGGCGATGCGCACGACGCGCAGCGGAAAGTCGCGCGCCAGTTCGTCGTCCCAGGCATCGTGATGAACCACCGAGGTAACCCCAGCGAACAGGTTCTTCCACGCGCCCGCGAGATAGGCCTCGCGGCGAGCCAGCCGGCGAGCGGCAATCAACCGCCGATGCCGGCGCTGGATGTCGCGCGCCCAGTGCGAGGCATGGCGGTAAGGCGGCCTGCCGAGCCGGCCGTAATGGTTGCGGTGGAGGTGCTCGTGGCTGTTTATCAGGCCCGGCCGGACATCGGAATCGCGGCAGTCGAGCACCACGTCGAACTTGCCTTCGGGTGCGCACAGCCGGTCGCCCTCGCAGGCCAGCGTCATATTGCGTGCGTGGACCAGCATCCGCACGGCGTCAGACCCGCTCGAACCGAAGCGCGAACACCAGCGGCAGCCCCAGGTGCGCCTCATAAAGCTCGATCCGGCCCGCCTCATCATAGAGATGGCGCACGGCCGGACCGACAGCGGCGTCGGCGCCGTCGACCAGCACAAGGCCGGCCGCCTCGGCTGCCAGGATATGGTCGGCGATCGGATGCGGATGGCTCTCGATCTCGTACACGCCCACGGGGCCGCGAAAAGTCCGGCGGTGTCCGCGGGCGTGGGCATCGGGGTGGAAGTCGCTGACGACGGCCGTTCCGCCGACGACGAGCGCGCGGGCCATTTCGGCGTAGGGAGCCGCGAGCGCCCCGATATGGCCGAGCACGAGCCGGCACCAGGCGACGTCGAAAGCATGGTCCGCGACCGGAAGGTCGGCGGCGTGGCCGTGCAACACGGTCAGCTCCGGGCGGCCGATGCGGGCGGTCGCGCCGGCGGCGATCATTTCACGGCTTGGTTCCACGCCGGTCGCCGATGCGGCGCCGGCGGCGATCATCCTGCGGCCGGTGCCGCAGCCGACATCGAGCAGCCGGCGCCCGGCGAGCGGCGGCGTCAGCGCCGAAACAAGCGCATCGTCGAGCAGCGAGACAATCGTCTCACGCTGGTAAGTCGCGGCCCACCGAGCATATCCGTCCGCCGGATTTAGCATCGTCATTTCGGAGACTTCGGCCACATTCCCTCCCAGCTGCTTGCTATCTGTTCCGGGCCGCGCAGCGCGGGTTCAAGCAGCCGCGGCTGGCGCGGCCGGCACCGAGCGGCATGGCTTGAACCGGTTCACGCGGGCGAGGAACCAAGCTTTGGGCCGGAAGCACCGGTCGCTTGGAAGGGAATCGCCATGAGCTTGCTGAAACCCGTAGCGCTCGCCGTGATCGCGTCGCTGCTCGCCACACCCGCTACTGCCGAACCAGCCGCAAACCCGGCCGCCAAGCTGTCGCTGACGCCGAAGGCACAGCCGGCTCGCACCGGAAGCAAAGTAAAGCAAAGCGAGAAGCTTACCGGCACCTTCCCGCTGATCCTGCTCGCCACCGCGGCGATCGTCGGCCTGGCGGTTGCGATGGGTAACCACGACAGCAAGGCCTCGAGCATGTGACACCGCGTCCGGGAGCCGTCATGAGCGCGTCGCCTGCGCGAGCTCTGGCCGGGTCACGGAAATACGGGGTGGTCGGCTCATCCCGCTACCGCATGGCGGTGGCGGGATTTCTGCTGCAGGCCGTGGCCCTGTTCGGCGGAGCCTCGCGGATTGACGAGGCGGCGCAGTTGCCGGTCCGCCTCGCCGCGATCATGGCCATCGCCGCGAGCCTGTGGCCGCTGGACTTCGGCCGGCTTCGGGCGAACCCCCGACTTGTCTTGTTTGCCGCCGCTTGCCTGGCCCTGCCGCTTTTGCAGCTGCTTCCGTTACCTCCGACGCTGTGGGACCGCCTGCCCGGTCATCGGATCTACTCGGAGATCGCCACGGCAACGGCAACGGTCGGCTGGCGACCGCTGAGCCTCACCCCCGATCTCACCGTGAACGCGCTGTTGGCGCTGATGGTCCCCGCCGCTGCGGCGCTCGCGATGCTTTACCTCGACGGCGATGGGCGGAAGGCCGCCGCCGCGGCGTTCGTGCTCGCCGCTTTCGCCAGCGCTCTGCTTGGGTTGGCCCAGCTTGCCGTCCCGGGCGATGCGCTGCGGCTGTACCGTCATACAAGCGAGAATGCGCCGGTCGGATTGTTCGCGAACCGCAATCATCAGGCCGCCCTGCTCGCCTGCGCGCTGCCGCTGTGCGCGGCGCTCATTCCTGCTGCTGGGTCCACGCGAGCGCGCATGGTGATGTTCGGCTTCCTTGCGCCGGCGGTACTTGCGCTTACGGCGGTCCTTGCCCTCACCGGCTCGCGCATGGGAGTGCTCCTGTGGAGCGGTGGCATGCTCGGCGCTGTGTGGACGCTGCGCGCGCGCGGCCTGCTGCCGCGGCCCACCGGACGAATGGCCGTTCTGGGCTGGTCCGCTTGCGCAGCGGCGATCGCCGGCCTCCTCGTCGCCGCGGCCCTCTTCGATCACGAGATCCTCGCGCGCTTTCGCTACCAGGACATTGCCGCGGATACCCGCTGGGCCACGCTGCCGGCGCTGCTGGAAACCGCGCGAGCGTTCTTCCCCACGGGCGCCGGGTTCGGTTCGTTCGCCAGCATCTACCCGCGGTTCGAGCCCGACGCAGTCTTATCGACGATCTACCTCAATCAGGCGCATGACGAACCGCTGCAGCTCGCCATCGAGGGCGGAGCGCCGGCGCTGATTTTGCTGGTGCTGTTCGGCGGGTGGTGGGTGCGAAGGGCGGCGAGCATTGCGTGGCACGGCCGGCAGGCGCCGCAGCGCGGGCTGCCGCGCGCCGCGGTGGCCGTCACCGCACTACTGATGCTTTCCAGCCTGGTCGACTATCCATTGCGCACGCCCTTGCTGGCATCGCTGTTCGCTGTCTGCTGCGTGGAAATGGCGCTGGCGGACCGCGGAAGGGGCCGCCCGGCTAGCCACTAACCTTCAGAGTGCCCCTCATCGTCGGATGATAGACGCAGTAGAAGGCGAATGTGCCCGTCTTGTCGAGCGTCTGCGTCTGCTGCTTTCCCGGCGCGATACGTATGTCGAAACTGTGATCCTTCGCTGTCACCGTGTGCTGCACGGTATCCTTGTTGACCCACACGATGGTGTCGCCTGCGTTCAGATGGTCGGGAATCGAGTCGTAGCGCATTTGCGTGATCTGGACGGTGTATGTCGTCGGCTTTTCGGCGCCTGAGACACCGCTCGCGCAAATTGCCAGCAACGCTGCCACTGCCGCGAACGCGCCGCGGGTAAGGTGTTTCCGGTTGTCGATCATCGGCCGCTCCTTGTTTTCCATACAAGGGCTTGGTCCCGTTGACGCGGCGTCGCGTTCATTGCGGAGTGCCGCCGGGCGTCAGAAACTGACGCTGGCGCCGGCCGTCAGCGCCGTGCGCGAGTGGGTGTAGCCGTAATAGAATTGCCGGCCGGGGCCTCCACCGGATAGTGCGGCGTGCACCTCCACAGCACCCAGCTCGCGCGCCACGCCAAAGCGCCAGTCATGCTGCGTCTTCGGGCGCCCGCCATAAGGGACGGGTGAGGTGTAGAGATGGACCAGACTGCCGACGTGCGCCGTCAGACGCCAATTCTTCGCCGGCGTGAAGTTCGCTTCGACTTGTCCATACAAACTCCAATTGTCGCCGCGGTAGTAGTTCGGTGAAACGAACACGTAGGCCGAGAGCGCGCCGTGGGTCGCTCCGACATAGCCTTCGGTATAGCTGTATGGAAAAGCTCCCGCGTATGCCGCCCGAAAGTGGTTGTGAGCGAGGCCGACGTCGATCGTCCACAAATCGCCGACCCGCTTCGCCAAGCCGGCGTCCAGCTGGTAGCCGAGGAAGCGCGCGTCATCGTCGCGCGCGAGAACGGCGGTGGCGGATCCGTCAGCGTAGAAGCCCGAACCGCTTTCCAGACCCACCCTTGCCGAGGCCACAGGCCTCCCGCCGCTCAGGGAATATCCGCGAAGGCGGAAATCGCTTTCCACCGAGAGCGAGCCCGATATCTGCTGCGCAGCGGCGGGAACGGCTCCCCAAATCGCCAGCGCTGCGATCAGGAACGGGCACAACAAACGGGCGCATGCGGCGGGGCGGCAGCGCCCCAACCGGTCAAGGACAGCCCGACGCGCTGCCGAACAGGGTGGCGCAAGCCTGGACCTTGCCGTCGCTCGCGCGAACCAGCTTGGCGGCGAACGGGCGGCGGCCTCGCTCATCGGCAAGAGCCGCCAGGCCGCTGACTTGGGCGACAGCGTATGACGTGCCATTGACGAGACTCCATCCGCCTCCAGGTTGGGTGGTCGGCAAGTCTCGACCGGGTGCACCGTACACACCATCGGGCATCGTTTGAAGCGCTTCGTCGGCAACCGGGATTACCCCGCGAAGGGAGGCGGGGAAGCCACCGCCCGGAAGATGCTGGTCGAACGCGGCGACGACCGTGATCTGATGGCCGATCGCCACGTCGAGCAGCTTTGAGAGCAGCAGGTCGCTCGGCCCGCTCAGGCTGAGGTTGATGACATTCGCCCTGTTCTCGATGGCGAACTCCAGCGCCTTCGCGAGGGCCAGCGACTGGCACAGCGTCTGCTGGCCGCCGTTGACCTCATGGCAGGCCCTCAGCGCCATCAGCTTGGCGCCCGGCGCGACGCCGGCGATGCCGATCCCGTTCCCGGCCTTTGCGCCGATGATCCCCGCCACATGTGTCCCGTGGGCTTCCGCATCGACCGCGGGGCCGCCGACGAAGTTCTTGTCGACCACCACCTGGCCGGCGAGATCGGGATGGCCGACGTCCACCTGGCTATCGACGATGGCGATCTTCACGCCCCGGCCGGTCGCAGTGCGCTGCAACTCGCGCAGCTTCCATTCCCTCGCGGTGGGTTGGATCGGATAAAGCGGATCGCTTCCAGCCGACGTCTTGCCCGGAATGGCGTAGGACGTCATCCGTTGCGACCAGGCTACGCCGGGCTCCTTGGAGAGTTCGGCTATCACCTTGTCGATCGATTTGCCCGCCGGAACGGTCATCACGAAACAATCGACCCCGAGCACCGGCATCGGCCAACTGTCGCGAAGTTCGACTCCGTGGCGATTCGCGATACTGCGCGCGAGACGCTTTCTTGCCTCGCGCGACGCCAGGTCGCCGTAGTTTCCGCCATACCCCGAGTTGGGGCGATAGTGCGGCGGGGACATCTTGAGCATGACGAGGATCTGCCGGTCCTCGTCGCCTGCCCGCCCGGCGTCCGAGACCGCGGACGGCGGCGCGGCGGCGCTCGTCACGGTCGGCGCCGCGACCAGCAGCATCAGCGCCAGGAACGGGCGCAGCTTATGCATCAGGGGCGGCCGTCGTTGGCTAGCCGTTCGGCCAGGACGACCTGGCTCGATTGCCGCAACGCCTTGATTGCGTCGGCGGGATCGCCGTTGTCGACATGAAGCACGTAGGCGCCGGCCGCGGTGGGACCGTCGACCAGTCGCGCGCCCTGCGCGGTGAGGACGATGCGCATCTGCTGCTCGGTCGTATCGGGCTTGAACAGGACCACCACTTGCCCTCTGGAGTCGGCCGGCGCCGAACCGAGCGTGTGATAGGTCTGCTGGGGGGCGGACCCAGGCCGGACGCCAGTGAGCACCACCGCAAGCGCGACCGAAGCTGCCAGCGAGCCGACCATCGCCCAGCCTACCGGCACACGCCGGCGAAGGAGCCGCACGGGCCCTGACTCGCGAACCTGCGGGGCCTCCTGGGCCATGCGCAGCTGCATCGCGTTCCAGCCGTCGTCCGCATTCAGCGGCAGGGTTGCCACGCCGCGCGCCAGCTGGCGCTCGAATGCGAGGTCGTCGCGGCACTCGGCGCACTCGGAAAGGTGGGATTGGACACACTCCGCCTCGCGGCCGGACAGCGTGCCGTTGACGAACCACGGCAACAGCTTCTGCACCGTATCGTGCTCGCTGGGCCGGAGGGAAAAAATCTCTGCCATGTCGTTCCTGAGCTCCTAGACCCAGTCTTCCAGGCCGCCTTCCAGGAGGCGGCGCAGCTGGCGACGGGCGTGAAACATTCTCGTCTTCACCGTTCCGACCGGACAATCGAGGATCCTGGCGATCTCGTTATAGTCCAGCTCGTGATAATATGTCAGGTCGACGACGGCTCTGTGGGTGGGCGACAATTCCTGCATCACTTCCGCCAGCATGTCGCGGCGCCGGAAAGTGGCCGAATTATCTTCCGGGCTTTCCTCTTCGCTGACCCGTTCCGCGACCTCATCATCCTCGAGCGGATCGTCGAATTTTTTTAATCCCTTCAAGGCCTTGCGGTAGGCAATCGCAAAAATCCACGTCGACAGCTTGCTGCCCCCGTGAAAGCTGTCCGGCCGCTGCCACACGACCATCAGCGTATCGTTCAACACTTCCTCGACCAGTTGCGGACGCCGCACCATCTTCAACAGGAAATTGGTCAGGCGAGGGTGGTACAGGCGATAGAGCCGCTGGAACGCGCCATCGTCGCCGGCCCTGATCCTTTCCAAAAGCAGGAGCTCCTCGGCATTGGAGCCGCGCGATGCGGGCGCCCGCTCCGTCATCCTGACCTGCTTTTCGTTCACGTCTCCGGTCTCTCGTCCTGCGCGTGAATCCGCTCTTACACCCGGACGGTTCAATATGCCCTATCCGCCGGCCCGCCGTCGCGGCGACCGAATAGCTATTCGACGGTGATCGCACCCTTCATTCCCATCCCGGCGTGGAGAAAGTGCGAGCAATGCAGCGCGTAGGTCCCGGCCCTTTCGGGTGTCAGCGTGACGTCGACGCTCTGCTTGCCCGCCAGTCTGACCTTGCCGTCGGCAACCCGCGCCCGATCGGCCGGCGCGATCTGGCTCGCGGCGAAGAATTCCGGCGCCGTGAAATCATGCCCGCCGCCGGAGGTGTTGACGAGATGGAGGCGGTAGCTTCGGCCATGCTGGAAGGTCAGCGTGCTCGGCGAGAAGGCGAAACTGGAAAGCTCGACGTTGATCACTTGCGGGTTGGCCCCCTGGGCTACGCCGGCCCCCGGAATCGCCAGCGACAAGGCGCAAGACAGGGCGACGGCTGCAATTCTTCGGCTCACTGGCTGACTCCTGAGATCGGACATTTGAACATCGCACCCCTGGGTTGCCCCCGAGCGGAGCCAGGTTCATCCGTCCGTTGCCGCAGCGATCGACCGTCGGTTGATATCGACCGAAAAGCGGTTAAATCCCGCGTTCCCGCCGCGTGGGGCGGTTAGCTCAGTTGGTAGAGCATCTCGTTTACACCGAGAGGGTCGGCGGTTCGAGCCCGTCACCGCCCACCATATCCCTGTTCGCGACCGTCCGCATTCGTCTGGACAAATCCCAGAAAATCGACATATTTAGGGTCCATAAGGCCGTGAGCGTTCAACTGTGTCCGCTGGCAGCCACCCCTGAATGGGGGCCTTATTGGGGCCTTTCCCAAACCGGGGCTTTTGAAAGGCCCCCAGTATGGCACTTACCGATACAGCGATAAGGAACGCCAAGGCGCGTGAAAAAGAATATAAGCTGTCTGATAGCGGCGGTCTCTATCTTCTTGTCACCCCTGCGGGCGGGAAGCTCTGGCGGCAGAAATTCCGGGTGGATGGCCGCGAGAAAAAGTTGGCCATCGGGGCCTATCCCGAAATCAGCCTGGGCGATGCCCGCAAGCGGCGCGATGAAGCGCGCGAATTTATCGCCCTTGGCAAAGACCCGTCGCGCGAGAAGCAGCAGGCCAAGCACCGGGCCAAGGTTTCTGCCGCCAACACGTTCGGCGAGATTGCGAAGGAATTTCTGGATAAGCGCAGGCGTGAAGGGCTGTCCAAGGCCACTGCCGACAAGAGCGAATATTACGTCTCCCGTATGGGGTCGGTGATCGCCCGCCTGCCCATATCCGAGATTGGCGCGGCAGACCTGCTAGCCGTGCTTCGTCGGATCGAAGCGAAGGGCAATTACGAAACCGCGCGCCGGGTGCTGCAACTGTCTGGCCGCGTGTTCCGCTATGCCGTGGCGACCGCGCGGCTGGCATCGGACCCTAGCCGCGACTTGCGCGGTGCGCTTACCGCCCCCCAGCCCAAGCGCTACGGCGCGATCATCGAAGCGAAGCGGGCAGGTGAACTGCTGCGAGCCATGGACGGTTACGAAGGGCAAGTTGTCACCAAGCTTGCGATGCAGCTTTCGCCGCATGTGTTCGTTCGCCCCGGTGAACTTCGCCATGCGGAGTGGAGCGAGATCGATCTGGAAGTCTGTCTCTGGATCATCCCTGCGGGGAAGATGAAAATGCGCAAGCCGCACCATGTGCCGCTGTCGCGCCAGTCGGTGGATCTGTTCCGGCAGCTACAGGTCATTACAGGCCCGTCTGGATATGTCTTTCCTTCCATCCGTACCCGCACCCGTCCGATGAGCGAAAACACCGTCAATGCGGGCCTGAGGCGGCTTGGCTTCTCCGGCGATGAAATGACCGCGCATGGATTCAGGGCGATGGCGTCCACGCTGCTAAATGAAAGCGGCAAGTGGAACCCCGACGCCATCGAGCGCGCCCTTGCGCATGGCGATGAGGATCGAGTGCGTGCCGCCTACCATCGCGGAACACATTGGAAAGAGCGCGTGGAAATGGCGCAATGGTGGTCGGATTATCTCGACCAGCTACGCAAAGGGGCCGACATTGTGCCGTTCCCAGACCGCGAAGCAGTCTGACCGCCTT
>JANWHA010000088.1 GCA_025450635.1 Croceibacterium sp. | reverse complement strand
CAGAGGTTAACGTCCCGGCGTGGGACCGTCACGCTCTTGCCGGTAAACCCGCGGAACGAAGCGCGGCGTGGGCATCGGCGATCGAATAGGTGCCGAAGTGGAAGATCGAGGCCGCGAGAACGGCGCTGGCGTGGCCCTCGGTCACACCCTCGACGAGATGCTGCAAAGTGCCCACGCCGCCGCTGGCGACGACCGGGATCGAGACCGAATCCGCAATAGCTCTAGTTAACTTGAGGTCGTATCCGCGCTGCGTGCCGTCGCCATCCATCGACGTGACGAGCAGCTCGCCGGCACCGAGTTCGGCAAGCTTTACAGCGTGTTCGACGGCGTTTATGCCAGTCTCTCTGCGCCCGCCGTGGGTGAAGATTTCCCAGTGGTCGTGGACCCACCGCGCATCGACCGAAGCGACCACGCACTGGCTGCCCATCCGCGCGGCGATGTCGGAAACGACCTCCGGCCGCGCCACCGCGGCGCTGTTGACCGCCACCTTGTCCGCCCCGGCGAGCAGCAGCGCCCGCGCGTCGGCAGCCGAGCGCACCCCGCCGCCGACGGTCAGCGGCATGAAGCACACCTCGGCCGTGCGGCGGACGATGTCGAGCAGCGTCCCGCGCCCTTCGTGGCTGGCCGAAATATCGAGGAAGCACAGCTCGTCGGCCCCGGCGGCGTCGTACGCCTGCGCCTGCTCGACCGGATCGCCGGCATCCTTGAGGTCGACGAAGTTGACCCCCTTGACCACCCGCCCGTCGGCGACATCGAGGCAGGGGATGACCCGGATGCGGACGGTCATGAGGTAAGCCGTTCAAACAAAGGATAAAGCCAGGGAAAACAAAGTATCAGGGCAACCACAGCTTGGATGATTGCGTGACCAATCCAGAACATCACCGGATCATTTGCGCGATCGACCCTTAGAGGGGCCCAGCACTGGCCCTTCAGAAAGTCGCTGAAACCCCAAAGACCGAAGGCGACCATGAAGATACCGGTCAAGAACGGCTCTTGTACCGCATTTGTCGCGTGGGCAGCCAAGAGAATTGCCATCGCTATGACCGCATAGATCGCCAAAGGTCTGGCTCTGGAAAGTGTCACGGCCACAGGCTCCCGCCGAATTCGAGCACCAGGTGCGCGGCGTACCATACTGCCAGGACGTCGAACGCGAGCCACAGCCAGAAGATCAGCGGCCGGTCCCGCCGCCCGACGAAGCGGCCGGCGACGAGCGTCTTGCGCTTGCCGATCTCGAGCAGCAGCACGCCCACGGTAAGGGCGAACACCCCTTCGAGCAGCATCCTGAGGAAATGCACCGTCATGCCCGCGCCGCCATCTGGATCGCAGCGGTGAGGTCGAGTCGGCCGTCGTAGAGCGCGCGGCCGGTGATCACGCCTTCGATGCCTTCATCGGCGTGAAGCGCGAGCATGCGGATGTCGTCGAGACCCTTGACCCCGCCGCTGGCGATCACCGGCAGGTCGGTGCGGCGGGCGAGGTCGACCGTCGCGTCGATGTTGCAGCCTTTGAGCAGCCCGTCGCGGCCGATGTCGGTGAACAGCAGCGCGGCGACGCCGACGTCCTCGAAGCGGCGGGCCATGTCGCCCACCGGCACGTCGGAGACTTCCGCCCAGCCCTCGGTCGCGACCATGCCATCGCGGGCGTCGACGGCGACGACGATGCCGCCTTCCCACTCGCGCGCCATATCGCGCACGAAATGCGGGTCCTTGAGCGCGGCGGTGCCGATCACCACCCGGGCGACGCCGAGATCGAACCAGCGCGCCACGGTTTCCGGCGTTCGGATGCCGCCCCCGAGCTGGACGTACCCCGGGAAGCTCTCGACGATCGCTTCGACTGCCGCGCGGTTGCGGCTCTCGCCGGCGAACGCGCCGTCGAGGTCAACCACGTGCAAGTGCTCGGCGCCCGCCTCGGCGAACAGCAGCGCCTGCGCCGCGGGGTCGTCGCCGTAGACGGTCGCACGCGCCATGTCGCCCTCGGCCAGGCGCACGACCTGGCCGTCCTTGAGGTCGATGGCGGGGAACACGATCATGCCGCAGGCGGTAATGCTGAGCGATGCGCCATGCAATCCTCCCCGAGCTTGCCTCGGGGAGGTGGCAGACGCGCAGCGGCTGACGGGGGGGCAAAGCGGCGCTCGGCCCCTCCACCACCTTCGGCGGTCCCCCTCCCCGAGCAAGCTCGGGGAGGATTTTCACGAAGGCACGAACGCGTCCTTGGGGACGTGAGTGATGCGGCACGCCAGGTCGGCTTCACCGCTGGCGACGATGAAGTGGTCTCCGGCGTCGGCGATGCCGGTGCTGAAGACCACGTCGCGGACGTACATCTGGTCTTCGAGCGGGCGGGTCAGCTCGGCGTTCGCTTCCAGCAAGGGGGGATGGCTGGTCGCCAGCACCTTCCACGGCTCGTCAGGGTCGAGCAGCGACCAGTAAGTGCGGTAGATGCCGACGATCTCGTGCGGCTCGACCCCGTGCCACAGCGTCAGCCAGCCGCGCCGGCCGGCGATTTCGGCCAGCATCGGCGGGGTGCCCCCGCCGATGCGCGCGGTCGCCGCCGTGCCGGCGTGCGGGCGGATGCCGGGATGGATGTTCGGCTGCCAGTGGCGCGCGTCCGGGCTGCTGGCGAGGTTGATCGACGGGCCGGCGTGGTACGGGCTGCCAGGCGGATAGGCGAAATAGAGGTCTCCCAGCGGGCGGGTCTGCGCCCAGTACTGGCCGCCGATCAATCCTTCGAAGATCAGCATGTCCTTGTTCTGGTGGTCGAGCACGATGCCCTCGAAAGTCCAGTCGAGCGCGTCGGCCGAACTGTAGAGCGTGGTCGAATGGCGCTCGGGGCTGACCGAGCAGGTGGTCATCAGGTAACGCTCGCCGACCTTGCTGATGCGCGCATCCTCGAGGCCGTAGCATTGCCAGCTGCCGACCGGGGCGATGGCCTTGTCGTAATGGATCGCCACGCGCTCCAGCCCATCCGGGGAAAGCTCCACCGGCAGCAGCCAGGAGAGCGAGGTCAGCGCCATGATCTTCCAGCCGTGCCCGCGCAGCAGGAACTTGCGCGGATCGGCGGTGTCGCACAGCTCCAGCGGCCAGCCGTCGAGGACGTAGCCGCGCGTCTCATCCCAGCGAATCGCGTGGACCTGGCCGTCGAAGATCGGCGTCCTCAGCGCCTCGGCCACGCGCACCATTAGCAGCAGGTTCCCGTTCGCCAGCCGCGTCATGCCGGGATTGAAGGCGCCGAGCACGTAAGTCTCGTGGTCGAGCTGCCCGGCCAAAGGCGAGTGCGACAGGTCGATATCGTTCGGCGTGAGGACCAGGCGGTCCTCGGGAAAGCTCATTCCTTGATCCGCTCGGTCATGGCCAGCTGTTGGACGACCGCGCGGCGAGGCTGGCTGAGCATGAAGTGGACCGCCACGGCGATGTCTTCTGCCCGCAGCATCTTGTCGGCGTTGATCATCTCGCGCTGCTTTTCGACCGGGATGTCGGGCAGCTGGAAATCGGCGCCGGTCATGCCCGGCTCCACCAGGCCGACCTTGATGCCTTTCGGCCCCAGCTCCTTGCGCAGCGCCTCGGAAAAGCCCTGAATGCCGGCCTTCACGCCCGAGTAGATCGACGAGGCGGCGCCGAGGTAGTGCGCGCTCATCGAGCCGATCATGATCAGGTCGCCCTTGTCCTTCATCGCGCTGGCCGCCTTGTGCGCGCTCATGATGTAAGCGACGAAGTCGGTGGCGACGCCATAGCGCGCGTCGTCTTCGGTGGTCTCGGTGATGCCGTCGATCGGGATTGCGGCGTTGACGATCGCGATGTCGTAATCGCCGAGGCGCTTGCCGGCTTCGTCGAAGAAACGGTCGAGGCCGTCCTTCTCGGCGAGATCGACCGCAATGCCGTCGCCCTTGCCGACCTGGTTGATCCGCTCGAGCCCGTCTTTGAGGTGCTGCTCGTCGCGCCCGCAGGTGAAGATCTCGACTCCTTCGCTGGCTAGCAGCACCGCGATGGCGCGGCCGATCCCGGTCGTGCCGCCGGTGATCACCGCCTTGCGGCCCTTCAGCGAGGGCATCTTGGTGTGGGCGTCGGAAAGGTTCGGATCGGCTTCGGCCATTGCAAGTCTCCTTCGTGGCGGAGACGTTCAGGATGGCCGCGCGTTCCTTGGATTTGTCGCGAGCGGCGAACGGCTTAAGGCCGCCAGTCGAGGAACCTCGCCAGCAGGGCGAGCCCGTAGGCTTGGCTCTTCTCCGGATGAAACTGCACACCGAGCAGGTTGTCGCGCGCGACCGCGGCGACGAGGCCGCCGCCGTGGTCGGTCATCGCGGCGATGTCGCGGCCCTCGTCCGGCACGAGGTGATAGGAGTGGAGGAAGTAGGCTTCGCCCGGTTCGACCAACTGCGCTCCATCGTGATGCGGCGTCGGCGAAACGTCGTTCCAGCCCATGTGCGGGATCTTGATCGTTGGGTCGGTGCGCTCGATCGGCTCGACCTGACCGGCAATCCAGCCGAGGCCGGCCGTCTCGCCGAATTCGAGCCCGCGCTCGGCCATCAGCTGCATGCCTACGCAGACGCCGAGAAATGGAACGCCGTCCTCGAGCACCCGCTTTTCGAGCGCTTCTATCATTCCCGGGATTGCGGACAGCCCGCTCATGCAGGCCTTGAAGGAGCCGACACCGGGAAGCACGATCCGCTGCGCGCCGAGCACGATCTTCGGATCGGCGGTCACGGCAACCCGCTCCGCGCCGGCCGCCCTCAGCGCGTTATGGACCGACTGGAGGTTGCCCGCGCCGTAGTCGATCAGCGCAATTGCCTCTGCCATAGGGCCTCAGCCTCCGAGCTGGCCCTTGGTGCTGGGTATCGCCCCACCCTTGCGCGGATCGAGCTCGACCGCCGAACGCATCGCCCGGGCGAAGCCCTTGAAGATCGCCTCGCATACGTGGTGGTTGTTCTGGCCGTAGAGCAGCTGGACGTGGAGCGTTATTCCCGCCGCCTGGGCGACCGAGTGGAACCAGTGCTCGATCAGCTCGGTGTCCCATTCGCCGAGCTTTTCCTGCGTGAAACGCGCCTGCCACACCAGGAACGGCCGCCCGGAGATGTCGAGCGCCACGCGTGCGAGCGTCTCGTCCATCGGCGAATAAGCACTGCCGTAACGTCCGATGCCGGCCTTGTCGCCCAAGGCCTGGGCGATCGCCTGGCCGAGCGCGATGGCACTGTCCTCGGTGGTGTGGTGCTGGTCGATGTGCAGGTCGCCGTCGACCTTCATCGTCACGTCGATCAGCGAGTGGCGGCTGAACTGCTCGACCATGTGATCGAGGAAGCCGATGCCGGTGGCGACATCGTACGCGCCGCTGCCGTCGAGATCGACCTCGACGAGGATCTTCGTCTCGCTGGTGTCGCGGCTGATCCGGCCTTTGCGCATGGGAGGGCGTATAGTGCCGCCGGTGATGCGCGCAAGTATCCCCCACCCGCTCGCGGGAGGGGAGTTGATTGCCGCTTGACCGCGCGGGCGCGCCTCGCCACCTATCCGCCTGATATGAGCGACGAAGCCCCCGACAGCCTGATCCCCTACGACGAGATCGTGCAGGAAGCCTTGCGCGCGGTGGTCGGGCGCGTGCTCGGGGAAGTTCAGCACAGCGGCGGCGAGCTGCCCGGCAACCACCACTTCTACATCACCTTCAAGACCGGCGCGGCCGGCGTCGCGATCCCCAAGAGTCTGCGCCAGCGATTCCCCGACGAGATGACCATCGTGCTCCAGAACAAGTTCTGGGACCTGAAAGTGGACGACGTGGGCTTCACCGTCGGCCTGTCGTTCAACCAGATCCCCGCCAAGCTGGAAATCCCGTTCGCGGCGATAACCGCGTTCGTCGATCCGGCGGTCGATTTCGGGCTCCAGTTCCAGGCGGTGGCCCCCGACGCGGCCCCGCCGCCGCACGAGGATGCCGAGAACGACGCCCCCGGCAAGGAACGGGGCGACAAGCCGGCCGTTGGCGAGAGCGACGATGGTTCGAACGTCGTCAAGGTCGACTTCGGCAAAAAGTAGGCCAGGCTCAAGCAATCGGGGGCGAGGCGATGTCGAGCATCAGGAAGCTTCAGGGTGCCCTGACGAGTTCCGGCCGGCGCGCGGCCCAGCGGGCGGCGGCCAAGGCCCGCAAGGGCATCCGGCAGGTGCCCGGGCCGAGCCCCAATCCAGCGACCAATCTGATGATCGCCGAGATCGCCGTCGCCAGCGCCGGACGAGTCGCTCGCCGGTCCATGGAAAAGGGGCTGCTCAAGGCCAAGTTCGAGCGCGAGCAGGCGGTGGCGATCGTCGAAGGGCGCGGCATGGCCCACACGATGATCACCGCCGCGATCGCCCGCGTCGCCACTCGCTCGCTGCCGGGCGCGCTGCTGGTCGGCGGCGGGCTGTTCGTCAAGGTGGTGTTCGACCGCAGCCTGTCGCGGCGCAAGGCGCGCCGCCGGGGCGACCGCGAAATCGAGCAGCGGGTCGCCGACGCCGACGACGGCATCCTCTGAGCATAGCCGCCGCGCGCCGCTTGATTTTGCCCGCGCCGGTGCGGCAATAGCGCGCATGGTCGGCAACTCGCTCAAGCGCCGCGGACTGATGTTCGTGCTCTCGTCGCCCTCGGGCGCGGGCAAGACCACCATCGCCCATCGCCTGTTGCAAGAGGACATGGAGATCGCGATGTCGATCTCGGTGACCACCCGGCCCATCCGCCCGGGCGAGAGCGATGGCCTGGATTACCGCTTCACCGACCGCGCCGAATTCGCAGCGATGATCGAGCGCGACGAGTTTCTCGAATGGGCCGAGGTATTCGGGCACTTCTACGGCACCCCCAAGGCGCAGATCAGGGCCGGCCTGAAGGAAGGCCAGGATTTCCTGTTCGACATCGACTGGCAAGGCACGCAGCAACTTTACCAGCGGATGGAAACCGACGTCGTCCGGGTGTTCCTGCTGCCGCCGAGCATTGAGGCGCTGGAGGAGCGGCTGCGCCATCGCGGGACCGACAGCGACGAGGTCATCCACAGCCGGATGGACCGCGCCCGGTTCGAGATCAGCCACTGGGATGGTTACGATTACGTCGTGATCAACGACGACATCGAGGCCTGCTTCGAGCAGGTCCACGGCATCCTCTGCGCCGAGCGCCTGCGCCGCGCGCGCCAGACCGGGCTGGTCGACTTCACCCGCGACCTGATGCGCTGACGCCTTGCCCGGGCGCAGGCAGCGGTCTACCGGCCCTCGCCAACGAATATGTCCAAGGACCGCGGATGACCGACAGCCTCCAATCGACGATCGAAGCTGCCTGGGAAGCGCGCGACACGGTCAATCCCGGTAGCGGCGAGGTGCGCGACGCGGTCGAGGCGGCGCTGGAGTTGCTCGACAGCGGAAAGGCGCGGGTGGCCGAGCCCGATGGCGATGGCGGCTGGCAAGTCAACCAGTGGCTCAAGAAGGCGGTGCTGCTGTCATTCCGCCTGAACGATAACACGGTCATCGAAGGTGCTGCCGCCGGCGCGCCGGCGTTCGACAAGGTGCCGTCCAAATTCGCCGGATGGGGCGAGAACCGCTTCCGCGAGGCCGGCTTCCGCGTCGTCCCCGGCGCGGTCGTGCGCCGCGGCAGCTTCATCGGCAGGAACGCGGTGCTGATGCCGAGCTTCGTCAACATCGGCGCCTGGGTCGACGAAGGGACGATGGTCGACACCTGGGCCACCGTCGGCAGTTGCGCGCAGATCGGGCGCAACGTGCACCTTTCCGGCGGCGCGGGGATCGGCGGGGTGCTCGAGCCGCTCCAGGCCGGGCCGGTGATCATCGGCGACGGCGCGTTCATCGGCGCGCGCGCGGAAGTGGCCGAGGGGGTGCGGGTCGGCGAAGGGGCGGTGCTGTCGATGGGCGTCTACCTCGGCGCATCGACCAAGATCGTCGACCGCGCCACCGGCGAGGTCCACCGTGGCGAAGTGCCGCCCTATGCGGTCGTCGTACCTGGCGCGATGCCCGGCAAGCCGCTCCCGGACGGATCTGCCGGGCCATCGCTTTACTGCGCCGTCATCGTAAAAACGGTGGATGCGCAAACGCGCGCAAAGACTGGAATCAACGACTTACTTCGCGAATAGCCGGCTTGCCCTCGCGGCTGTTCTCCTATACTTGAAAGGCAACGGGCCGCGCTTGTCTTCCACTGCGATGGAGGTGCGAGAGCATGTCGAGGTTCATCGTTACTGCGCCGGTCCTGGCGCTCGCCGCTACGGCGGCGCCGGCTTATGCACAAGACATGTCGTGGACCGGATTTTACGTCGGAGTGCACGGGGCATTCGTCGACACGAAGCCGACCTGGACCGGTCACAACATCTACCAGACCGTGGTCGATGGCGGCGAGGGTAACCTCACGCTCATGCCGCATGACGACACCATCACCGCGCGCGGCCATCACACTGACCCCGGCGGCGGCGGACGGGTCGGCTTCAACTTCGCCTCGGGCGGGTTTGTCATCGGCGGCGAGGCCGACGCGACCTTCTTCGGCTATACCCGCAACATCACGAACACTTCGGCTTCGGCGACCTACACGCTGCATTCGCATGCCTCGAGCCTCGAGACGGTGCGCGCCCGGGCCGGCGTCGCGTTCGGCCCGGCGATGCTGTTCGCGACCGGCGGCGTCGCCTTCAGCAACCTGAGAAACACGCTCACCGCGACCGACATGTCGCAAGTGATCGTCGATGGCGGCGAAGGCGCTTCGACCATCGGCCCGGCGACCGCCAACCTGGCGGATTCCCGCAAGGTCAACACCGGCTGGACGGTCGGCGGCGGCGGCGAAGTGCGCGTCTCCAACAAATTCTCGATCGCACTGACGCTGCTGCATGTCGACTTCGGGCATGACAACCTTGCCGCGGCCTCGGCGCCGAGCAGCTTCACGGCAAGGGTCAAATCGCGCATGTTCGTGGGGATGCTGGGCGTCAATCTCGGCTTCTGATGACCGGGTGAGGGTTGCCGTCAGCGATGGCGGCTGGTGCGAGTTCCACCAGCGCGTCCGGGTGCTCGGTCTGCCCCAGGTCCCCGACGCCGCCATCGTCGGCCGCTACGCCCGACTGATTGCCGGCCGCGACAGGCGCGTGCTGCTGCTGGGCATCACGCGGTCGCTTGCCGGCCTCGGCCAAGAACTAGCCGCGGTCGACTTCAGCGAGACCCAGATCGAGCGGATGTGGCCGGGCGACAGGCCCGGCCGCCACGCGGTCTTGAGCGACTGGCGCGAGATGGACAATCGCGGCGAACGATTCACCGCGGCGATCGGCGACGGTTGCCTGTCCGCTCTCGATTGGCCGCGGGATTATCGCAACGTGCTGGGGCGGGTCGCCGACGCCCTGGAGCCGGGAGGGCTGATGGCGCTGCGTTGCTACATCGCGCCCGAGGAGCGCGAGACGCTGGAGCAAGTGGCGGCAGATGTGCTGTTCGGCCGTGAGCGCGACTGGAATGCCGCCCGCTGGCGGGTGGCGATGGCGGCCACCGACGAGCAGGGCGGCATTGCCGCGCGCGAGCTTGCGGCCGCTTGGCGCGGCCTCTTTCCGTCGTTGCCGGACCTGGCCGAACGGACCGGCTGCAGCCTTGAAGGCATGGAGTTGGTTCTCCAATCGTTCGAGCGGACGACGTTGCGCTACAGCTTCGTGACAAGGGCGGCTGTCCTTGAGACCTTGCCCGAAGCCCTCGTCAAGGTGCGCTTCGTCGCGTCTGGCAGCTATCCGCTGTCCGAGCGCTGCCCATTCCTCGTTGCCGAACGCGCCGGCTGATGGCGTGTCTGCCCGGGACGTCCGAATCGATGCCGAGCTTCGCCGGCGGCGACGGCTGGCGCGACTATCACAAGCGCGTGCGGCCGCTGCCGCCGGACATTCCCTTGCGCGTGGCGGAACAGATCGCGGACCATGAGGCGCGCGTGCTGCTGCTCGGCGTCACCCGCGACCTGGCGGAGCTCGGCGATGACCTGACCGCGGTCGACTTTTGCCGGGAGCAGATCGACCATGTGTGGATCGGCGATCGGCCCGGACGCCGAGCCATTCTTGCAGACTGGCGCGAGATGGACCTGCTCGCCGGTCATTTCACCGCAGCGATCGGCGACGGAAGCTTCTCCACGCTCGCCTGGCCTGAGGATTACCGCCGCGCACTGGAGCGGATTGCCGCTTCGTTGGCCCCCGGCGGGTTGCTGGTCGTGCGCTGTTTCCTCGCGCCGGATGAGCCCGAGGACCTGCACCGGCTGCTGGACGATGTTCGCGCGGGCCGGGCAACCAATTTCTTCGGCGCGCGCTGGCGGATCGGCATGGCGCTGGCCGCTTCGGGCAACGTCGCGGTCGCGGCAATCTACGACGAATTCGAGCGCGCCTTTCCGGACCGCGACCGGCTTGCCTCGACAACGGGCTGGAGCCGTGAGACGATCGACCTGATCGACGCCTACCGGGACTCAGAACTGGTCTATAGTTTCCTGACCCGCCAAGAGTTGCTGGCAACGCTCACGGATACGTTCACTCGTGCCCGCCTGGTTTCCTCGGGCGATTATCCACGGTCCGAGCGATATCCGCTGCTGGTCGCCGAGCGGCGCGCCTGATGGCCTTGATCCTCGATTCCGCCAACGGGATGCTGCCGGGCGTGGGGTGGCCGCCGATCGTCGAAGGCCCCGCCGCGACATTGCTGGCCCTGGCGCGCCACCTGGAAGCCTCGCAATGGCTCGATGCCGAAGCGCTGCGGCATAGGCAGTTCGCCCAGCTCGGCCTGCTGCTGCCGTGGCTAGCCCAGCACTCGCCGGCGTTCGCTCGACGGCTCGAGCAAGCGGGTCTCACCCCCGCAGAGCTGTCCACTCCGGATGGGTTCGCCGCCCTGCCCCCGATCGAGCGCCGCTGGTTCCAGCAGGAAGAGGATGTGTTCAGCAGCGCGGTGCCGCAAGGCCACGAACCGGTCGGCGAGAACGTCACGTCGGGATCGACCGGCGAATTCCTGCGAGTGCGGCGGACACGGGCCAACCAGTTCGTCTGGCTGGCGATGGTGATGCGCGAGCATGCCTGGCGGACGACGAATTTCTCGCTCCCGCTCACCTCGGTCCGGGCGCCCAGCAAGGGTGTCCAGGAATTTCCGGACTGGGGGCCGCCCGCCAGCTGGCTGTTCGCCAGCGGCCCCGCCATGTCCTTGCCCACGAAGCTGCCCGGCGACGAACTGTTCGACCGGATCGACGCGTTCGGCACCGGCAACCTGGTGATCTATCCCAACGCCCTCGACACGGTCGTAACTGCCGCCGAAGCTCGGGGCCAACGGCTCGGAAAGCTCAAGGCCATCCGGACCGTCGGCGAAATGGTCAGCGATCGCCTTCGCGAACGCACCCGCGAGGTTCTCGGGCTGGAGATTGCCGACGCCTACACGTGCCAGGAAGCGGGTTATGTCGCCCTGCAGTGCCCCGAAAGCGGCCTCTACCACTTGATGGCCGAATCACTGATCGTGGAAGTGCTTCGACCGAACGGAACGCCTTGCGCGGAAGGCGAAATCGGCAAGGTCGTGGTCACCGACATTCACAATCACGCGACCCCGGTGGTGCGCTACGCGTTGGGAGATCACGCGGAAGCGGCCGGTCGCTGCCCATGCGGCCGCGGCTTGCCGACCGTCCGGCGGATCGTCGGCCGCAGCCGCAATCTCATCCGCCTGCCGACCGGCGATCGCGTGTGGCCCTCGCTCGGAGGCTTCGGGCCAGAGGGCTATCTGAAGCTCCTGCCGATTCTCCAGTTCCAGATCGTGCAGACGAAGCTCGATCTTCTGGAGGTCAGGCTCGTCAGCAGCCGGCCGCTTACCGCGGAGGACGAACAGCTCATCCTGGATCGCACGCAACACTCGCTCGGCCATCCCTTCCGCCTCGAGTTCCGATACTTCGACGAGCGCCTGCCGCTGCCGGAATCCGGCAAATTCGAGGATTTCATCTGCCTGGTCTGAAGCCGGGCTGTCCGCTCGCCCACGGAACGTTCAGCAAACCGAGCCGTTTTTTCCTGGCCCCACCCCCAAGGGTGTTACCGGGAGCGAAGCCATGCGACAGGACGGCGACGAAATTCACGTGGACGTGGACGAAGCGAGAGGCGCATCCACCCCGAACGTGGTCCGCTGGGTGCTGACCTTCGGCCTGCTCGGCGCGATCATCCTGCTGACCGCCATCTGGGTCATCGGCGCCTGGTCGAGCGATCAGAACACCCAGACCGTCGGCGCGCAGGTCCGCGCGGAGCAGAAGGCCGGTGACGGCGCAACCAACGACAGCATCGCCAGCGACAAGGCCGACCAGATGAAGGCGGCCAAGCCGGGCGAAAGCAAGGAACCGCTCAACATGCCCAACAAGAACGCGAACGGGCAGTAATCCCCCGCGAGACGAGAAAGGACCGATCATGCCAGCCAAATCGAAAGCCCAGCAAAAGGCCGCCGGCGCGGCGCTGTCGGCCAAGCGTGGCGACACCAAGAAATCCGAGCTCAAGGGTGCTTCCAAGGGCATGTATGAATCGATGTCCGAGAAGGAGCTCGAAGACTTGGCGCACACCAAGCGCAAGGGTAAGCCCGAGCACGCCGGCTGATGGGCGAAGGCCTCGAGCGCTTCGTGCAAGCGCAGCGCTCGGGCTACGAACAGGCCCTGGCCGAGCTGCAAGCGGGCGCCAAGCGCACCCACTGGATGTGGTTCATTTTCCCCCAGATCGCCGGGCTCGGCCGCAGCTCCACCGCGCGCTTCTACGCCATCGCCGACGCGGTTGAGGCGAGCGCTTACCTGGCGCATGCGGTGCTGGGCCCGCGGCTGCGCGAATGCACGGAAGCCATGCTCGGCTGGGCCGGCCGCAACAGCGCCGAAGCGATCCTCGGGCCGATCGACGCCGTCAAATTCGTCAGCTCGATGACCCTGTTCGATGCGGTCGCCGATGGCGACGAGCCTTACGCGCGCGCCCTCGCTGCGTTCAACCACGGCGAGCGCGATCCGCTGACGCTGGATCGCCTGTGAATCCGCTCGATCACACCGTCGATCCGCACCTCATCAGCGCGACCTTCAACGAGCAGCTCGCGGTCGGCGCGGTGATGATTGCGATCTGCGTCATCATCCACGGCACGGGGCTGTTCACGCTGCGGCGGCTGATGCACAGCGAACGCAGCCGGGAACGCATCGAGCGCATGGAGCCGCTGTCGATCCATGGCGCGCTGTTCACGCTGTTCGTGGTGTTCGCGCTGATCTTTATCCACTTCATCGAGATCTGGCTGTTCGCGCTGCTCTACGACCTGGTCGGCGCGCTCCGTACCTTCGAGCAGGCGCTGTACATCTCGACGATCAGCTACGCCACGATCGGGTTCTCGGACGTGACTATCGCCCATCAATGGCGCCAGGTGGCGGCGACCGAGGGCCTGCTCGGCATCATCCTGCTCGGCTGGTCGACGGCGTTCTTCGTGCGCGTCCTCGACCGCCTCGAACGCGATCCGCCGCCGCGCTAACGCAGTGCCTGGGCCAGCGCCAATGCCGCGGCCGGAGCGCGCTCCTTGGCGCCGTTGATCATGAACGCGAACACATCGCCCTCCTCGCCCCACTCACGGCACAGCCCGGCGATCCGCTGGATGTCCCCAGCGGGGTAGCCGGCGGGCTCGCCGCTGGTCATGTTCTTGCAGCGCAAATAGGCGAAGTCGGCGGTGCGCTCGGCGATGCGCGCGCGCCCTTCCTGTTCGAGATAGACGACCGCAACATTGGCCTTCCGGGCGATGGCAAAGAACTCTGGACAGTCGAAGCTCTCGTGCCCGGCTTCGATGGCGTAGCGCAGCGGCAGGCCCTTCAGTTCGCGCGGCAATAATTCGAAGAAGGCGGCGACGTCGTCGGCTTCGAAGCGTTTGGTGGCCATCAGTTGCCACAGGATCGGCCCGAGCTTGTCGCCCAGCTGGTCGAGCCCCTGGTCGAAGAACTTCACCATCGCCTCTCCCGTGCTCGCCAGCAGCTTGCGATTGCTGATGTACGACGAGCCCTTGATCGCGAACATGAAGCCCTCGGGCGTTTGTTCACGCCATTTGCGGAAGCTCTCCGGCTTCTGCAGGCTGCGATAAGTGGCGTTGATCTCGATCGCGCCGAGCTGGCGGGAAGCCCATTCGAGCTCGCGCTTTTGCGGCAGGCCCTCGGGATAGAAATTGCCCTTTCGCCAGTCCGGATAGACCCAGCCGCCGATGCCGGTGCGAATTGCCATGCCGCTGCATAGGCCCTCTGTTGGCGGAACCGAACCTGTTTTCGTGCGATATTCTGCCCCGAGGGACCGGCGAAAGGATGTCGCATGGCCGTCGAGGCAATCTGGAACGACCAGGTCATCGCTCACAGCGATGAGACCGTGGTGGTCGAAGGCAATCATTATTTCCCGCGCGCGGATGTCGACCCCTCCGTGCTCGAGAAGAGTGCCACGACCAGCGAATGCCCATGGAAGGGTACCGCCCGCTATTACACCATCGACATCGACGGCGAGCGCAACGAGGACGCGGCCTGGTACTATCCCGAGCCCAAGCCGAAAGCCGAACATATCCGCGATCGGATAGCGTTCTGGCGCGGCGTCGAGATCGTCGACGAGTGACCGTCCCCGCAGCAAGCCAGTTGACGGCAGTGTCGCTGTTCGACAGCTTTCGATCAGGAGTTGGCAGGATCGTGTCCGTAGAGGCGCTGGGCGCGTTCCTGCCTTACGGCACCAAGAGCGGATGGATCGAGTGAGAACCGCCAAGACGCTGATCGAGGAACTGCGCCTGTCGCCACACCCCGAGGGCGGCTGGTATCGCGAGGTTTGGCGCTCGCCGGCCGGGGAAGGCGAGCGCGAACGGGCGAGCGCGATCTATTTCCTGCTTGAGGCCCATCAGCGCAGCCATTGGCACAAGGTCGATGCGGCCGAGATCTGGCTGTGGCACGCTGGCGATCCGCTCCTGCTCTCGCACTCGGTTTCCCCAAAAGGGCCGGTGCGCGAGGCGCGCCTGGGCCCCGACGTAATCGCCGGCGACAGCCCACAGATCGTGGTCGGCGCGCACGAGTGGCAATCCGCGGTCCCTCTCCCCGGCACTGAGGGCTACACGCTGGTCTCATGCGTGGTCACGCCCGGCTTCAAATTCTCGGGCTTCACCCTGGCCCCGCCGGAATGGCGTCCTGGCGAATAGCTAGCCGTAATAAGCCTGGATGAACGGCTTCAAGTGCTCGCGGTAGGGCTCGGCCGAACCGATTCCGGTACGATTGATCGGGCGGCGGACTTGCATCGCGCTGGCCGTCGTCACCACTCGCCGGTTCTCATGCGGCGCAAACGCCCGAGGCTCCTCGGCAAGGCCGCAGTGAGAGAGCATCGCGCGGATCCACGGTTCGGGCTCCGTCACCAGCTGTTCGAACGGAACGACCAGCAGGCGGTCCCCGAGATTGCGCTGCCATCGATCGAGGAGCTCGTCTTCGAGCCTGAAGTTGAACGCGATGTCGCTCAGGTCGTTGCTCCAGCGAATTCCCGCCATGAAGCATGTCCGGAAACACGACCATGCGCAGTCGAGTGGATCCCGCTTTAGCCAGATCAACGGGGCTTCGGGCAAAACCGAGGCGGCGAGGCCGAGTTTCCGGCTGGTGTCGGTCGTCTTGTCGACGATCCGGCCAGCCTTCGGAAAACGCTCGTCGAGCAAGTGATGCCAGAGGAGGGCGAGGCTCGATGCCCCTTTGCCAGCGACGTAGCGATCGAGGGCGGGATAGGAGGCGTCCCCCGCCTCATGTACCAGCAGGCGCAGGAGATCGATCTCCCCACCGTCGCAGACCTCGCTATGAGCAGTGAGGACCTGCTCGATTAAGGTTGTCCCGGACCGCGGCGAACCCATGACGAAGACTGACCGGCCGGTCGGCTCGCTCTGCTGTCGCGCGATCGATGCTATCCGCCCCGGATCATAGCCCGCCACCGCTTCGACCGCGGTCTGCCGGTCCACTCGGCGATCGTAAGGAAAGAGCGCCTTGGTTTCGCTCGCCGCGCGTGCGGCTGCCGCAAAGGCGCGCGCGTGCTCGCCTTGCGCGACGTAGGCCTTGCTCAGCGCGTAATGATACAGCGCACGTTCGGCTGGCGGCGCGCCGCGCATTTCCGCTTCGGCGGCGATCGCCTGGCTTGCGAGCGCAGGCTCGTCGGCGAAGTCGACCAGTTGCGCGATCGAGTGCCACGCCGATCCGGAGTTGGGTCGCATCCGTATCGCCTCGCCAAGCCACTGCCGGGCTTCTTCCGGCTCACCGGCGTTTATGGCCGCGGCGCCCCGCGAAAGCGCATAGGAGAACGGATCGGGCTCGGTCACCGGCATTGCCCGCGCCAGCGCCAGGGCTTCGTCGAATGCGCCGATGCGGGCAAGGATGCCGATCTTCCTGTGGAGCGCGGCCGGGCTTCCACCGAAGCTCTCCACATAAAGATCGATCGCCTGGCGGACGAGGCCGATCTCACCCAGATCGACGCTCATCAAGGAAAGCTGCAGCCATTGGTCAGCCAACGGCGCCCGCAGGGCGACGAGCTCGCGCAAGCGGTCGACGATCTCGGACCGGTCTCGCCGCTGAACGGCGCGCTGGAACCGAGCGACAAGCCTGAGCGCGGTCTCGTCGCCGCGACTGGCGTTGCCGCTCGCGTTGGTGGGTGGGGGCACGTCCGAGCAGCCGCAAATGCTAACGATCGTTAGGTAAGAGGCCATGCCACGGCGCAGTTCAAACGCAAAAATGTCGCAAATTGTCTCAAGACTGCTTGCCCGTTGATTTGTCTCAAGGCATGATCACGGCGTTAGGGGAAAACAGCCAGGAGCGCTGCGGCGCATTCTGGAAAGGAGGGGTCGTTTAGCCGTGGCTATCCGGGCTCCCATGCCGGGGGAGGTGCATGGTTCCGATACAAATCAAGGCGCAGGTGCTGCGCCGGTGGCCCTTGGTTGGCCACGCGCGGACGATCGGACCATTCGCGCTCGTGCCTGATGAGGGCCCCCACCCTCCGAGCCGCGGCGAAAGCGGTGACAAAGGACGCTGGCGGCAATCCGACATAAAACGTGCGATTGCCGCGGCCAAACAGGCGGGGCTTGAATCCTACCGGGTCGAAATCGCTCCCGACGGCACGATCTCGATCATCGTCGGCGCGCCGTCGGACACGGCGGATCCCAATTCGTACGACGACCTCCTGCGGGGCTAATCCCCCGCGATCTCCGCCTATTCAGTCGAGCCATAGGTGATCGGGGCGGATTTATTCTTTCCGAAATGTTCACCATGAACCGCTATCGCGCGCCGCATGCGGGGCAAATGCACTTGCGCCGGGCTGTGCGCCCTGGCGGCGCTCTCGATGGCGCTGGCGTGGCCGGCCCCGGCATTCGCGCAGGCCAACGATGTGCTCGGCCCGCAAGCATTCGACGGCAGCATCGACTTGCGCGGCAGTGTCGCGGGCGGCGAAACCTCGTGGCTCGACGGCGGCTTCGGCAAGCTGCGCTACGGAGGCGATGACGGTGAGACCAAGGCTCGCGCGCAAGTCGCTTCGGCCGATCTCGCCTGGAAACCGCAGTTCTCTTTCAATCTTTCGGGTCTCGTCAGCGTCACGCATCAAGCGGGGCAATCGACCGCCATCGATCTCAACGAAGCGTTCCTGAGCTACCGCTCCGGTCCCGCCCCGACCCGCTTCTCAGCCCGCGCCGGTGCGTTTTGGCCGCCCATCTCGGAAGAGCACGGCGGTTCCACCTGGCAAGTGACGGACAGCATCACGCCATCCGCGGTGAACAGCTGGGTCAGCGAGGAAGTGAAAGTGCTCGCCTTCGAGGGCAAGCTCGAGCATCGCTTCGCTGGCCAACAATTCGCGCTCACCGCGGCGGTGTTCGAGCACGACGACATGGCCGGCACGCTGCTAAGCTACCGGGGTTGGGCCCTGCACGACATGCGGATGACCGTGTGGGGCCACTTCCCGCTCCCTCCGCTCAGCCCGTCGAAGACCGCGTACCAGGATCAGATCACCAATCCCTTCTGGGAAGTAGACGGCCGCGCGGGCTATTATGCCCGGATCGATTGGCAGACCCCGTGGCCGGTCAGCGTCAATCTGTTCCGCTACGACAATCGCGGCGATCGCTTGTCCAGCTACGACCTGCAGACGGCCTGGCGCACCCGCTTCTGGAACGCCGGCGCGATGGCTTCCCTCGGTGCGCGTACGGTTGCCAAGGCGCAGGTGCTGTGGGGCAACACGCAAGTCGGGCCGCAAACGCCCTATGGCTATCCCGCCGATGTGGATTTCGCCGCGGCCTACCTGCTGTTGAGCCGGGAGTTCGGCGGCGGCAAGCTCACCGCGCGCGGTGACTGGTTCAAGACCCACGACAACAGCTTCGTCGCCAGCGACAACAACAACGAGCACGGGTGGTCGACGATGCTCGCCTACAAGCATCCGCTGACCCATTTCGCCGACGCGATCGTCGAATTGCTGCACGTCGAGAGCGATCGCCCGGCGCGGGTGACGAACGCCGCAATCGCCGCCGAACAGAACCAGACGCAGCTGCAAACCTCACTAAGGCTCGGATTCTGATGCGATGAGCGATTTCTCCCGCCTTCTCCTCGCCTTCGCTGCGCTCGGCCTCGGCTTGACCGGGGCGGCCCAGGCGCGCGACATCACCGTTCTGGTCAAGGACGCGGGCGGGCACCCAGTTGAGGACGCGGTTGCCATTCTCGACACTCCGGGCCGCGCCCCGCCCCCCGGGCATTTCCGCATCGACCAGAAGAACACCATGTTTGCGCCGTTCGTCCTGGTCGTCCCGGTCGGATCGACGATCGAGTTCACCAACCGCGATCCGTTTCGGCACCACGTCTATTCGTTTTCGCCAGCCAAGACCTTCGAGTTGAAGCTGTTCGGGCAGGGCGAGACGCGCTCGGTGGTATTCGACAAGCCGGGTGTGGTCGCGCTGGGCTGCAACATCCACGATACCATGCAGGCGTTCGTCCAGGTGGTGGCGACGCCGTTCGCCGTGAAGACTGGCCCGGATGGCCGCGCGGTGCTGCATGGGGCGCCCGACGGCGCCGTGACCCTGCACGTGTGGCACCCGCATTTGCGAGCGCCGTCGAACCAGTTGAATCTGGCCGTGCCCGCGGGCGGAGCCCCCACGGTTCCGGTATCGATCAAGCTGCGCCAGCCGGCGCCGATGAACCACGATTACTGAGATGCTGTTTCGCTTCCGCTCGCTCGAATCGCGGATCACGGCGCTCTATTCGGCGACGTTCGGGCTGGTCATGCTGCTGGTTGCGGCGAGCCTGCAGTGGGCGATCGCCAGCAACGCCGATCACAAGGTACGCTCCGAACTGACCTCGAGCGCCAGGGTGATCGACCGCATCTGGTCGATGCGTTCGCAGGAACTCGACAGTGTCGCGCGGCCCCTCGCGCTGGATTTCGGCTTTCGCGAAGCGGTCGCCACCGACGACGACGCCACCATCCGCTCGGCGCTGAGCAACATCGCCGCGCGCATCGATCTGCCCAACGCCTTCATCGTCAAATACGATGGGCGCGTCGTAGGAATGCGGCCCGATCAGGATTCGCCCTATGACGAGGAGCTGTGGGATGAGCTCGACTCCGGATGGCATTCGGGCGCCCTGAGGATCAACGGCACGACTTACCAAGCCGTCGCCGCGGAGATCAGGGCCCCGGCGCTGATCGGCTGGCTGGTGCTCGGCCGCCGGATCGATGCGGGCGAAATGAAGGAGCTGAGCGGGCTTTCCGCCGTGCCGGTGACGGCCGCCGTCGTTCGCCGCACGGAGGCTGGCCGCTGGGTCTATGACCAGTCCGACCGGCCGATAAACGACGGCGGAATCGTCGCGCTGCTGAAGCGGATGAAGCCGGCGGGCCAAGGCGAGCCGGCTGACCTTTCGGGTCGAATGGCCGGCAACATGGTCCTCGCGCGACCTCTCGGTTCGTCCGACGGCGTCGCCAACACCGCGTTGCTGCTCAACTTCTCGATCGCCGACGCGCTTGCCGAATACGATCCGCTGCGGCTGGCGGTGGTGATCGCCGGGCTGATCGGCCTGATTGCCGTGGCTTTCGCCAGCACGCGGGTCGCACGCCGCATCGTCCGTCCGATCGTCGCGCTCGAAGAGGCGGCAAAGGCGCTGGAGCGGGGCGAACGGACCAGCGTCCCGGTCGTCTCCAAAGATGAGATCGGCGCGCTCACCGGCAGCTTCAACACGATGTCGGCCGAGATCGTCAGCCGCGAGAACCGCATCCGCCATATGGCCTATCACGATGCCCTGACCGACTTGCCCAACCGTCTGCAGTTACGCGAGGAACTCGATCGACGCCTCGCGGCCATCGGCCAGCATGGCCACGCCCTGGCCGTGCTGTGCCTCGACCTCGACAACTTCAAGATGGTCAACGACACGCTTGGCCACCGCGTCGGCGACCAATTGCTGAAGCTGGTCGCCCAGCGTCTGGTCGAGAGCGCGCAGGGCCGTTTCGTCGCCCGCACCGGCGGCGACGAGTTCTGCCTGCTGGTCGATGGCGACGGGGCCGAAGCCGAGCGGCTGGCGCCCGCGTTGATCGAAACTCTCGCCCAGCCTGCGTCCGTGGCGGGCCATTTCCTGCGCGCCGGCGCCAGCATCGGCATCGCCGAGGCGCCGGGCGATGCGCTCGACGCCGACGATCTCGTCAAGCACGCCGACCTCGCGCTCCATGCCGCCAAGGCCGCCGGCCGCGGCCGCCATCGCCGGTTCACGCCCGACCTCGACGCCGACGCCAACAACCGGCGGGCGGTCGAGATGGACCTCCACAACGCGATCGCCCGCGGCGAGTTCGAGCTTTACTTCCAGCCGCTGTTCGATCTCGCCAAGAACCGCATCTCCGCGTTCGAGGCGCTGATCCGCTGGAACCATCCCCAAAAAGGCCTGGTCTCCCCGCTCGACTTCATCCCCATCGCCGAGGAAACCGGTCTGATCGTCCCGATCGGCGAATGGGTGCTGAAGGAAGCGTGCCGCCAGGCGATGACCTGGCCCGATGACATCCGCGTCGCGGTCAACTTCTCGACCGTGCAATTCGCCACCTCGGGCATCGCCAACCTGGTCTTCCAGACGCTCGCCAATTCGGGCCTGGCGGCGGACCGGCTGGAGGTCGAGATCACCGAATCGCTGTTCCTCGAATACAGCGACAGCGTGCGCGAGATCCTCCACGGGCTGAAGCAGATCGGCGTGCGCATCGCGCTCGACGATTTCGGCACCGGGTTCTCGTCGCTGAGCTACTTGCGCAAGTTCCCGTTCGACAAGATCAAGATCGACCGCTCGTTCATCATCGAGCTGCTCAACGAGGCCGAAGCCAGTGCGGTGGTCAAGGCGATCACCGACCTCGCCGCCGCGCTCGACATGGAGACGACCGCCGAAGGGGTCGAGGAGCCGGCGCAAGTCGAAGCCCTGCGCGCCCACGGCTGCACCACGGTGCAGGGCTACCTGTTTTCGAAGCCGGTGCCGGCGGCCGAGGTGCAGGACCTGCTCGAGATCAAATGGGAACGCCGAGTGGCCTAGGGTGCTTCGACGGCTGCCGTTTCTTCCGCTTCAGCCGAGGCCGCCTTGCCGATGAAATCCTGCACCGCCTCCGGCGGGCTGCGGAGAGTGAGATAGAGCAGGACAGTCGTCACGGCGGCGGCGTAGCCGATCCAGGGCGAAAGCCAGGCCAGCGCCGCACACGCAAAGTTCCCGACGATCATCGCGTAGACGAGGATCAGCCTCCGACGGCGCCAGCGCTGCATTTCGGGCATGTCGTCGATCGTCGAATGGACGCTCAGGCGAAAGGCCAGGAACGACACGAGGTATGCGCCGCAGCAAAACGCTATCAGGCTGGCACCGAGCGGCTCCAGCGGACGGTCGGCGGCGTTCTCGGCCGCGAACGGCAGCAGCGTTACCCAGAACAGGATGAGCAGGTTGTAGAACAGCGACCGGTTGGAGATCGTGTCAACACGGGCGAGCGAGCCATGATGGACCATCCACAGCACACCGACGAGGAAGAAGCTGGCGGCGTGGACCACGAGGGCGGGCAGGATGTCCTGCAAGGCCGCCAGTCCATGACTGGCGGGCACCTTCAGGTTAAGCACGAGCAGGGTGAGCACGATCGCGAACACGCCGTCGCTGAACAGCTCGAGCCTGCTCTTGCTCATCGGCGATTCACCCCGTGCGGGCGCCTTGGCCGGCTCGATGCTCATCCAACTGCCCCCCGTGAAGCGAAGCCCTATTTCTCCTTGCCGCCGACGCCGTAGGTGATCGCGGCGTTGCGGGTCTTCTGGAAATCCTCGACGCTCATGCCCTTCATCGCGGCGTAGATGTGGATGTTGCCGACGCCGGTCACCGCGCCGAGCTTTTCGAGCATGAAGAAGATCACCCCATAGCGGATCATGCCGATCCAGTCGCGGCTCCGGATCAGCTCGCGCTCCTCGTCGGTCAGGTCGGCCGCGGCGAGGCAGGCGTTCTCGTCCTCGCGGAACGCCTGGCGCACTTTCGGATCGGTCAGCGAGTGCAGGAAGTGATTTATCCGGAAGCCCTTCACGCTACGCTCGATGGTGAAGGGATAGGTTCCGTCGAGGGCGGCGGCGCCCTGCCAGTCCCATTCCATCCGCTGGCGGAAGGCTTCGTCGCTCTCGGGCGGCGCGGGCTCGGGCTTTTCCTCGAGGATCATCGTTGCGATCGGGGTCATAGAGGGCAGGAAATAGGCCTGGTGAGTGCACTCGACCTCTTCCGAGAGCGCGCCGCGCATCATCAGCCACATGACCACCTCGGCGCCTTCCCAGCCGCCGAGCCGGGCGAGCTCGTGGATCGGGTAGTCGAGCAGGCTTTCCGGGTGGTTCACCAGCCGGTCCATGAATTCCATGTCCCATTCGGTGTTGTTGAAGCCATTGCGCTCGCCGTGGACCTGGTGGGAAAGGCCGCCGGTGCCCGCGATGGCCACCTTGATGTCCTCGGGGTAGCTCTGGATCGCGCGGCGCAAGCTGCGGCCGAACTTCCAGAAGCGTCGGGCGGAGGGCAGCGGCACGGTCAGCACGCCGCAGACGATCGGCAGGAGCTTGGTCGCCCAACCATCGGCATCGTAGTCGAGCATCACGCTCAATGGCGAGAACGCGCCGTGATCGAGATTGCGGCCCTGGAAGTAGCTCAGGTCGAACTCGTCGGCGACCATCGCCTTGGCGACGTGCTGGGCGAATTTGGGGTCGCCCTTGATCGCCGGGATGTCGCGCGGGCCGCCGCCCTCGTCCGCGGGGCCGAACTGCTCGCCGACGCCGAGTGCGAAGTGGCTGTAATGCTCGAAGAACGCGGTCATGTGGTCGTTGTAGATGTAGACCAGCACGTCCGGCTGCTTATCGCGAAACCACTGCTGGACCGGCTCATAGCCTTCGAAGATCGGCTTCCACACCGGGTCTTCGAACTTGTTCGCGTCCTTAGCGAAGGCGATGGTCGGGGTGTGCGAGGTGGCTATGCCGCCGACGATGGTTGCCATGGGTGCGTGGCCTTTCCTCTTGGAGTGGCGCCGCCGTGCATGAGCGCGCCTTTCCTTGCACCATGCCACTTAGGCTCGCCTTGCGACAAGTCAATTTCCAGATGCGTGAACTTTTCGTATATCCGAAATAGCAGCGGGCGGAACTGCTCCCGGCAGCCCCGCCCGCGCGAATTCGATCGGCTTGGCGTTCGTTCAGCTCATGTGCTTGGAAACGGCCCCGGTCATCTTGAACATCGAGATCTGATCGCCGCCGACCACCTGGCCGAGCTTGGCGTCGGGATTGATCATCCGGCGGTCGGTCTTGTCCTGCAAGCCGTTGGCCTTGATGTGGTCCCACACCTTGCTGGTGACCTGGGCGCGAGTCAGCGGGCCCTTGCCCACGACCGCCTCGAGCTGCGGCGAGAGGTTTACAGGTTTTTGCAATGCATTATTCTTGGCCATGGGCCCATCCTTTCCAGGCTAGAGATTCGGTTCGTCCTCTTAATCGATATCGGCGCTTTCGTCCCACTCCTCTCCGAAATCATCCCCATTTTCGTTTCTTGCGTATGTTCCGGTGATGACAGCGGCCGCAAGCACATGTCCATCCATTTCGGCGACAAGCTCTTTCCGGCCGGCACCGGGCATCAAGGCGAGCGGCAGATCGAGGGCGAAAATCTGGAAAACGTAGTCGTGGGCGCCGTGCCCGGTCGGCGGGTCGGGCAGCAGCCAATCGGAGTTGCCGAAGGAATTCTTCCCCGTGCGCGGCGGCGCTTCGCCTTCGAGCAGCTTGCCCGCCTGCGGGGCCAAGCCCCAAACCAGCCAATGGCAGAACGGCTCGGGGCTCGGCGCGTCCGGATCCTCGACGACAATCGCCAGCTCCTGCGTGCCGGGAGGTGGCGCGGTCCATTCAAGTGGCGGCGCGACCGCGTCCTCCTCGTCGGCGGTGAAGCAGGGGTCGAGCGGGGCGCCGTCAAGAAACGCGGCCGACGTCAGCCTGAACTCGCCCTTGTTCAGCAATTCATCGCCGCCGAGACGCGCGATCGTCAGTTTGCCGTGCCCAGCCCGGACATTCTTCAGCGCCTTGCCGAGCCAGGCGGGGACGTGTTCGAGCATCGTGAGCGTGTTCTCCTCGGCGAAGCCTAGGGGCCTTGGCGCGCCTTCGCAACAGCCAGCAGCCGCGCCGACGACGCGGATTGCTGCCGCCGGACCGCAGCCCTATCGTGCGGGGAAGCAGCGAAGACGGAGGGGAGAATGGCGGCGAAGGCAAGGCGGGTGGTCACGGGCCACGATGCGGACGGCCGTTCGGTCAAATTGTCCGACGGCCTGCCTTCCCAGAACCATCCGATGCAGGGAGAGGCGGTTGGCGCCGATTTCATCGAGATCTGGAACACGCCCGAAGCTGTTCCCACGCTCACCTCGCAACCCGCCGCCGAGCCGACCGCCAGACCGTTCGCGATCATGCCGGCGACAGGGCACCTGATGCGCATCATCGAAATCTACCCGCCGAGCATGGGCGGCAAGCGCACCGTGATGCACCGCACGCGCACGCTCGATTATGCGGTGGTGATCGAAGGCGAGGTGGTGCTGGTGCTGGACGATGGCGAAACCGTCCTCGGCCCGGGCTCGGTAGTGGTCCAGCGCGGCACCGACCATGCGTGGGAGAACCGGTCTGACGCGGTCACGAGAATGGCCTTCTTCCACCTCGCCGCCGAATTCAGCGAGGAATTGCTCGCCAGGCTGCCTCAGCCGCTCGCGCTGATGGAATAGCTCAGGCGAAGCGGAAGCCGGACACCGCGCCGCCGAGCACCACTTCGCCGAAGTCTTGACGGCCGGGTTCGTCCGAGGCGCCGGCGGCTACCATCAGCGGCAGCAAGTGCTCCTCGCGCGGATGGCACAACCGCGCCCACGGCGCTTCTTGCCAGTCGGCCAGCAGGGCCGCGCGCTCGCCGGCGGGAGCTTCGGCCGCATCGACCAGCCAGCGGTCGAACTGCGCAGACGGTTCGCGAACGCGCGGATCGCCGAATACGCGCAGGTTATGGAAGCTCATGCCCGAACCGATAATCAGCACGCCTTCGTCGCGCAGCGGCGCCAGCGCATGGCCCGCCGCGACGTGCAGCGCCGGATCGAGCGAGGCGTGCAGGCTCATCTGCACGACCGGGATATCGGCATCGGGAAAGGCCACCTTGAGCGGGACGAACACGCCGTGGTCGAACCCCCGCGCAGGGTCGATTGCCGCGGGCAGGCCTGCCGCCTCGACCAATTGCCGACCTCGCTCGGCGAGCCACGGGGCGCCGGGCGCGGGCCAGCTCAGACGGTAAGTCTCCGGGGGAAAGCCGTAATAATCGAAGATCAGGCCAGGATGATCCTCCGAGCCGGTAAAGGTGAAGGCAGGTTCCTCCCAGTGGCCCGAGACAATCAGGATTGCCTTCGGCTTGGCCGGCAATGTTGCGGCGAGGCCCTTGAGATAGCTCTCCATCCCGCGCCACGTTCCCTGCGGGTCCGGCATGAAGAAGCAGGGGCCGCCGCCGTGGGGGATGTACAGCGCCGGCTGGCGTAGCGTGGTTGTCGTCTCGCTCATGGATGCTGCTCCGCTGTGAACGGCTGCTTGTCGGTCCAGGCGCAGCCCTCGCGCTGCTCGCCCTTGACCTGCAGCGTCACCGCGTACGGATAGCTGCGGTCGCTCATCCCATCGCTGCACTTGCCGGGGGTGACCGCCAGCACGAAGGGCATGCCACCGAAATCGCCGGAAAACGACAAGCCGTTGCGACCGGCGAAGCGCGAAACGGCGATCGTGGCACCCTTCTGGTCGTCGGGCGTGGCGTAAGCCAGTGAGCCACCGGCTGCCTGTCCGCTCCAGAACGGCTCCGTGCCCGTGAAATGCACGACCTCGTCCGGGCCGATTCCGGCGAAGGTCTGCGTGTCTTCCGCGTTGAAAGTCTTCGTGCCCGAGCCGGGGGCGGACGAGTTGCCGCTGCAGGCCGACAGCAAGAGAGCAAGCGCGGCAGATGTTGCTGCCAGGGTCGGACGGATCATGCTAGGCTATGTAGAGCCCCTTCCGGCCGCGCGAAACCCTTGCGTAAAGCTCACGCGCCGGAACGGCGGAAGGGCACGTGTGTTGGCTCATGTAAGTTGCATTGGGAGCAACGTGCCTGTGCAAGCCTGGAAGCCGCTGTTGTTGATCCTTCCGGCCGGCCTGCTGCTGGGCGCGCTCGGCGGGCAATACGCGCGCCCGGTGTTGACGCAGCACCCCGACGACGGCTTGCAATCGCTGTTCGGATCTCATGGCGACCGATCCGGAACCCCGGTGGCCGACGCTTCGCCAGAGGATGCCAGCTATGACTCCGGCGGATATAGCTACCCGCCATACCTCGACGATCGAATGACCGGGAGCGACAGGGAAATTACCGGCTGGCAAGGCCCGAGCTTTGCGGGCTGGCCGGAGTACAAGCCAGCGCCAATGCCGTCCGTCGCCCAACTAGAGGCCGAGGTCAGCGCGCGCGACGCCGCGCTGGGCCGGCGGGCTTCGCGCGAATACGGAAAAGGCACGGACGACAAATCTGCCGCCGAGGCGGCCGCCGATGCCGCCGGCGACGCCGCCGCGAACGCGGCCGATCAAGCGCGCTCAACGTCGATCGACAGCCAAAGCCCGGCGGAAGGCTCGAAGGCCGCGATCCTTTCGCCGCCCGCATCCCCCGCCGCGCCAAGCGCCGAACCTCGCACCGCGGACGGAAACCTTCCGGCCATCTGGTGATCGGCACGGCCAGACGATCGCCGGCGACGTCCTGGCGGCGCCTGCCCGGGGCAAGCATCGAGGCGCTCAGGGAAGCGCACGCGCCAGCGTCAGGTCATCGGCGGCGAGGTTCGTGGCATCGGCGGCGAACTCGCTGAGCGCCGGATCCATCCCGTTGTCGGCATAATCGCGCAAGGCGGACAACGCCTGCTCTTGCGCGGCGATCTCGTCCTTCGCGTAGGCGTTATCGAAGTTCCCCCCGGCGTTGCGCAGCTTATCCAGCGCTTGCTGCCGCAGCGTGGTCATTCGCGGTTCGCCCGTTACCCGCTGCGTTTGCTTGAGCGCGTCGCGCAGCTCGTTCCTGACGACGGTGTGGTCCTGGATCATCTGCGCAGCGAACCTTTTCACTTCGTCGTTGCCGCTCTTCTGCTGGGCAAGTTTGGCCGCGGCGATTTCGTAAGCATTTTCCGCGGCGACCGAGCCGGCGAAGGCTTGAGCGGTTTGCGCGGGCGCCGTGGCCGGCTGGTGCGAGAACGCGTCGGCCTGCTCCTGTCCGGCGGTCTCCCGGTCGGGATCGCCGGCCTCGCCGCAGGCGCATAAGGCGAAGGTAAGCACAACGGCGGCGGCAATGGCAGGGCAGCGCGGCATCCGGTATCCTCCTCGCTTGCGCAAACTCTCAACCGGCGCGTCGGCGCCGTGTTCCGCTACGCTGCGACCGTCCGGCTTGACGACCGAGCCTCTGCCTCGCCGGCAGGCGTCGCCACGAGCAGCGCGCGATACGCATCCACGACCTTGTCGAGCGCCGCATCCCAATCATAGCTGGCGCTTTCGGCGCGCGCGGCCTGGCCGAGCCGGGCACGCAGCCGCGCATCGGCCGCCAGCTTGGCGAGCGCGGCTGCGTAGCCCGCGACGTCACCCGGCGGCACCAGCAGACCGGTGCGGCCGTCGTCGATCAGCTCGCGGCTGCTCGGCGCGTCGGCGCTCACCACCGCGAGCCCCGCCGCCATCGCCTCGAGGTTGACGTTGCCGAACGCTTCGGTGGAGCTTGGGTTGAGCAGCAGGTCGGCGCTCGCTACCGCTTCGCCCAGATCCTCGCCCGTGAGGTGACCGGCGAAAACCGCTCGGGGCAGCAAACGCTCGAACTCGCCGCGCGCGGGGCCATCGCCGACGATCACGGGGCGCAGGTTCGGCAGCTTGGCGCGAGTGACCGCGGCGGCGAAGTCGGCGATGCCCTTCTCGCGCACCAGCCGGCCGAAGAACAGCGCCGCCACCTCGTCGTCGCCGATTCCGCGGGCCTGGCGCCAGGCGGGGCTGCGGCGCGCCGGATCGAACTTCACCCGGTCCACCCCGCGGCTCCAGATGGCGATGCGCGCGCAATCGACACCGTCCGCTTCGAGCATCCGCGCGATGGGGCGGTTGGGCGCGAGAACCAGGTCGCAGCGGCGATAGAAGCGCTGCAGGTAGCGCTCGATGATGCCGCGGATGAAGCCGAGGCGGTAGAAGGCGAAATATGTCTCGAAACGCGTGTGCAGGCTGGCGACGAGCGGGATCGCCCGATCCCTGGCATAGCCTTGCGCGCGGCGACCCAGGATATCGGGCGCGGAGACATGGACGATGTCGGGCGCGAAGGCGTCCAGGTCCCGCCGCGTCGCCGCCGGCAGGCCCAGCGCCAGGCGATAGTCGCCGCGCCCAGGGAACGGGATCGACCTGACGCCGATCAGCTCACCCGCCGGTTCGAAGGCCGGATGCGCGACGACCGGCGAATAGACCCGCACTTCGAGCCCGCGCCGCAGCAGATGCGCGACCAGGCGGTTGAGCGCCTGGTTCGCGCCGTCGGCCAGACAGTTGTAATTGCCCGAGAACAGCGCCACGCGCAGCTTGCGCCGCGAATGCAGACCACCAGGCAGTGCCGTCGTCATCGGCGAGTCCTCGTGCACCAACTCATTTCCCCGGCTCGCCCGCACCTGTGCGATTCCGCCGTTGCATAAAACCTGTCTAGCTTGTCGCGCGGCGCTGCGCCAATCACTCCGCACCTGTCCGAATTGCCGCCTCAGGCGACCGGCTGCGCCGCGCCATCGCCAACGACCGTCACCCACTCGAGCACGCGCCATGCGGTGACGAGGCCGTTCGCCACGTAGGGATCGGCCCGTGCGAAAGCCTCGGCCGCGCCCGCATCCTCGCCGGCGAAGAGAAGCAGGGCTTGTTCCGGCGCTTCACCGCCCATCCCGGCGACCGCGCCGCCGAGCAGCAGTTCGCCGCGCTCGACCGCCGCCCGCGCCCAGGCGAGGTGCGCGGTGCGGAAGGCCGCACGTCGCTCGAGGTAGCCGGGCGCGAGGGTGTAAGTGAGGAGGAAGTGCTTCACGGTCGCCCGCTTCGGTGCATTCATGGCCAGCTTCGTGGTGGACGGTGGTCGCATGATCGTGATGGTCTCCTTTTCGGTCGCGCGGCGAGCCGACCTTTTTGGCGGCGAACGATGGATTTTGCACCGAATTTTGCAGCAAAAAATCGTGCACCCGGATGTGTTTCAGCGAATGAATGAGTATGAAAACATCGCCATGAGCCATCGCCGCCTCCCTCCCTCTCGCCCTACTTCTCACCGCGTTTCGCGTCGCAACGCGTTGATGATGCTTTCCTCAACCGCCGCGCTCGCCGCATGTGGCGGCGGGGGCGGGTCGCCCACGCCGGCACCCACACCGACGCCTACACCGACGCCGACGCCGCCACCCGTCAACGGCCCCGCCTGGTTCGGCTACGGCCACGATCCGCAGCACACGGCGGTGAGCGCGATCGCCTCGCAGGACCTTGTGCGAATCGGGTGGTCCACGGCCGTCGACCTGGCGCCACAATACGCGTCAAGCGGTGAGCTGCTGACGCATTACGGCTCACCGGTCGTGACGACGCACAACACCGTGGTGATCCCGGTGAAGACGACCGCCGCCGGCGGCTATCGCGTCGACGGGCGCAACGGCGCCAACGGCGCGCT